>NZ_FRDN01000009.1 GCF_900143285.1 Desulfitobacterium chlororespirans DSM 11544
AATGTCCTTACTCGAAATAACAGCATTTAGATCCAGGCTGCCATTGTATCCCGGCAGACTCCCCTTATCCGTGTATTGGTGGATGTCGCAAGGATAAGAGGGCTTTGAGTTCCTGGTCCCATCATTGCGCCCATAATGCGGAATCCACACAGCGTCAAATTCAGCCACATTGACGTTAAACTGGCCATAGAGATGGTGAGCAATATACACCCCCACTTTGCCGGCCCCCAATGACCTTAGCCACCGTTGATAAGCAGATACCCCACTACGCATATCCGTCATGGACTGCTCCTCCACGTCAAGCCACCACATAGCCGGATTAAATTCCTTAGCCCTGTTGTAAAAAGCCGTGGCCTCTGCCTCCATCTCAGCAATGGTTTTGCCGCGAACCCAAGCGTATACGGCCACCGGCACACCACGCTTTTGCAGCTCCGTGATGTGGGTCTTATAGTGTTTATCTTGATAGCCGGCACCATACTGTACCCTGACAATGGCAAGGCTAAGCTGCTTTGCAAATGTGTCATAGTTAATCGCGGACGGGGCTTGCCACTCGGAAAGGTCAACGATATGCATAGCTATTCTCCTTTCTGCTCCATGCGGTCAATCCGCTTGTGGGCCTGTTTGCTGCTCTCCTCAACCCGGGTAAGGCGTTCGCCCATGGCATCCATCCTCTGCCCTTGCGAGCGTTGTTCTATGCGGATATCATCCACTCCGCGCTTGAGGTACTCCATATCCGTGCGGAGCGTAGTGTCTAACTCTGCATCTTTTCTCACTTCGTTCTTAGCCTCCTTTGCCTTTGCCGACCAGCCTAAGATGATTCCAGACAAAGTTGCCACAATTCCAATGAGGGCCGTAATGATTGTAAAATCCAAATGCCTCACCTCTCTTATATGTTATGGACATCCCGTCATAATGGTGACTACCCCAGCGCCCTACTCCCCGTCACCTCCTGCGGGTTTCGGGCCGTATTTGGGGCATAAAAATAACGCCCTATGTGGCGTTGCGCGCGAAACTATATCTCCTCGACCGGTTTTAAATCCGGCCTAAAAACGTAAACTTGGTCAAGTATCGGCTGTTGATCCTCAGGGGGGTAGACGACCACCAATTCCTCTGCCGTCCCATCGCCCATATCAACCTTCGTGATAATCGCTCTGGCCAGAACTCTAACTGTGTATGCTGGGTATGCCATTACATAACACCTCCTGCTAAAATATCAGCCAGCAAGAGCTCGGTATCCTGCTGACGCTGTTCCAATTCTACATTTTTGGCCATTTGATCGGCTAGTGCCAATTCCAAATCCTGTATCTGTTGGTCCTTGAGGGATTCTGCCCTTTTTTTATCAAGAATCTCCTTGTTAATGTATTTGCCCATATGTCCTCCTAACTTATAGCGTAGGCCAGGCTGCTGAGTTCTGTTTCTTTGCCCTCTACAGTCAAATCCACAACCACGTCGTTGGTTTCTAATCGGTAATTGATCTGATTTGACTCGATCGAGTGTAAGGGGATTTGCGTATTTCTTTGGCTGACCTGGAGGTCTACTATTGGTACCTGCTGACCGTCTGTGAGGGTACAGGGGTTTTGCATTTCTAGAGTGTAACCCTCACCGACCGTCCAGGCACCATAAAAACCTACCTTGGCTTCCTTCTCATGCGTATAAATGAATAATGGTACTGTGAAAGTCATGGATGGATCAAATATAGCGGATGGATGCCCACTGGTTGATCCGTCCGAGGTATCATTTTCAATCTGGGTAATTGGCCCCCATACACCATCCACATTTTTAATACTCTTGATACCATAATTATTAGTGGTCGCTGCAACGAAGACAATATGAATCTCGTTGTCTTTGTTTACTGTTATTGTTGGGTACCTACCGGAGCTATTACCGGTTGTCAACCTCTCCATCGTGCTCCAAGTTTGGCCCCCATCATCGGAGTAAGCAATACGCAAACACCCGCCCACTGTATAAGTGGCATCAGTCCCACTCCATGCAACCCATATACGACCATCCGGTAATCCGTTTATTCCGGAAGAGACGTAGATTGCGGAGGGTGTGGCCTGAACATATGGGCTAGGGCTATAATATACGAGACTATATGTCCAAGGAGAGTTCAGATAGGTATTCGTAGAGAACCCACTATCCCTTTTCATTGCCGCTATGGCACTCGCGGCCCTTACGCTAGTGCCACCGTCAAAGGATATCTCCGGTTGCTCTATCAAAACGATCGGTATACCATTACCATCCAACAGTATACTCGGTTTCCCGGCAAATATATTATATGTTGCAGTATTATATTTAGTTATCTGTTCGGTACTGCCCCAGGTCACGCTACCGTCCTGGTTGATTGTCCCCTTGGCATATCTGATATTAAATGAGTTCGGATAGGTGGAGTTCTTACTACTCCAACATGCATGCAGTTCTGTGCTAGTTTCGTTGATACCTAGGGCTACGTTACCCGTTTCTGTTTGTCCTGTATCTGCGTTCGCTGTACCGTATTTTCCAACCGATGTCGACACGGTAGATAAGTCAATATTACTTACTGTAGTGGCATCAAAGTGTAAATTCACGATTTGTGTAGGAAAAGCTAATAATGAGTAAATACTATTCCCTCTAGGGACTATCGAAATTCTTCCCGTGTTTTGAGGGTGACTATATTGGCATAGATCTTCAAACGGTGCTCCATTCTTAGATACCCTATAGTGATACTTTTTATCAGTCGCGTTATAGGTTACTGCGACCAACCATCCATTTGCCAAGTTTACGAACCTTCGCCCACCATTACCTTCTGTTGAGTGTGCAGAGTTTATCACAGTGGCATCCACAACTATATGCTCGGAGAAGTTTCCATTCAGGTCTAATATTTCATTCTCAATCCCCGTCCATAGCCTATCACCTACCTCCAGGTGCTTATCCGTTTTTCCTGTAATTACAGTAGTGGAATCTTCTACTGCACCTTTGATTGTTGCCTTACCAATCTTTGGGACGTTGAGTCGTAGGTCCAAGTGTTTGAATGGATCGAAGAACTGGGGAAGCATTTTGAGGACATCCAATGCATCATCTCGACCGCCACTAAAACCGTCCGAAGAGATAGAAGGGGAGGTCGTAGTCAATACGGTATCATTCATTTCCTGGCCGATTTCTGTGGTCCTCAGATTGAGAGATACCTCCCAAACCATAGAATAAATACCGTTTTCGTCAGGTAGATCGGATACCATAATATCTGAGGCCAGATTCATGGCAGGGCGAATACCATATGAAGTTATGCACCAGAAACTATTCAAGGAGCCATCGGTATATATTCCACGCTCATAACCTGACTCCGTCGCCCGTGGTGTCCTCAGCCACCAATGCCAAGCGGATGATGAAACCGACGCCCTATTACTGGTCAATGTATTACTCCATACCTGATATGTGGGATAAGCTACCCTGCTGGCATTATTACTAAATTCGGCTAAAATACCACCTTCTGCAATACCGTTCTCATTCGGAAGTCCCACCTCGGTACATGACAGAAGAAATATTTTGTCAATAACTGTTTCACTACCACCCCCATCGGTAATCGTATTTTTCGCCACCGTTATACTCGTATCTAAAATTTTTGATAACTCGTCGGCTGTGAAGTTATTGAGAAATCCTGGAATATCACTATAGCCAGTTGGCTCACCATTCATGCCTAAATTATCAGGTTGTGCATCATGATTATTTGTATTAGCGGTGCCCCCAGTAAGATTCTGGGCCGACCACCATGAATTGGCGGCCCCATTACTATTTAACCATTGTCTCAGGTTCGATGTACGATAGCGATTATTCCCATACTCGACCCGACCCGACGAGCCGTTGCCAGGCTCCTTGGCATCGAAACCGCGGAAATCGATTATCCTATCTGTTAACAATGTCACTGAATCGTCTGGATAGCCCGCGTGGTTCTTATCGACTATCCTCCATATTATGGGTTCCACAGAGCTATTTTCGACTTTGTAGGTGCCATATTTAATTTTACTACCAATTGGTAAATCAGAAAGTAACTGTGTCATACTACCACCACCTTATCATTCATCAGTGTCCCAGTTCCGTAATTGACCCCAGCCGTGCCGCTGAGCATTATTGCCTTTGTTAAGTTTGATACCGTCGTCCCAAGATCCGGGCCAATGGCAACGTCATAAGCAGCCGAAATGACCGTTTTAAAAATATAAGTTATATCCCCTATGGTGAGGGTATCTCCATTGCCGGGGTTGTCGCTAAGCGTAACCGTTGCCCGGGCCGGGGAAGGCGAGGGGGTTCCGAACTTTACAACCTTATTTGTCGTATCGACTGTGGCCGTCGTTTTCGCCGTGTCCACATATTCAGTCGTTTGAAACAAATCGTAAAAGCCCACGCCTGTTTTGTTGATGAAATCCAGGACGTTGGCTTCTTCGAGCTGCATGCGTAAATCGGTGAATTCCAGATTTACATTAGATTTGTAGCGAGCAAATTCATCCTCATGTGCAACCAAGGCATTGGCTACCACGCCGGTGGCCGCGTCGGCTTTGGCTTGAGCTCCGGCAGGGGTTTCATGTCCTGAATGAGGTGCATCCTTATTTTCATGGACGTCGGTATAGCTTTTAGCCGCAGTCAACGCAGCGTCGGTATAGGATTTCGCTTCCGCCCTCGCATCATTAAGATTGATCTTCGTAGCCAGCACGACCGCTGGATCAATTTTAAGTGTAACTGTTGTTGCGTTTGAAACCTCAATAATCAGACGGATATAAAGATCCTTCGCACTCCCCTCGGCTACAACCGGTTTATAGGTTTCCGGATATTTGCCTATTGCGATTAAATCTCCAGCTCCATCAAACACACCGGCCTCACGGACCATAAAACCTCCGTCACTAGTTGGAATAACACCATCAATCACTATCCAATTTGGATTGTCTGCGTCAACATCAATCGAGCTGATTTGCCCCCTCCACACCTCGCGAGCAAGCGCAGTCCGTGATGCAGTAGGATTATAGTACGCCCCATTACCATCACCTACAGCTATATGGGTTAAATTCACTGTTGTCCCCAATGCCTGCGCATTTGCTATTTTGGCCATACCTATGTTTGTAAGTAGCGTGTAAAAAGTTTCTGCCATTATATTCCCTCCTTAGGCAGGATAAATTATCGTTGTTTCCATTGATTGATAACCCGCCCCAAAGCGCATATTTCCTTTACCTTCGAGTTTTGTCGTGCTCCACGGATAAATAATTGTGTGTTCACCGGCCAAGGCGCACCCTGCAAAGTTCATTCCTCCTTGCGAGGCGAGATAGATGCTAATCTTATCTAAATGAGATCTAACATTTTTGTATGCGTTAATCAGTTTATCGAGCGAAATTAGCTCTGCTTCAGAGGCCCCGTGCTTGTCGGACTCAACGCTTATGCGAAAACAAAATGGATCCCCATTATAATCAAACCACTCATCAATCTTGCTGCGGCCAAAGATCGTTGATGCAGCCTTCTCAATGGCCCTAGGGGTACCTTTTATTCTGTGCAAGTAAGGGCTTTCCTTCACTAACCTTCTCTTTGTCTCAATCGGCAAAGCATTATCATAAAAATCCACATGTTTCTGGTGAGCGACGAAATTAAGCAAAATCTCCGGGAGTCTGTTCACATCATAAAAGTTTGAAATCATTTCCGCTTCTCTATACAGCTCTTTTAGCTCGATCTCTACCGCCTCCGCTAAAGCAACCAGGAAGGCATCTTTTGTCAAGCTATCCGGGAGAAGGTCGGTTATGGAATAATCCATTAAACTATTCATCTGCCAACCCTCCAAACGATAAGACCACATTTTCTTCTTTCGCTACTTGATATTTCTCAATTCCCACAAACATGATAGAATCAACGGCCACACGATGGGCTCCCGCTTGCTTCAATCTGGTAATCAACTCGGATAGATCAATATCTCTCCCCATCTTAGATCTTTGCCAATTTAGGTACTCTTGGAAGGCTCTTTCTACCTTTTGCTGAATCGAATCCAGGACAGTAACATTAGATGCCAAAACCCAGTACTGGGCGCTTATATCATAAGGAACTTGCTCCGGTGCGCTAACGATAACTTTATCTGTAAGAGGCCGATTTTCTTTGTCTGAGCATGCCGCCAGTACTTTATCAAGGATCTCCTGGGCTGGCAGTTCTCCGTTTTTAAGCAACACCCGAATATCCACGGTGCCCTCACTCGGACTCCAAACTTTAACATCCCCTATATCTTGACTGGCCCTTTTTGCCCAATACTCGTAAGCCCCCTCTGGCCCGGCTACGGAGAACGACTCCGGAGCAATACGGATTCTTTCCGCATAAGGATCATCCTCCTCGACATCAACACCGCCGGCCGAAATCGTAACGTTCCTAACGCGCTTTACCCATGCTAACGGCTGAACGAGCATCGTTATCTCGCCTGGTAAATATCCATTCCCCACGCCCCCTTTTTCAGTGCAGTAAGCCTTTATCTGGACTGTATGTTGACCTACCGGAACGGCTATAGTTTCCTCTGTGGCAAAAAAAGCATTTTTTCCAACTAAAAACCGAGTTCCCTTTTCTATGATCAAAACGGATACTCGGTCCTCTTCTAAGGCAAGTTCCATGGTTGTTACTGCCGCTTGATCCCCAAGCCTTGGTGTTAAAGCCCCTTCACCGGAATGATCCAGAAACGCTCCATCTGCGTAGGCTAAGAGATTTTGTTTTAATGCATAGTCAAGATTGTTTCTTTCTTGTGCAATGTAAAGTACTAACCCTTGAATAAATTTTCTTCGCGGATCCGCATTAGAAAGAGTTATGTCCGTTTTGCCCTGAATATAAGACAATAAATCACTCTCGATGAGCTGAGGGTCCTTCTCAAGGAAGCTAACATCAGGCAAATTAAATCGATTCATCTATACTCACCCTCACTATTGGCTTGAGCTGTCCATTAAGAAGGTCACCTTCAAACCTTACTTGCTCAACAATAGCCCTTGGTTCATTTTCCTTAATTGCCCGGATGACCCTGGCTGCGCTTCTTGCCTTGGCCGCGGGAATTGGTGAATCCAAGTCGGGAATCCATCCGAAAGCCCTATCCATTGGACAACTAGACACCGTTGTTGAAAGGATGAACGCTACATTCTGCAATACTTCCTGTGCTCCAGTTGCCCCAAAATCGATTTCTTCTAAAGGCCTTATCTCATATTGCACGACGTCATTCCTCCTTCTTTATCATGTGACCATCTTTTTTGCATAATATTCTTTTAGCCCTAGGTTAACCTCAGCCGACAGCACATTACCCTGATCATCAATAGTTTTATAAGACTCACTTAACTGTTGAATCGACCATTGATTCTCTGAGACCGGCCTTTCTCCGATGATTAAGGGAGCGACTTTACCCGTGTCCCTCATTTTCCGAAGTCGCTCGAGCTCCTTTAAAGGATTAACTCCAAGCTCAGCTTTTAATAGGATTGTAAAGCTAAGCTCCTCAAGAGATGAGCCAATAAACTCTGATATCGGTTTATAGTTTAGAATCTCATGATCGCTCCATCTGGCCGATCCTTTTCTCTCGAAATTAGCAAAAGTTAAGGTTTTTTTCTCTGAGACTTCAAAGACTATATCTCCAAAACTACCAACCTTGGCCATGATTAACCACCTCCATTAGGCGGACTCGTCGTCCCTCCTGTCTCGGCATGCGTATGGCTTTTAAGCGAAACACCACTCGCCAAGACATCACCAGAAACAGTAACATTTCCAACTATATTGATGGGCCCGGCACATTCGATAGACAGCGTATGGTCTGATGAGTCATATTCCAGAATTGTTCCATCCTCAAACTCAATGTGCCTTTTGCTTTCGCTGATTACAGGCGGCGGATCTCCTTCCGAATATACCGCTCCCAGAACATAGCCCTTGTTTTGCGCCGTAAAGCTGCAAAATACTGCTTCACCAACTTTAGGCATCCAGTAATCTTTATTCTTTAAGGTTCCTCTTACAACAACCTGTAATTCTTCGGAAATAAGACTGTCCTGGTCATAAAATCTGACCCTGACTCTGCATTTGGCGGGGTTAATCGACACAACCTCTCCTACTCTCTCATTCATCAATACCCCTCCAAACATCTCCGCAGCTGAAGTGTCACCTTGCTTTGAGAATGGACTGCTTGCGTGATGATGTATTTTCCGTCGAATTTCCCGAACTTCTCTAAAGCAATCGTCATCCCCGCATCTAAGTGCTTTTCGGAAACGACTGTCATGGATACCGTTGTCGCGGTTTTATTCGCCTCGCGAAGTTTCTTCTTGGCTAATTTTTGCCCCTCGGCGACCGACTTTATTTCATTTTTAATCACAAGCACTCTACCCACCTTCGGAGGATTCGGCGGTGCAAAGGATGCTGTGATCGTATTCTTCGTGCTTGAGTCATGATATTGAACACGCGCCGACCGATAGGTACCGCTAAGCGTTGTCTTCGCCTGCCAGCTTATAACCTGGATCTCGTCGCCCTCCACACTTACCCGCTTAATGGTCGCCACGGGGGGCTTTGCCTCATAGTCGGCCTCATCCAGGATGACAATTGACCCACTGGATAACTTAAGACAAAGTCCCTCGTCGTTGCAGAGCTTATACAGATAAGCCAAGTCCGTTTCGCTTTCTTGCTCGTAGCGTTCTTTTTTAGGATCGTCGCCGGCTTCGAAATATAGCTTTAACCCATTCTGCCCGGCGATATCACCGGCAACGACTTTCAGAGTCGTGTTTTCCCAAGCTCTGAACTTTTCCTGGCCACGCAGACTTGACGACTCGGGGACAGATAAAGCTTTTATGGTAATATCTGAGGGCGGTCCCGCAGCCTCAATCTCATCGACTTCAAATTTACCAATCTTTGTTTTTTGCAGTTGGTCTTTCCATTCACGCTTGTAGACGACCGCCTCGATAAGATCTCCCTTAGCCGGAAACCATTCACCAAGCCATTTATGATCTACATCCTCCAGGGTAATTTGCAAATCGTCGATTTGCCCGCTTAGGTTATCGGTGAAGGTCCAATCTTTAATATGTCCTTCGAGCTCTGCGGTGATATTGCTCTTATTATAGGTTAAATCCAAGAAGGTCCATCTGCTATTCATAACTCATCATCCTCACCGAGCCAGGGTGGTCTTTCAGTATGCTTTGAGGTATCAACCTCCGGAATAGTCAACTCAATTCCCCCAGGAAATATTGTGATTTTTCGATGCTGCCGATTAGCCTCCAGCAACAAGGGGAGCCTGTATTCGCTCCCCAGCGTTTTATAAGCAATTGCGTCCCAGGTATCACCCTGTATCGTCACATACAGCTTAGCCAAAGAAACTCACCCTCTTATTTCCGCCCATATTTGGCATTTGAACATTATTGATGCGCATGGCCAGATTATATAAGGCCTGCTCCACCTGTTTACCAGCCGTTTGGATTGAGCTAAGTGACTCCAGCCATCCTTCTGCCTGCTCAGCCTGATTTGCTAAGGCCTCCAGATTAGTCTTCAGCTTATCTGTTCCGGATTTGAGCGTGTTTAATGAATCATCTGCCTGGGCTGCTGTCTCCTTGGTGTTGCCTGGCGGTTGGGCAGATTGTCGTGCGGTATCGACTGCTTTACCGCCCAGCCATTTACCACCGGCATAACCCACGATTCCCCCAAGGACACCACCTATGGCCGTACCAATTCCGGGGGCTATCGCAGTTCCGATTGCCGCCCCCACTTTAGCCCCGCCCGCTCCCGCGGCTAAACCTCCTGCCCCAGATGCGGCCGCCCTCGCCTTATCATCGGACCGAATGACATCGATGACCGTTGTGACAGCCGCTATGGGTACGGCCGCCTTGCCAAGCACCTTTCCAACGCCCCCTAATTTACTTGTCAATGAAGCAACTTTACCTGCTGTTTGTGCAGCCCTAGGCGCAGCTGTAGCGGCCGCCTTGCCCCCTGACTGCACTGCCTTGGCAGCCGGTGCAACGGTAGCAGCAGCTTTGCTTCCTAATTGGACCGGCCCTTTTGCCCCTATCATACCGCCGGCCATTTTACCAACGGCTAACCCACCTTTGACTAGGGCTCCCCCGCCAAGGGTCCAAGCTGCGGCCCCCAGCCCTAACCCAGACGCTAAATTTCCCTGAGCTAAGTTGCTAACTGACGATTTGACTAATCCCGTGAAAGCATTAAACCATGCCTTAGCCGCTATTTCTCCGAGTTTCGTAAAGATTTTATTCATACTCTCGCCGCCAGGGCCATCGAGCCACGCCGAAATCTTCACCGCGGCCTCATCCAGCATGTAGACAAACTTATCTCCAAAATCCATGCCTTCAAACTTCATGTATTTAGACAGATCTTTTCGGTATTGCGCATACGCATCCGGGTCATGCCTTATTTCCGGAGTTAACTCAGGTCTTTTCGTGGCGAACGGCTCAAAAATGTCCCTTAATCCATCGGCAAGCTGTCCCCCGGCTTGTTCGATGCCGCCTAAATTCGTATCGAGGATTGAGCCAACGCCTTCAAACAGTTCTTTGAAAACAGGAAGGACAGGGGTCATAAATTTAATCTGCGCCGTTTCAATCGAACCGCTTAATTCTTCCAAAGCCCCCGCATAGTTGTCTTTCATAGCATCTGCAGCCTCTTTGGCTGCCCCTGTGGATCCCTCCAAGGATTTGGTCAGCTCATCAATTTTATCCGAGCCGGCTGCAAAAAGGTTAATCATCCCTGTTGCTGCCTCTGTACCAAAAACAGTGGAAGCGTACTGCACT
The DNA here is from genome assembly GCF_900143285.1 of Desulfitobacterium chlororespirans DSM 11544. Taxonomy (NCBI): domain Bacteria; kingdom Bacillati; phylum Bacillota; class Clostridia; order Eubacteriales; family Desulfitobacteriaceae; genus Desulfitobacterium; species Desulfitobacterium chlororespirans. The sequence goes on from NZ_FRDN01000009.1 coordinate 10,731, forward strand.
TTTTGAGTATCGCTCAGATTCTTTGTTGCCTTATTCCAATCCTTTGACAGCTGGGTCAGGCTTTTAAACTTACCTTGGGAATCCGTAACTTCGAAATTTAAGCTGCTCAAGGCCTTTGCAGCTTCTGTCGGCGGATCGGACAGCCTTATTAAAGCCATACGCAGGGCTGTGCCTGCCTTTTGACCGCCTAACCCTTTATCTGCCATAATGCCGGTCGCTGCCGCTAATTCTTCAAGGCTAATCCCCAATGTATTGGCCACAGGAGCTGCATACTGGAATGAATAACCCAAATCCTCAACCCCAGCTGCTGTTTTATTCGCGCTCATCGCCATGACATCGGCGACATGAGAAGCACCCGACGCTTCCATTGCAAAAGCATTCAGTGCCGAGGTAACAACTTCGGAGGTCATGGCCAGGTCCTCTCCTGAAGCTTCGGCGGCGGCTATGATACCAGGCATTGCACCCACGATAGCGTTCGTATCCATGCCCTTGGCGGCGATTTCGCCCATGGCCACGGCAACCTCACTGGCCGAAAGCGAGGACTTCGCTCCCAACTCAAGTGCTGTATCCTTAAGTTCGTTCAATTCCCTGCTTGAGGCTCCGGCTATGACTCCTACCTTGGTCATTTGCTGTTCAAAGTTCCCCGCCGTGGACAGAGAATTTATGGCAACCCCTGTAGCAGCCGCCGCACCAGCAACGGCTGCCATGGCCGCCGCACTTTTTGCCATAGCAGCTCCACCAGCCAGGGAACTCTTAAAATCATTCAGGCCTTTTTGCGCCATTTCAAGCTTTGCTAATTGCCTTGTCAGCCTCTTCGTTGCCTCTTCATACTGCTCTTGTTCGATTTTGCCTCTGCGAAAATCATTGTTCAGGGAATCCAGCGCACGTTGAGTTTGTCTTGCCTGGTTGCCTAAATCCGTTAAGCGATTGTTCACCCCGGAAAACGCATTGGAGAAGGAGCTGGCCAACTTTCCTCCAATCTGAAAACTCATTTCAAACGTTTTTCTAGCCATTTTCCTCCTCCTCAGCTAATGCCTCTCGCCATGCCTTTAGATCACGAAGGGTTTTTCTTTCCCAGTATTCAATGCTTGCATGAGTGATTGAGGCTAATTTAAAGTAGGCTCTGCGGAACTCTCTGGCTCCTCCGGCCGAGCCAACAATCCCATTAAAAAATTTCGCACAGTAAAGGTAACCTCCAAAAAATCAGGAGCTGATAACTTTTTTAGATCATCGGTAATGATTCCGGATGCTTTTGAGGCTATAATCAGCAAGACATTTTGGTTATAGACATTATCAAAGCCCCGCGGATCCCCGCCGGCGCGAATCTCCAAATCGGTTTGGAGAATGTCTTCACCGGTTAGTTCATCGAGTTTTAAATCTATCGTTTTAACTTCCTTGTCCTCTAAAGTTAGAGGTTTTATGAGCTTAATTTCCATTATGTTTCCCCCTTACATGCCCAGTGCTGTTCTAAGGTTTGCCAGATAGTCAATGCCATCCACGAGATAGATATAGTTGATTTTGTCCAGTTCAACCAGCGTTTTTCCCTCACGCTGAATCTTAATATAAAGCACTTCCAGTTCTGATGAGCCGTCATAGGTTGCCCCTTTTTCTGCCTTGCCAAGATCATTGGTTGTGGGTATTCCTTTCACGACGACCCGATTGGCCTTGAATTCGTGCCTGCCCTGAACTGCATTGTATTCCTGGTTCGCTAGGCGGCAATCGATCATCAGCACTTCCGGTTTTAGAAACTCCGTCAACTCACTTGTGATCATTTTCCAGTTGATTGTGAATTTCATGCTCTGAAAATGCCCGATATTGGGTGATTCATACTCTCCCGCTATACCGGCGCCGCTGACGGATTCCGTCATACTCTCAAAAGAAGGGAGTTGCAAATCAGCAGTTCCCTTCAGGTCTGCCGACCCATTCACATAAACCCTGAAATCATTCAATTTTTCCGGGATAATATTTTTCACTGAAGCTTCCCTCCTTTACACGGCAAATAATTGATTGTAATACGTTGCATCAAATTCCAGGGTGAATTCGATGCTCTCGGCCGGGGTGGGCTCAGCAAGGAAGACATGAAAACGAACGATGCCATTCAGGAGGTCCGTAATCGGATTTTCTTCGCTGCGGAATTCCACTCTGCCGCCTATCAGTGCCCCTTCTGCAGTCAGTCCATTAAGCCAAATATTCAAGTTGTCGACTACGGTGTCTATGAGGCGCCTATTGGTCGGATCGTCCACTTTTTGCCACGTTGTCAGGATAATGGTGTTAGCGACCCAGTTGTGCATCCGGCGGACAGGGATGAAGGAGTCTTTGACGTCGCTCACAGCCGGATACGTTCCCGTTCTATTCCCCCAAGCCCTCCATCCGCCAATAAAGTTGAGGGCTGTTACGATACCTTGTCCGTTTAAATAGGCAGCCTGGTCAGGTCCAAGGTTGATCTCTTTGCCATCCTCCAGCATCATCCTGTTCATCTGCAGCGCCTCATTGGATGGGCTTTTGTACGGTATATCGCCGTAGAGAGAATCTACATGATTCATCAAGCTGGCCAGCTGGGTTGATAGGTGAAACACATTATCCCCCAAAGCAATCTTGGGCCAGCATACGACTTCATTGGCTGCCGTATAGTTGTTTTGGTTTTTCCACTCCGCTACTTTGGTATAGTTGTTTGCTTCGGTAGAATCTACATCAACCAACGCTATGGCCTTAAAGTAGGTATTTATCACACCGACCTTAGCTTTCATTACTGCCTCGACCATGGGTTTTTTGCTGAATTTGGGGACGAGTAGGGTACCCGGAACCAAACCAAATTTCGGGAATACCGTATTCATCAACTCAAGCCCGGTCAAATCTCCGGTCTCTATATCCACGCCCCCGATGATGTCCGTTTCTGTAACTTTGCCGGGGTCAAGCCTGCTGTAGGATGCCCAAAGAGATGTCTGCTCCGCAGGAATTCCCCCTCCAGGGATTGGCGCAATGATGACTTTGCCTCCGTCATCAAATGAAGCTGTATAGTCAACATCTTTGATTAGCTCAGCTTCACTCACCTGGTTTAATTTCACCTTTAAAGTATCCAATAAGACACCCTCAACATTGATAGTGGCCTTTCCGTTTAAAACGTCTACAGTGCTGCCTGTAGCTTCCTCCACATGTGACGAGGGATCGAGCACGTTAATGAAAACAATGGGGGTCACGCCATACAAGCTAAACGCTGTATACATGGCTTCACATAAGGTATAGCTATCCCAGTCATTCGAATAGCCTAAGGCTTGTACGGCTTCAGAGTATGAATAGGCAAGCAAGGGTTTATTGACATACTCTTTTGATTCTGCCAAGTTAATGGGTGCGGTGCCGACAACAACCTGGAGCCCCGCCGTAGCCTCCACGGGAGAGATAATGGATGTTGGGACCTCACCGACATAGACACCATGTTTATAAGCCATTATTTCCTCACCCCACTAAAATACTTTTGTGCTTCTTGAAACCAAATCTGCTCCGGCGTTCCTTTTTGAACTACTTTCTTCTCAAATTCGGTTAATCGTTCAAGGGGGACAAACAAGCTTTTCAAGACCTTGTATTCTTCCATCTGCTCCTTTAAGTGTGGCGGATATCCATTCTTATACACGGTGTAGCGCGTGATCAATTTATTCGTTGGACCGACATAAATCAAGGCTGCTCCCTTTGTTTCAGGAACAGCCTTTTCCGGAGTTTCTTTTTTAGGCTTAGTAGTCAAAATGGTGTTCACTCCAATCTATTTGGACTTGGGGAATGTAAAAGCTCACTTCCATGGTTGTGTACCAATACGGAAAGGGCTGATCTTCAAAAAGATCGACCTTAATAGACCTTGTCAAGGAATAAGGGCCGATGACCTCAGCCTTCTTCAAGGCTATTTTGAGCCGTGTAGCGATGTTCAGAGGATCGCGCCAGCCGGTTTGTTCATCTTCACAATATGTGCCGATGATCACCCCGATCTTTACTTCGGTCGCTTCATTGTTATCATCCTCTTCGAGATATCTGACGATGATGAAAGGAAATTCGTTCGAGTCATCGCCTTTGTCTTTAGGCGGCAAATACCCGGCATAGACCTGCGGGGGCTTACCTGCGCCGGTTTTAGTAGCAAGGTCATACTCTGCAGCGGCCTTCTTAAAAAAGGCGACTAAGGAATCCACTAACTCAATCGGTGTCATTGTTTAAGCACCCTCTCAACCTCATGTTCCAGGCGTTTCTCTAACACTTCCCTCGCCGTTTCTTCCATCACCCTGATCCCGTCTTCATGCCCCATCATTTGAGGAACAGAAGGGCTATGCAGGCTGCGCAAGGGGAATCTGTTTTTGGTAACCCTGGTAAATACGTTGCGGTGGCGCCCGCGAACGGTCGTGATAAAAGAGCCCTTTACCATTCCCCCTGAAGAGCTTTTTTTGACCCTTAAATGGGCATAGCTCCCTTTCTTGGGTAAGGGTTTATTGGCTCGAACCTTAAAGTTGATACTTGAGATGGTTCTGTCTTTGGCATAAATATCGGCAACCATATCCGCCTGGTAGGCTTTTTTGATCTTAATTCTCCCGGTTAGATTGCTTGCTCCAATGAAGTATTCTTCTCGAACAAACTTTGAGACGGCGGATCGGCTCGCTTCAGCAGCACGGTTGATTGCCCTGACTGCAACTGCCGGGATTTGTTCCGGAAAATCTTTTAACTGTTCCTCAAGCTTTTGCAGCTGAGGAACAGTTAAATCAAAGCTCGTTTTCTTTCTCATATCGTCACCTTAGCTTTCGTGAGCTATGAGATTTATTTTTACTAAACCGGCTGCCTCAGATGCCCCTGTTACATAGTAATACTCACCGTCCAGTTTGAGCCTATACCCCACATTGGGCTTTTCGTAATCTGAGGACTTGACAAAGAGTGTAACGGAGCTGGTGAATATTCCCTGCATGGCGTTCTCTATCTCTACGGAGCGCCCAGAAAATTCTTCGAACCCATCTGAATCCACTATGGCCATCATTTCAACACCGTCAAGGGTATGGAGCTCTGCGAGCTCGTCCGCATTAAAAAAGGTGTTTAGGTCAGAGCGAACAAAGTCTTTAAAGCTGCTCAATTCAATCGCCGCCTTTGAGCTGATGCCATTCCAAATATTGAGCTATCCTCTCTTCGACGTTAGAAGCCGGCTCAATCCCCAATCCTTCTAATTTCGCTTTTTGAGCATTGGCTTTTAATTTTGCAAACTCCTCTGTGGTCAGTACATTATCCTCATCATCAAGTTCAGCGACTTTTAGTCTAATCAAGCGCTCTCCATCAACAGACGACAAGTTCCTAATAATATCGCCTTTTTTATAATCCTCTCCATTATGGCGAATTTTTCCGAGTGCAAGAACATCCATGATCCAAATCTCCTTCCTAGATAACCTTAGCCACAACCCAGCCGGCCACATTTGACGGGACCGCCAATGGTCGAGACAGCATCTGCAACCACCGCTGAGCCGGCTCAACCGTTACCCAGGATTGAGGCGTGATCTTGCCCATTACCCTAACAAATTGTTCAGTTCTTGGATCCATGATGACGTTAGCCCCATAATGGAAAGTGAACTTATCGCGAGTAGATAAAATGGCGATAGTCCCTTCAGGAATAAACGGCACATCTTCACCTTCATCATTCGTATAAGTCCCTGTATAGCTGTAGACATCAAGCCCTACATCGCGCAAGCGCCCATGATAGGTTACGCCATCGGGGAGTAATGTCGTGTCAATCACCCCGACATCTACCCCTCTGTTCTCTGCCAATTTTAAAACTTTGGGATGACGCATAATGGTGACGGCCGCATCGTAATCCGCTAAAACAATATTGGGGGTCGGTGCGTTCGCGTCCATGATTAACTTACGTTTCCCTGCCAAGAATGCGATAGGATCGGAATTCGGGTTGCTTAGGAGATCTTCTCCAGAGAGTGTGAAGACATTTTCAAAATCATAGTCGATGACCTGATTAACCCCTTCGCCTATCTGGGTTATCTTTCCTTGAAACATCAATTCTGCCGCCTGCTGGATTAAACGGCGTGTGATCGTCTCTTGCAGATCGACGATATCTTTTGCCAAAAGCTTTCGGGCCCGCACCTCCGGCTGGTCAGGGTTAATCAGGCTCTCCCCTGCGGCTCTTGTCTTAAGATCAATCGCGGTGATCGGCCGGGCCGGCTTAATCAGGGCTGGCTTGTATTGCTTTGCCATAAACCCGGTCCTCAAGATTACTTTGCCAGGCTGCAGTTCGGATACATAGGGTGCAATCGGCTTACTCCCTTTCATTGTCTGGATTTCAACACTTTCAGTCTCGAACGTTTCACCATCCTGGAAGAAAGTATTAAGAATATAGGTGCTGGGGGGCGGCAACTGGCCAATGACTTTTAAAAGGGTGGGAAAAGAATAAATATCTTTGATAGCCATGTGAAAACCTCCTATTTTACGACTCGTTTAGTGTAGATTTTAGCGGCATTCAGCGCCGCCTCATGAGTGGCAATGGTGTCAGTACCGCCAAAAATCAGGGCATCCCGGTTAAATTCCCCCGAAACATAAGCGGTAGCCCGCTGTTGGGCAGTGGTTGCATCAACTTCCTCATCAGCAAGCACACCAACCGGCACCTTCTCTTCGGCGGGTGTTGCCTCCGAATTGACAATTGTGCACACCCACATGCCCTCTTCCGTGAATCCGGTTCTTGCCAAGACTGTTCCGCGCTCGAATTTCGCATCCGTTGCCTGGTTAATGATAATAGACTGAGTGACAATAGGTTGTACCATTCCAGCAATTAGATTATCATATCCATCAATTTCATAAGCCGGCATTACTTTTTACCTCCCATCAGATTTTTAATTTCTTTCCCGATTTCGTCGGCCTCCGCTTGACACACAGCATCAGTATCCGGCGTTGCCGGGGCTTCATCCGGTGTGACTTGTCTAATTCCGCTATTTTCGCTGTCAGCCAACCGATCGGCTCCTTCTTTTGTCAAGCGCTCCTTTGAGGCCTTAACAATGTCCAGGGCCGCTTCCCCCGCTGCCCTTCCATCTTCAATTGCTTTTGCTACGATTTGGGACGCTCCCGGAGCGCCGGCCAAGGCATTGAGCTCGACTATACGATTCCGCTCCCGACTCATTCCTTGGTTCAATACTTGAGCATAAAGTTCGGGATGTTTTGCTTTCAGTTCCTCTAAATCCATGGTGGTATCCTCTCCTTTTGCACCTACAGGCGCTGTTTCTGGCTCTTTCATTTCAATCCCGAGGTTCGACGGCATGTTCATTTTCACAAGTTCGCTTCGAACTTTATTGATAACCACTTGAGGTAACTCAAAAGACTCCGATGCGCTATTGCTGACATTTATGGTTTCATCACTACTGAACATGATTTCATCCGCAAAGCCATGCTCTAGAGCCTTTTGTGCATTGAGATAGGTTTCTTTGTCCATAAGCTCAAGCAGCTCTTCCCGGCTTTTCCCTGTTTTAATCATATATGCATTGGTCGCAGCCTCATCTGTTGATAGCAGTAGTCCAGCCCGCTGACTGTGGATATGCCTATCGCCCTGTGAACCTATCGTTGAGTTGTGAATCATGATTTGTGCGGTAGGGGAAATACACAGCTTCTTTACCCCCATCGCCGCAACGGATGCTGCGCTTCCGGCCAGCCCGGTAATCTTCCCAACGGTATCTCCTGAATAATCCTTTAAGATAGTGAAAATTTCTGAACCAGCATGATATGATCCACCCCCAGAATTGATTAAAACCTCCACCTGCTCTCCGGCAGCTTCCTCTAAGGCCTTGCTAACCATCCCTGGGCTTGTAAACTCCATTCCGAGCCAACGGTAAATCATTGCATTGCTATCGCTTACAATAACTCCGTTAATCTTGATCTTTTTCTTCGTCGTTGCCACCTTTTACTTCACCCCCTTCCTCAAGCCCATATTGCTCACGGATCCTCTTTTCATAGGCGAGCTTTTGGATATTGCTCTCATACTCAGATCCGGTAAGCTCTGCCGCCTCCCTTTCGTGAGTGCTGTATCCATTGTTCACTCTGGCTATAGCAGCATTCACTTCCTTGACAGGATCTAATTGCCCCTGGGCCGGCCCGTGCCATTCAGCCCGAGTATAGGACTTAAACAACAGCGGATCATCAAAAATCCCCGGAGCATCAATCCGCCCTTTGATCACCGCTTCAACGAACCACTCTTCATAGATTGGCTGACAGAAATCCGCTGCTGTCCACGCTCTGCGCATGCGAAACATTTTCCAAGCTTCCAGCATGGCCGCCCTGGATGCCGAATACGAGTTCGTAAAATTTTTAAGCAGCAGCTCGTGAGGAATTTCTAGCGATGCTCCTATTTGCCGTAAAATAGCTGCTACAAATGGGTCAAATCCGGAATTCGGTCTACTCGGGTTAGCAAATACTGCCTTTTCGCCTGGCTCCAAAAATTGGATAGCGCCATTCCCTAGCCTCAAATCTTCGCCTATCGGGGGCAGTGGTTCACCAGTGGGGTTATCCGGAGGCAAGCCGAATTGATCCGGATCAGAGCTTTCCGATTCTATGAATACGGTAAACATTGCGCTGATAACCGCCGCCATCAGCTCCGCTTCTGTATACCGCTCCAATTGTTTTAATGATTCAATAATTGGCGCCAAAATCGGTACGCCTCGCCGTTGCTCCGGGCGCTCAGCCTCCATAAGGTGCAAAACATTGCGCCGGCCACTTTTCTTTCCAATGACTTCTACCCGGCTCCACTTAACCGGCGTAACAAAAGCCGATCCAGGATGTTTGTCAGCAAACCAATAGGCCGTAACCATTCCGTCAGCATCGATTTCAACACCATGACTGATCTTGCCATAGGTATTGGCCTCTTGGACCAAGGGGTTGCAGCAACGATCCGCCTCGATGACCCTTACGCGCAAATCATAGGTTGCATGTTTTCGGGGCAAAAGCGGTAAAAGCGCAAAGCAATCACCAGACATCATCTGTGATAAAAAGGCCAGCTGCTGTAGCTCATAGAAATTATGCAATCCCGCAGCGTCACAGTCTTTTGATTCTGCCCACAAAGCAAACTCCCGTTCAAGTTGTCGTTTCAATTCCCTTGCTTGACTATTTGACAAACGTAAAAAATCAGCATCAAAGGCCGGCTTCAGCTTTAACCCCGTGCCGATGATGTTCGTTCTCAGGGTTTTGAGCGCTCCGTTGGCCAGCGCGCCACCCATAAAGAGATCTCTTGCCCGGGGCCTGAGGTCATTAAGGTTTTGGTGGATGTCTTCCTCAGCATCTCCGGCAACCGGATTCCATGCGGTCATGGACTTTTTGCGCCGGCTTGCCCCGTGATCACCATAGCCCTGATTAAAAACCTCTTGAAGTGCTTTCTGTCGCGCAATCTCAGTTATGGCTTTTTCTCTTTTGAGGACTATGGATGGAGCAATCTTGCCCAGAAAACTTTCAAAGCGGCTCATAGATCAATCGGAATGTAGCGTCTGACCTTTTTAGGTAACCTGCCGTTTCGTTTGAGGTATTGAAGTCGCTCTACTTCTTTGCGCCAGTAGGTCACTCTTTCCCGGATCTGAGCCAAATTTGCTCGAGTCAACTCCCGGCTGCCGATTTTATAGCTTTGTCCTGTGGTTACGGATAATTCAGCGTTGAGCCACGCCTTTAAGTGCTCTTCTGCCTGCTCAAGTGTTATCGACATTCTCTTTCACCTCCTCTCAAGGTTTAAACGCTGCTTGATGTACCTCTCCGGCGCTTTGTTGGAGCCGCGGCAGGTGTTTTGACGATTGCACTATGAGTGCAAAACGGCTGCATGTTATCTAAATCAGGCTGTAATAATTCAATAGCTGCCCGGTTGTAAACCGCCAAGTCAAACGGTTCATTTCTGACCTTTACCTTGACCCAGACATAGTAAGGCACCCCTTTTTTATAGCGTTTTTGCATCACTTCAGAGGTCAATCCGTCGAAGTATTGACGCTCATATCCCCGATTTTTATCCGGCGTAGTTAACGGAAAATGGCAATAACCTACGGACTTGTTTCCGGATTCATCAACCGGCAATACGCCTAAAGCGCTCATTACCTTAAACTTGCCTTCATCGACCCCCAAACGAATCACCGTTGCCTTATAGCGGTTATTCGTAGATGTACCGATAATTAGGGGGAGATAGGTCCCGTCCCCGGGGCTCTCGCCCTTGATTGGAAATATCCGACGCGCCGCCCTTTCTTTGCAGAACTTATAGACCTCATTGGTTAAGTGCCCCCCAGAGTCCATGCAGGTAGCCGCAATAGAAAAAAGACGCCCTTCGGCATCTCTCCAACTGCGCTTTAAATATTCGTCCAACTCTGTCCAGGCCCGGGGCTGTTTCAGATCTCCATAAATGACATGATACTGGATTCTCCAGTTTTCATGACCAGCCCCCCACCCCTGGACCTCGATCTCAAAGCGATCATCCTGAGTATCTACTGCAGCTGTTAGAATTTTTACCCCATCCGGCACATCTGAAGAATACATCTCCCTGCGATTATATAGCGCATCTTCATCAAGCTTCTCGCCCTCTTCTTCCCAAGACTCACCAAGTGAGGTGTTCGTCCACGCCTTAAAAGTTTCTATGCCGCTTTTCTTAGCCTCTTTAAATTCCTCAATAATGGTTTCCCATCTTTTCCAAGGCGATGCAAGTTCGTTTAAATGAAAACCCCGGGTTTTCCTATTCTTTTTCCTGGCAATCCATTTGCCCTCGCCGGCTTTCCATTCTAATTCAGCGTGGATAACCCCGCAGTGCTTGCATACCATACCGCTCGAATCAAAATGAATCTGGTCCCAAGAAGGTGGTTGATACTCACCACAGCTCGGGCATGGCAAACACCACTGCTCCATTGTGCTGTTTTCATAGGCCGTCTCTATCCTGGATGCCCCTTTAATTGTTGGGGTGCTTACCAGCACTCTTTTGCGGTTAGTAAACGTCGTAGATCGTTTCGTTACCAGGGAAACAGGATCGCCTTCTTCACCAGCTGAAGCAGGGTAACGATCCACTTCATCAAGCAACACGATCCGAATCGGCCGAGAAGCCAAGGAGGCCGCGGAATTTGCCCCCGCCATAGTGATATGGCCACCTGGAAACGATTTATGCAGCATTGTATTGCCGCTATCTCGACTTTTCCCAGTTCCAATCTTGTCTTTTAATTCAGGCGTGTCTCGGGCCATAGGTGACAATCTATCTTTAGAAAACGCTTGAGCTAGTTCTAATGTGGGTTGCACAAGTATGATCGGGCTCGGGTCTTGATGAATAAAATATCCAATGATGTTGAGCAAGAACTCTGTTTTTCCAACCTGGGAACTGGTCATCATAACAATGGTCTCGACCCAAGCCTGGTTCATGGCATCCATAATCTCTCTCATATACGGAGTGCGACTGGTCCTCCATTGCCCAGGTTCGGCAGAAGCCTCTTTAGAGAGTTTCCTGTATTGATCTGCCCATTGGCTCACAGTAAGGATTGGTGGAGGAGCAACGTTTTTCGCAATGCGCTTAAATAGATTAGCTGTCTTGTTCGATTGGCTCACTGCTTAGATCACCTTCTGCTTCCTCCTCATCAAATTCTATGTATTTTTCACCTCTGAACAATTTAGGATCGTATTCCGAAAGGTCGCTTAACGCTTCATAAACTTCTTTCTGGATAATTTCCTGTATAGCTGGAACTTCGGTCCTGGCAACCAAGACAGGGGCAATCTTGCTAGGCATCGTAATCATCTTTGCTCTAAATGCAGATAACATGTTGTTCATTTCGCGCTCAACGTCCTCTGCGTCATGCATCTTACCCCGCATTTGGGCTAACTCCATCTCTGCCATCTCTCTTTTAGCCGCTTCGTGCTTCGTTTTCTCGACCATATAGATTGCCTCTGCATCTTTTTCTAATTCCTTGCCGTCTGCACAGGCTCGCAAATACATGATGTACTTTTTTACCGTCGGAGCAAGCTCATAGCTTCCGTTTTTTACCCTGTCAATTATCCCCTCTTCAACGAGTTGTCTCACCCTCCGGTCAGTGAGCCCAAACAGGCTTGAAATCACGGGTGTGGTGACTATTATGCCATCAACCGAAGTAACTCTTTTCGTACTCATAAACACCCCCAAAAACGGAAGGAAGTCGCTATAAAATTTTTTCTATATCTAGGCGAATATCGGGGCTCGCCAGACCCGCACCCCTTCCAGGCCGCCGGAAGGACCCGCGCCATTCGACAAAAACCGACCTTTCACCTCATCTTACTTTTTCGACAAAACTCGGCATGATTATTCCATTGCTCTCCAAGTGTCATGGCCGCCCATAGCATGAGCTCTTCTGTTCCATTTTCTTTCGCAAGTGAGAACCGCCTAAAGGCTTCCTCCCATTCCACCCATGGTGAAGCAAGCCCGCTTATATGGAAGCCTCGTGTCTTTGCGTTTTCCTTTCTGGCAATCCATTTGCCATTACCATTCCTCCACTCGTTTTCAATATGAGAAGAGCCACAATGTTTGCACAGCATACTGCACAACTTTATGTTCATCTGGTCCCAAGAAAGCGGTTGATACTCACCACAGCTCGGGCATGGCAAACACCACTGCTCCATTGTGCTGTTTTCATAGGCCGCTTTGATTTTAGAGACACCTTTATATGCAGGCGTACTGGTCATCACTATTTTGCGGTTATAAAAAACATTTGATTTCTTTATCACTATACTAATCAGATCCTCTTTATCTCCCAGAGGATAACGATCAATCTCGTCAAGCAATACTATCCGAGATGGCCATGAACTCAATGACGCTGCAGAGTTCGCGCCGGCAAAAGTTAACATGTGCTTTTGATGACATCCCCCTATAAGTGCGCTTAATTCTGGCACCTCTTTAACCATAGCAGACAGCCTACCATGCGAAAAGTGCATGGCAAGATCCAATGTTGGCTCAACTATCATAACAGGACTTGGTTCTTGATGCATATGAGAGCCAATGATGTTAAGCAAGAGCTCCGTTTTTCCTACCTGAGATCCACTCATCACAACAATGTTCTGAGTGTCATCATGGTTGATCGCATCCATAATCTCTTTCATGTATGGGGTACGGCTGGTCCGCCATGGCCCGGGTTCTATAGAATGTTCTTTTGAGACCATTCTATATTTGTCTGCCCATTGGCTAACTGTCAAAAACTTCATTTATGCCTCACCTGCCTAACAGCGCCACCGCGACCACGAACATAAGCATTACCACGCATGAGTTCCTTAATCTCTCTAAAGGAATAGCTCTTAGTTGGTTTCTTCTCCTTGGCTTTACGCACGAGCTCATGATAGACTTCTGGTTGCTTATCTCTGAGCGTCTCCCCAATCTTTGGCACTGTAATTGCTCTCCTTTCCAGGAAGAAATGATAAGCCCAAGCACACCAACCAAGGCTAAAAGGACGATGAAAATGTAAATAATAATCCTCATGAAGAACTCCTTTAAATAGCAAAAGACGCCCTCCATGGACGCCTTTTGTTTAATACACTTTTCGCATTGTAGAAATTATATCACATAGAAAAGGGATAGAACAGGACACGTTTCCGGCTATAAACCGGACACGTTTCGGACATTTTCAGCCTAATGCATCGGATCCAAAAAGCATAATCTTTACTTTGTTCACTAATCTATTTTTGTGCCTTCTTATGGTTCTATCATCACATTGAAACCTTTCCGCAATTTCTTCTAGGCTCATTTCATCGAAATACTTACAAGGAATTATGTCGTAATACTTATCATCATTGATCATTTCCAATGCCCTCTCGATCCGCATTACCTCTTGCCTTGTCCTCATCATGCTTGATTTAACGCCCTTAGTGTATTGGTCAATATCTAATCCGTGGCCACCCGTGCTTCGTGTGGAGAAAATAACAATGTCCTTTGACCGATTGTTTGTAGGAGCTGTTTTAGCTTCGGGGTCATAAAGGAATTCCTCATCTTGCGCGACTTTTAACTTAAGCGCCGGATAATTGTAAAGAAGGATCTCAGTTTCCCTGAAATAATTACGCTCTGTAGAGGTTTCGTGAGCCGCCTTTGCACTGTCCTGAGCTGCTTTATTTACCGCCGTTTCAATTATTTTAAGGACTTCATTATCCAGCTTCATTTGCCCGCTCCACCTCTTTCTGCCAATGTTATGTCCGTCCTAATCCTCGGCGTATACATCCTCTGCCCTTGATTCTCCTCTGTTTTCTGCATGGTGTTGAGGGCTTTGTATAAACTAATCTTCAGCTGCTTATTATTGTCAGTAAATTCCTTTAAGGTCCTGAGTATTTCCATTTTCTCCTTGAGTTTGCGCCGTCGCTGCCGCGCCTCCTGCTCAACCTTCATTCCCGGCTTGCCGATCTTGATTATCGTCTGCAGATTCCGGGCGACGCGCGTCTCAAACTCTTCCTCAAGGCGATAAGATGTTACTGGCCCTGCAGTAGGCATGTCCTTCGCGTACGCCTCCATTGCTGTGGTTACTGTGCCGTAGGTTCGCATTGTGATACATCCCCCTTCTCGGACTCCTGAGGACCGCGCCAGTCGAAATTGTAGCAAGTTACAACTCTTTCCGAAGTTTCAATGAAGATCCTCTTTTCGCACCCGTACCACTCTTTTCCAACAACTCTTTTTGCACATGCACGGCATAACCAGCCAACCTTCATATCTTCTATTGCTGCCTTTTCCCTGCGCCGTGATTCCTTAAGCAGAGTCTCTAATTCAGCGATTTTTATATTAGCGCAATCTAGTTTTGCTACTGTGTGCTGATACTGGTCTTCACCGGCGCACCACTCACGGAAAAACTCATCTTTTTCCGCTATTTGGGCTTTCAGAGATTCGATCGTGCCCGCTTTTAGGCAAACGCGCTTTGCGCTTTGGGCATCGGGTTTATTGCGCCCGTATTTTCTCAATAACTCATCTACGTAATCGTCCTTCATGGCTTTCCCTCCATTTCTGCCCTAAGTTCCTCCCATCCTTCGAGGTCGTTATCAAGAATTTCTCCCTCACCCACTTCGTCACCGGGTTCAAAATATCGCCGCATATATTCTCGGCATGTCTCACACCAGTAGCATGACCACGCCGACTCTCCATCTGCATAAGCCGCATTAACCATCATTGTGCCTACAGGGTAAATCTTGCCGCAGCCAAAGCATTTGTGGGGTTTCCGGGTCTTTACGGTATCCCAGCGCAGGATATCACTCATGCCTTCTTACCTCCTGGATAAATGTGCCTCAGCAGCGAATAAGCAAAGAGCATACCAATAATACGATCACTCATACTTGGCTGAATTTGGCCGAATTCGGTAATCTCTAAAATTTGCCAAACTGCATCAATCATGACAAGGATGCAAAAATAAACGAGAATATTAACAGCCAGTGATTTAATCATTTTTGCCCTACCTCCTCAGTCCATAAACTCCTTAACCAAATTCCCGAACGCTTTAGCTTCCGCAAGTGCTCTGGACGGATTAACGGCATCACTGCAAGGCTTTACCGGGCATTCGTCGTTGTCGCAGAACACTATTATTGAGCCCGCGCGGCCCTTCTGCCACGATTTGTAGCTGTCCATGTACAGCGGCTCGCCGCAAAATCCACACTTGATTCCGATCTTACCCATTGCTCCCCGCCTCCCTCAGCTTAACTTCTACTCTCGGCATGTCTGAGTAATACTTTTTAACCACGCACTCCACAATCTGCGCGTCATCCCGATACGCCAGCCCATTGAGCGAGTCGCACACTATCTTCCCGATATTATCCCAATCGGGCTTTGTCGTTGGTCTAATCTGCCCGGATAGCATCTGTTCACGCTTTTTCTTGCCGGCACTCTGCGGAATCGGATAATATGCCGTAATCTCTCCCTCTATAGCCCCCTCAAGCTGCCTAGCGAAGTGCTGCATGATGTAAATTTGCTTGACCAGGGTTTCGTAGTTGACCGTCTCTTGAGGTGTGTAACTGCGACCTGTTTTAAGCGTCCTGGCTCTTTGCTTGCCCATGGGCTTGCCGGGAATAACGAAAGATATTTCAGTCATGGCCAGCACCTTCGAGCAAGTGAGGGTGCTGGTAGATGTTACCGATCGCTTCAACGTGGTCTTTAAAAAATTCTTTGCTCGGATGCAATTTACCGAAATACTTATTTTTTGACTTAAAGCCTGCATCTTCAGCATCAAACTCTATTAGGCTTTCAAGGTTTCCGTTGTGTCTTACGATATCACCCTCGTATATCTCCACACCGTTTTTGTCATGGAGTCCGGTGAATTGGCATACCGTCTCAGGTATAACCGTATATGCAAGGTTCTCGTTGTTAAGGTCTACGATATGGAGAAGGCCCCACATCTTTGTTAAATAACCGTAGACAAATTCATCATTATCTACTCTCTCCCCGCGAAATTTAATCTCTCTTTTCATCTTCATTCCTCCTTGGACACCACTTAGGCGACGTTGATAAATATACCGCCGGGAGATGCCTCATCCTAACGCTCGGATGTATGCATTGATACGCGCTTCGGCGTACACTTGGCGGATATACGCGATATACGTATTCACACTCCCGGCATTTTGGAGCTGTAGGAATTGGTCTAGTCATGGCTGTCACCTCTTTAATCTAAAATCGTCAGTGCTGTTCTAAATTGCTTTGCCCTTATGCAGTCTGCTATATCACTATCCTTTAGGTCATCCGGCATCACTTTTGACACCAGCTCCACCACGTTCCCGTCCGCTTCCATCCCCTCAGAGAGTGCCGACAGGATATCAAACTCATCTTCGAACAACTTCCCGGCCAGATACATTTCAAAAATCATCCCTTGGTAAAGCTTGAGTAGCTCAGACATTCGCAACGTCAATCACCCTCAGTGTCTCTTTTCTGAATAACACCGGCACCATTACATCTGCTTGGCCATCCCTGTTCTTCTCCACGGCGATCCAATAATTCGGGTCCATCCTCCATCCATTCTCCCGGGCTTTCTGGCTTGCCTCCGTCTGTTCTTCGCTGCTCATCGGCAGAAGCTTGATGTATATATCCGACTCATTTTTCATCCGCCTGGCAACCTGTAGAGTCCCGTCATCATTGAGCTGAGCGAGCACCAGAACCGCGATCCCTAATTCCCCGGCCAGCGTCTTAAGTGCCTTGACTATCTGATAAACCTCTTCCCATTCCTTGGAGCTTTTGTCCGTGCGGTCCAGTCTGCCTATATAGTCCAGAATCACAAGCTTCGCACCCTTTTGGATATGCATCTTCCGAATCGCACTCATCACTTTTTGCAGATTCAGGGAGGGGGAATGGTAATGGTAAAACGGAGATTTTTCTACGAAGTCCAATGAGTCAAATATTTGTCTCTTCTGCTCACCTGATATTTCGCCGAATTTGATTAGGTCATTGCTGACCCCGGAAATCATTGACGCAAACCTCAAGATAACTTGCTGCCGGCTCATCTCTGAATTGATGTATAGCGTCGGGGTATCACTCCCAAAACAGGCGATGGAGATAAAGTTTTGAGCGAAGGCAGTCTTCCCTTTACCGCTCTCTGCGGCAACGATGATTAGATCCCCGGCCTTCCACCCCCCTGTCAGCCTGTTAAGCTTCCCTATCCCCGTCGGTATGCCCTGAAGGAGTCCCTTGTTGGCTATCCTTTCCTCAATGACTTGCTTCCCCGTCTGCACCAACTCCGCCCCTGATTCGATCTTCTCGGCGTTGTCGATAGTTAGTCTCATGATGACTTCCGTCGCATCCTGCAGGAGCTTGTTCACGTCGACAATAGGGTTTTTCATCTCTTCGGCTAATCGGATGAAGTCTTTCCGCATCTTCCGGAGTCGGGCCTTGTCTTTAACATTTTTTAGCCAGTAAGGAAGCTGTGTCACCGATACATGGAATCCGATGGTCTGTTTTGCATATTCCCGGTCCTCAGGTTTGGAGAAGGTGCCGCGCTTATGCCCCTCTTTTAACATTTCCAGGTATGTAGGCTTGATGGACTGAGCATAAAGGGATGCGAGGATATCAAACATGGCTTGGTGCCTTGGCTCGTAGAAGTCCTCGGCCTGCATTGCCGCGGTTGCCTCAATCAGTCCCTCTTCGCTCTCCAACATAGCCGCTATGATGCTTCGTTCCGATTCGTAGTCAAAGTAGTTCATTTTTTATCACCACAACTTCTTCGGTCCTTCTTCAGGCTTGTGGGCCTCCGCTTCCTGGTAGTTTTCATCCAGGTAATCCACATAGCCGGAGTTAAAGAATGTGCTGCCGTTCTGTAGATACCTTCTCTCATGACCTTCTTTGGCTTTTTTATACCTCTCGATTGCTCTACTCATTTCCTCGATTCCGATCTTCGCCAACTTCGCCTTCTGCGTTTTACTAACTTGGCCCTTACCCTCTTTCTTCGGATAGAGCTTCCAAATCGATTCAAAAACGCCATTAATATTAATATCTATATCTTGATCTATATCTAGATCTGTTGCGTTACTCTGCGTTACCGTAACGTTACTTGAAGCGTTACTTGTAACGTTACATTCTTGTAGCTCCCTTTGTTTCTGGCGGTATCTTGACACTCTGTGCGCCGTCTGCTCCCGAATCTTCTCTAACCCCTCAATATTCTGGTGTTTCTCCCAGTTCGGAAGAAAAAGCCCCATCTCGTCAGTTTCCATCATGCCAAGTTTACGGAACGTCTCAAGCGCAAGCTTTACGGTGCTGGCGGGTTTCCTAAATTTGTGGGCCAACATATCCTCGGTATACGGGATGTTTTCGGTCAGGAGAATGTAGCCACCGGCATTGCATTTCCCCGCTAAGGTGAGTAGGCGAATCCAGATGAGTAGGATAGAGTCAGCCTCTGGTAAACTTGATATAAAGTCTATTTTCTCATCGTCAAACATGTTTGTTGCGAGTTTTATCCACTTGACGTCCGCCATCCCTACCCCTCCTCATCTACCTTAAGCAACTTCCTCACCGTCATAAACACATCCTGGGCACATCGGAAGGGGTCCGCTGTAATCTCTCTCCCTGTATACCGCAGCACATGATACCCAGCCTTGGTAAATGCCCTGTCACGCCTCTTGTCGCGCTTAGCCTGCTCAGGTGTGCGCTCATGATAGTCGTGCCCGTCGCACTCAATGACCACCTTGACACTCACATGAGGGAAGCACTTAGCCCACGCCTCAACGAAGAAATCCACCCGGTACTCTTCTCCTTCAATTTGGACCTCCCACTGAGGGAGCAAATGGATGGCGTAATTTGACCGCATAGGCTCCATCTGCTCCCAGAGGCAAAGACACATCATCTTCTCAATGGGAGATTCGCATTTGGAGAGATTCTGGAGCTTTTTGAGGGTAAATCTACCAAGGATGATGTCAAGCACGTCCTGGACCCTTCCAGCGCGCTCCACAGAGGGAAGAATATCCTCAAACTGCCTTTCGAATTCGCGGGTTGTCTCAAGCAAGCTGTTGGTCAAGTTTCCAGTCATGCCCTCACCCCTTATCAATCCTCGATAAACCACTTGCTGTTGATCAGTTCAATGGACAACATTCCTCTTTCCAAAAGCCATTCGGGAGTGCAGCGCGTAACAAGGCCCCTCTCATCTGATATAGACTTCCCACTATTGACCGCCGTCATGAAATCCACTGGCTCGCGCACTAACTCCCAATCTTCGTTTATTTTTGGGCAGGCATAATCAGTTCTTGTTGTATCGCTAAGGATAGAGATTAACTGCCCTTTCTCATTTAACTCAAACGTTTCCCTGTGGGCTAACCTATTAAACTTTGCCTTTGGATTCTCTAAGGCCATCTTGTATACTTCCCACGTCTTTAACATCTCGTACCTCCTCCGGGTCCCATGACCCATACTCTTTTATGATGTGGTCCACATAGGCCCCCAGGGACGCGAATCCCTGGGATGTTGCTATGGATTCGAGGGTTGCTATGTCAATCATGTGATCACCTCAAAACATCTCTAATTGTTGCGCGGGTGTGCGATTCATCCAAATTGTCTCGACTACCGGTTTCCTATACCCAGCTTGCGCATTCACACTTTCTTTGTGCCAACCGTGAAGGATCGTGTTATACACGTCGTTTTCATAGCCCGATAAAATAACCGGCCCGGGGTGGTCAAGTAAAGCCTGCAGCATCTCCCTATGATCGTTATCCGTCATTTCGCATTTATATTGCTTTCCGGTCCTGGTACCCAAAACGTAGGGAGGATCTGCATAGATTAAGACATTTGGATACTTGTGGCGCTTGATGACTTCTATGGCCGGCCTATTTTCG
Organism: Desulfitobacterium chlororespirans DSM 11544; assembly: GCF_900143285.1. Classification (NCBI taxonomy): domain Bacteria; kingdom Bacillati; phylum Bacillota; class Clostridia; order Eubacteriales; family Desulfitobacteriaceae; genus Desulfitobacterium; species Desulfitobacterium chlororespirans. Next base: position 30,963 of record NZ_FRDN01000009.1, read on the forward strand.
ATTTGGACCTTCCTCAATCTCTCGGCAGCTTCCAGAATCCACACAGGCAGGCGGTACCAGTTTGAGAGTTCATAAGCTTTTTCGCGGCCTTGTACATCGTTCTTCCATCCAACCTTGTAGCCGTTTACTCTAAACCCATGACCCTGCCAGCATTGGAGTAAGAACCACCGGGCTTGCATGATTGGCTCCTCGGGTGCTGGCTGCTCAAACGTGGAATCGTATTCGAATCTAGAAAACGGGGTGGCCGCAATCACCCTTGCCAGCTCTTCAGGCTGCTCCCGGATGATTCGAAAGAGGTTAACGACGTTGCAGTCCAGGTCATTCACGGTTTCTATAGGACTTGGCCTTTTCTTGAAGAGGACAGCACCGCTGCCAAGGTACGGTTCGAGGTATGTGTGATGATCTGGCATGTGGCCGATAATCCAATCTGCGATACCCCACTTTGATCCGGGGTACTTAACCACTGCCTTCATGAGCTTTCTCCCAAACTTTTGTATATGGCCGTTATAGCCTCTCCAGCCCTGCACGTTGAACAGGGAATGTTGCAATAGTCGCATGCGCCTTCTAGGGCCTCTTTGGTCAACAAAAGGATCTTGTCTTTTTGCTTTATTGCATCCTCTAATTTGTAGTTGTGCAGCTGCTCCCCACGATATGCTGAGGCCATAGCATCAAGTCTCGACTCGTACTCCTGTTGCTGCGATTCAACTTTATCCAGCAGGGCAAGGGCTGTTTTGGCCACATCAGCAATGCAGTCATCTATATAAACCGCTTTAATTACGCAGTTGCTGCATCCTAATTTTCTGCACCTCGTCGCATCCTCAAGCTGTTCCCGCGTTAGCATAGATTCCTCAGCCATGATGCACCTCCGGGAATTCATCCCATGTCCGACCGTCCAAGAGTCGGCCAGCCTTCACCTTGCCGACCTTAGCCATTAGCCCGTTTGGCTGCCCGTCCAATGAGATAACAGGGCCAGGTGTTAGAATCCCTGAGAAATGGTCACAGGGAGCATATTCTCCCCATTGCTTGAAGAGAAAAGGCACATCCGTAGCCCGGCATTGATCCCTCAGGTCCCGTACCCAATCAGGATGCATTGGCCTTGCACCTGGTCCCGTCTCTCCACCGCATATCACCCAGGCCAATTTTCCTGTATCTTTCCATGGTCTGCCCATATCAAATTGTTTACCAGTCAATGCGTTAGTTTGCCAATCATGATCGATATACATCAGGTTAATCGGTCCAAGCATCGGTTCTACGCTGACAAATCTCACTGCTGCCGGTATCCGTAGAAGCAATGGTATCCGCTTGTCTGCCTGTTCCTGATTCTCTGCAGTAACCCCCAGCCAAACATTAGGCCATCCATTCCCCCAATCACTCGGAAGCCGATCCACTATGTTCACCGGACGCTTGGTTAAGATCTGATAGGTCAGTTGAGGAGTTTTTCTGATAATCTCCCAAGCTTCTTCTCTCCATTCGTCAGCTTCTTCAATGAAGAAATCTGACCAAGAACAAGTGAATACTAATCCTGATTTAAGCTTTAACGGTGATCTAAACGTCTGATTTGATGACCGCTTTACTGTTGCGGGGTCTTGCCCATAACGGTTTTTATCGCGGTACATGTAGCAATGGTCACATCCAGGACTTACTGGGTGACAACCTTGCCAAGGATTCCATGTGTGATCTGTCCATTCTATTCTGCTATTCTCAGCCATCCATATCACCTCTGGCCTTGTCTCCCTCATCTGCTGCGCATTTCGAGGTTATCTTTTCAAAATCCCTACAAACACCCTCGCCATGACACATATCGGCCCCGCAAGATTCGTGCCATTTGCAGTTATCGTCAAACATATTTCTATCTCCTCCCTAAGGGGTGTGAGGGCGGGGATTTGTTCACCCCGCATGACAATTCTTACTGCGAACCATATATTTCGGATGGTGATTGCCTACTCGCTTATCCGATAAAATAGCGTCTACCTATTCCGCCACCTCACACATGACACTTAGAATATCCGGTTAATGACTTCGAAAAGGTAGCAATTGTCAACCTTAAACTCTGGATCTTCTTCAACCCTCTTCTTTACTGCAGTTAATGCCATTGCAAAGTAAGCGCTATCTACACCTGTTAACTGTTCTTCGAGCACGTTGATGTCGTGCAGATTAAGCTCTTGCAACTGGAGAACCATCTTTAGGTACTGACCGGCGTTTATTTGCCACCCGCGCTGTATAAACTTTTTGGTTCTCATAATCGATGCCAGAGGGTATTTACTCCCTTGGTATACAAGTTCTTTTGCCAGGATAGCTTCAAGAGCTTTGCCCGAGAGGACTAAGTTATTATCCTTAGATGTCCAATAGCATGTCGCATGGACAAAATCATAGTTGGTGTGTATCTCTTCAGCATTGCCATAAAAACGGATGACAAGCTGGACTTTATTTGTTAAGGTGATTGCATTCGAGGATAAGAAAACTGGTCTATAAGAGGGCTTCTCCTCGCTCTGAGCCTCTTTGAGTTCTTGCAGACCCAACTCTTCCATTCCCTCGTCATCGAACTCGGTGGTAAGTTCCTCGGACTCTTCATCTTCGGCGGCAATGCCTGCGCTGCTCACGAATACCCTTATCCTGCTGTTCTCAAGCTCTTGGACAGCCACACCCTTTTGAGTCTTTTGGTTAAACTGCTCAACGTAATACCGGGCCACGGCAAGACATGTCTCTTTATTGGTAAAGTAATAATCAAAATCGTTAACTTTTTCACCAAGCAACATTGAGACGATTGAGCCACCTGTGATGATGGAGTTTTTATCGACTAATTTTCTAACCTCTTCGTCCTGGATAGAGGCAACAAAATCTTTATGTTTCTTAGCCAAAATGGCTTTGATTGTTTTAGCTTTCATCTTTTCTCCTCACTTTCTAAATTCTCAATCCCAGCTGTTTGCAGAGGTGCTCATCTAGCCGTATCGGATAAATGTGATTCTTCTCGAAAAACTCCGACTCCGGGATGTTGTGGATCGCACCTTTGCCAAGTCTATGATGCTCAGCGCACAATGCCACAGCCTGCAGGCCAAGGTGGGATATCTTCTGCCGATTACGTCCCATTCCAACGCGATCCTCGCCGCTATGATGGACCTCAGCCTTTTTACCACAAAGAACACAGGTACGAGTAGCCAGGCACATGTAGAGGTATCTGCTTACATCAGGAGCACGGTCGAGGTAGCTATCCAGTGTAGGAATACCCCATACCAGGCAAAACTCAATCAGATGCTGTAGGTAGTTGCTGGCCGTGGTCATATCCACGTTGGATAGACTAAACCATGGCTCTCCGGTTGTGGCGATGTAATCGGCCTTAAAGATGCTCTTTAAATCCTCGACATCATGCCCTGTGTACAGGGAGATATCGCGGAGGGTTGCATAGATATGTTTCCTTTGTGCTGCGCTGATGTGCCGGCCATCGGTGACGATGATTTCTACCGTGTCGATTCGCCGCTTATCAACCAGATAGGATGACAGAGGAGCACGGATAAAGACCTCTGCATCTGTTGTTTTAACAACCTGACCGTGTATAATCATCCGTGCTCCCTCCTCTCATCAAAATGGGATATCGTCATCTAAGCTGACTTCATGGCCGTACGTTCCAGGGCCTGTATAGCCCTGCATCTTGAGCCGCTTAATCTCAGGTACATCCACACCCTTACGAATCTGCTCGACACTTCTCACATAAAAGCATTTGACTGCGGTTTTGATGCTTCCGTCATTGGCAACGTACTCTTCCTCGCCGAATACACCGCCGAAAAGTTTGCCATTTAGCGTTTTCTCATCCCAATCCCATTTATAGCCAAGGTTGCTCTGCTCAATAGCTTGGATAAAGCCTTTGAAATATCTCAAGTCATCTTTCCTTACTGTCTGGTAGTACATTCCCGGCCACTTGGCATCTGAGTTATTCTGCTTCTTTCGCTGAAACTGGCGGTCATAGAAACCTTCGTTCGGGCCATCTGCAATGTCAAACCCTATCCGCATCAAGTCACCGTATTCCTTTTCCTCCACGGAAACTTTGAGAATGACACATACATGCCCCCCCAGCTGCAGTTTTTCATATTCCCCGGTAAAGGCCTCCGTTTTATCGTAGCCGCTATATTTTTTCATCGGGTTCTCCTTTCAAATTCCAGTAGTCTCTTATCGCCGTATCGACAGCCTTGAGATCATTGTCAATCTCTATGTCATCGAATAAGCCCATCGGGGATTTAGCCACATCCAAGCCGTCTGATTGCGTCCTGAATACATATCTATCACTGGACTTTACAGACCTCAGCACGACCGTGAACATGCCTTCTAGGCACACTTTTTCATCTAGAATCTTGCCGATGGTCTTAGGCTTGATATCCCCGAAATCGTTCTTTTCTTCGTGCATGATAAAGTACACAATCTTATATTCGGGAAGAGATTTGACGAACTCAACAAGGCTCCAAAATGAATCTCCGACTTTGTTATAGAATCCAAATACCGCGTTTCCAGCGCCTGTACTGCTGTGCCCTTTCATAAACATGTTCACGATGAGATACCCCGCATCATCGATGACAACACTGTTTTTAGCTGTTTTGACTAAGCATTTTTCAATGATGCCATAGTCATCCGTATTGACTGTGCTCTCAAATTTTTTACGAAAAGGCAAAGGCTTACGACTTACATTAATGAGCCCTATTTCATTTTCCTCAAAATTCCTCAGACTTGTGGATTTGCCCGAGCCTGATTTTCCAATGACAAGGACAGGTACTCCCATGCGCCACACTCCTATCTAATTCGGATTCCTTTGCCCTGGGTAATCTTTACCCCCGGCACCTCCTTGCCTTCCTTCCATGCTGCAATGATATCTTTCACGCGCGGAGCATAGCTCTCAGGGACATGGGTTTTATAGTCTAAAGGAATCAATTTTTCGTCCACCACCTCACAGGATGGTGGGTTGCTTTGAATCCAGATGGTCCTTGTGGCTGTCTTAACCTTGTCTACACTGACCTTTAATAACTCCTCTTGTAGGTAGGTTTTAACCCTTACCACAGTGTTCTCGCGGGCCTCTCGCCGCTTCTTAAGGCGCTCCTCCTCTGCCTTTATTATTTGGGCCTCCGCATCAATGGATTTGATGAGATTTGCGATATTTACAGCCTTGATTTCTATTTCGTCTTCAATTGCGCTCAGGGCCGCGACTAAGTCTAAATCAGGGTTATCGTCGTCAACCAGGTCTGCAATATTTTGATAAGCTCCAGTGAGCTCATACAGCTTTAGGCTCACGCTTGTTCCTCCTTTGCATCATTGGGGGCTTCTCCCCTCTTAAGTTGACTCTCGGCCTTCATCATCCGCTGAAACCACATATTCCCTAAGCCTTCTGCCTGCTTGACTTTATTTTTTAGATCTTGAATCTCGATTGCTTGATTTGCGATTGTTTCCTTCATGAGATCTTCCACTTTGCATACCTCGCATTCTTTGCTAAAAACTTAATTTTCGGAGTAAAGACCGTTGTGTTTAATCCGATTGCCCAAAACCCGGCTGTGTCCCGTCGCCACATCACGCCACAGGTTGGGCATCGGCGCGTATTATGGCCTCGCTTGATGTCAATGGTTTTACCACAAACACATTTGGGGGTCATCGCTAATCACCGCCTTAAACTCCCCCATGCTCTCTCGACACCTCACCCACGTACTGCCTCCCCAGGGCTTACCGGTCTTTGGGTGGGACCATGTATCGTCCAGAGTGACCATAGTTATAGTGTCAGCATCGACTTTGGTCACCATGACCGGCCTGCCTGTGGGGATGTGGATTAGCTTTTGGTTAGGCTTGTACATCGCAAATGCCCTCGACTGAGACAATATACCTAAGGGCATCAGCCGCATAATTAGTTACAGCCAAATCTCCATCACAAAGCTTTTCAATTAGCTCAGGGTCTGATATACTGACGTTGCAATATTTTTTTATGAGGCTCACTAAGTCTGCCAGGACTTGCGGGCCGTTTTTTATTTGGTCAGGCATTTCTTTCACCATCCTTCCGAATCTGACCAACCCTAGTCTCAAGCCTTTTCATATACTCATCACGGAATCGCCTTTTCTCCTTGCCACCACATGGCACGCACAATCCCTCATACGCCCCAAGGGATGAGTGGTAGTCTTCTACTACAACATTTTTCTCCCCGCAGTGCTTGCAGGTGCCATACGTGGCCTTTTCGGTGCTGTAGTCTACAGTCACACTTCGGAATGCATAGAACCCTTTCTCGCACTCCTCGCAATATTGAAGCCCTAATATCTCATCATTCGGCTCAATATCATCGCTATCCGAAAATTCACTGCCGCAATAAGGGCATATAATCTCGTCTGTGTATTCATGGTCTATCGTGCAATCATCGTCTGTATCGCACATTCTGTTTACCCCCTCTCAGATTTCGTCTCCCCAGGCATCCCATCCCGAAACCGTCTCCCTTGCGAATAACTCAATACGAGGTATGTCACCCAATAGTTCGACTATTTTATCTCGTACAATACCGGGCTTTTTACTATGGCGCTCGATAGGGGCCTCAATAATTTGATGGACTGCAGCACTAACCCTTTTAGGCTTGCCCTTTGTAGCTAGTAGGCAAAGTTCCGCATTCGCTCTGGTCCAGTTACCCATACCCCAAAACCAAGTTGGAGATTTTTTATTTCTTTTCACCCAGGTAAAGGCGACTGTTTTGTATTCGAATCCCCATGCTTTTATCACGTCAAAACACTCATTTAGCTTTGGCATTGTAACCCATAGAAACAGCACGCAACCATCTGAAGAGATCTGTTCAACAGGGAGCTTTTCGATAGCTAAGTTATCCATCACGCCGTATTTACAACCCGCCCCCCCTTTTGCCGGCAAGAGCCTTGTCCCGGTAGCTCCACGGGGGATCAGCATAGATGACCTGATATTTTTTGCTCGGGAATGGTATCAAACGATTCACCTCTCCTCTTTGGCTATCCCTGAGATACTCCCGAAATTCCCTCGCTCCCACAAAAAAAACTGGCTATCCTGTATGGTGCATAATGGGAGTTTTGTGGTATACTTTGGATAGGTTCAATTACCAGTGGGTCCATGTGGAGTGCCAGCTCCCGTGGGCCTTTTTCTTTGTGGTCAAGGTTCATGGTTGGTCACCTCCTCCCTCCATTGCTCCTTAAGACTCGACTTCGGGACAGTTAAGGCAACCAGTATTCCCATGTCGTTTATAAATCTGAGGTCATTGACAACCTCTTCGGCCACGACAACTTCCACGGTCAGGACATAACCATTGCACTTTTTAGTGGGGGCTTTACCCCTTTTCAGGAAACACGGTGTAAGTAGTAGCGTACGGTCTGGGTGAGCCTCTATGATAGAGTCAATGACACTTTTAACCGTATCCGTTTGCACATTTACGTAAGTTGATTTTTCCAATTACTCTACCTCCTCAATATCAGTGATTTCAATTTCTGAGCGATCTGGGCTCTCCGGGAAATTGTCCGTTCTCTCGACTACCTTTAATCCATATCTGGACTCCAGGACATAAGCCACATCACTTGCCTCTCGGCATTGCTTTTCGACGCGTTTAATGATTTGCTCAAGCTCTTCATCAGACATCGTCTCTGGCTGTATGATGATAATTTCATCGATATAGGTCAGCGTTTCCTCGACCACGATTTTCACTTTCATGCTTTCACCTCCTCTTCCACACCTTCTCGCGGCACTTCTGACACCGCATCATCCCTGGCACCGCTCTATTACCGCATCGTGTACACAGGCCCTTGGCCCTCCTGGCCTTGTACCGCAGCCTTGCCCTGGCTCTGTGGTCCATAAGCCCCATCTTAGGCTCAGGTTCGCGATACGCCTCCAGGAAGGAGCTCACATCAGGCTTGCCTAAGCCGCTGGACTTTGCTTCGTCGTAGGTCCGGCATATGTCGTAGAGGAATCTGAGCATGACGGGCTGTTGCGCTGGGGTTAGAGCCTCCTTATAGCTGACGGTTGTCATTATCGGATTCCTCCTCCCCTCAACATCATCTCTGCCCACCAGCGCCGGCTGAGCTTGTCCAACTTCCGTTCGTGGTATGACATAAAGACTTTGCGTATCCAGACCATTAGGTCACCTCCTCGTCTTCGAACGCTAGGTCCACTTCGCTTACCTCTAGTGCTTGGCTCCAGCAGGCAAAACAGCTACACGGACCGTGATTCACGCAGTCGAGCCTTTGTCCGTCGTCCGGGCAAAGAGTAGCCTCAGCTAAAATATCAAGCGCCTTGGTTAGCCGCTGTTTGAGCCGGGCATTCTCGGCTTTGAGGTCAACGATTTGCTCAACCGCTTCGACCAAGTTTTTTAATGGTTCCACTCTTATCCGCCTCCCCTCATGCAATTTGTTTTTTGAACTTGTTGACAAAATAAATCTGCCCCTTGCCGGTGACCTTTGTTGTCGTTGTGGCCCTCACGCTCCCATCGGGATTGGTGATTGTGCGTTTTTTAATTTCAAACAGTCCCATCTCCATGCTGTACTGCGTCGGTTGGTTGTAGCTCTCACCCCTTTTGATGAGATATCCCTCTTCACGGAGTTTTTCGAATAGTCGATTCTGGCCTATTTCGATGCCGTTTTGTCGGAGGATTTTAGCTAATTCACCGATGAGGATGGAGTTGCCGGATGTTTCCAGAGCTTCGGCGAAGATGACTTTGGGTTTCTGCTCTTCGATAATGAGCTGCAGGCTATTGATTCTCTGGTTGGCGATTTGGACGGCTCTTGCCATGACCTGCTCCGGAGAGTTCCAGGCTCGTTCGGCTTGGATAAAATGCTCCCTGATCTGATGAGCCAACTCCCCGCCGGAAATCATACAGATATGCTTGGCGATATCAATCGGGACCTTGTAATCAATGCTGGGGCGGCCTCCGGTACTTTCCGCCAAAATTGGCGTAAAGTCTGCCCCCTCTCGGAGACTTAACTTTTCAGCTTGGTATTTAAACCAGTTCGTAAAGTCCCGGTTCATGCCCAGGCCCTCATGAAGTTTTCTGGCGGATACTTCTTGCTGGAGTTGGTCGTTGATTTCAATTGGGATTAGATTAGACACTTTGTTCACCTCGCTTGTGTAGGAAACTTTGCCCTCCTCGTCGAAATGGGTAGTTGTTAGGACTTGCCAACAACGAAAGGAGGGATGGAGATGGATTTCGATAAGTATAGACAGGTAAAAGAAGTTTTTGAAGATTATGAGGTCAACAAGCTACTGAGATCAGGTTGGGTTTTGCTCTCAGCTGGATTCCACACGCTTGATGATGGCAGTAATCAAAAGACTTACATGCTCGGTTCGACCGAGGAACTTGTTGATAGACCGTCACTGCTCAAATCGCTTTTGAAAGAGTAGCGAAACACCCTTAATTCGTCGATTGACTCGACATTTACGAGTGAGAATCCGCACGCCAAAAGAAGATTTACAGCTCTAACTGTTTCCTGCCCTATACCGCTTAAGGTGAATTCCGTCGCATCTGCGGCGGTTTTTTCTTTGATCATGAGAACAGCACACCTTTCATCCTTGATAGGCTCTAGGCCGCGCTCTTGCCCGAGCTGATTTATGGTCTTAATGCTCGCCTCGCCCTTTACTCTGGGCGATATGCCTACTCCTGTAGCCTCGGAAAGAGCTATAAACGCGTCCCAGTGGCAGTGAATTTCCGGCTGTCTCACGGGGCAATCTGTACATGCATTGGGGAAGTCGCTTTCCCCGTGCATTTCTTTTTTTACGTACTCTTGGATGTGTCGGGCGATGCAGTGTAGTTGTGATTGGGTTAGGTTGGGCATTGGATCACCTCGCTTTCTTCCCGCTTGTCCACATGATATCCAAAAAGCTGAGGGGCCCTGCCCCCTTTAAGCTGATGCCTTCGGCCTCTGTATCTCATATGCATCCACACTGAGTGTAGGGTAACCGTCAAAACGATGGACCTTTATCAGCTCTTTGTCCCCGTTTGGATGGGTCAGCTCGTAAGGATCGTTAGCTTTAAACTCAACGGGGACTATCTGCTTAAATGCTGCAATGGCTGGTGATATATCATCATTAACGACATGGATACTAACGCTAATGAGCCGGCCATTGCGCCGCCCAGTGGTTTGCCTGACTTCTACGCTATTTACCTCTGGCAGTTCGGATAGCTTAAGGATTGATAGGATCTGTTCGTCTGTGATTTTCATAGGATTACCTTGCTTCCCTGATAGCAGAGCTATTCTTAAGATTTCTCAAAATCTGAACTTCCAGGGCTTTTCTTCTCTCTACTATTGTTTCAGGGGTAACTCCGTAGGCAGACATTTTAGAAACAATCCTTTGAAGTTCAACTTTCTTATCAGTAGCCATAACGACACTCCTTTTAGCTTTCAGAAGCTTTGGGTGAAAATTGAGCGGTCTCAAGCCATTGATGAAATACTTGCCTTGGTACCACAACCCTTTTAGCACCTACGCGAATAGCAGGCAGCTTGCCTGAAGCAGCCATTTCGTAAGCTAAAAAATTGCTGATCCCCATGATTTTGGCAACTTCTGGGATATTGTAAGTTTGCCGCTCTGCGGTGGTCTCCTTCGCCATATATGATCACCTCTTCTTTCAAAAAATACATTTTGTATTTTTAATGTGCGCGATTATGTGGCTCTTTTAGACTCGCACCTCTAGTCATCATATTACAATACGTTTTGTACTATTTCAATAGTGTTTTTATATTTTTTCTTTTGTCACAGTATTTTAAAAAGATACTATATGTATCATTCATTATTTTTAAATACTTTTAGTATTATTGTATTGACTTAAGGACATACTGTTTGTACAATTAGGTGTAGATAATTCTGTTATATATTGTTTTGTCAGGTTCGACAATTAGAATAGGGGGATTTCGAAAGTGAACAATTCTGTTATTGCTGTAGCGATTGGAGAGATTAGAGGTAGTATGACCGATGCCGAATTTGCAGATGCCCTAAAGGCTTTTACTGATGGAAAATTTAGTCCATCCTCTAATACGATACAGAAATACAGAACAGGGCAACGAGAACCGAGTTATGAGAACCTGCAATCCATATTAGCTTATGGAACGAAAACAAATAGAATATCTCCCGAAACGGCGGAGAAACTTATGGAATTTTTTCATTTAGGCGAATTGATGTCACAGTATGCTGCGTTAATCAAATCTGATAATCAGCCGTATAAAGCGGCGGAAGAACAATCGAAGTATATTGCAGATAAATCCAATGGTTATAGAGAAGTGCCTATTTTGAGCAGAATCCCCCTTGATAACGCTTCAGATGAAGCGCATGAATTTATTGCCTTTCCTTCTACGTTACTCGCTAATGAAGAGTATTTCTTTATTAGAGGGAGTCTGGTAGAAGGCAAAAATATAAAAAGCGATGACTTGGTCCTTGTGCGAAAGACTAGCATCGCCGAAAGCAATCAAACAGTAATTGCTAAATTAAATGGAGGTGTTATATGCAAGAAATTTTTTAAAACAGATGACAACAGTGTTATTTTGCTGCCATCCAGTGAGGATTCCGAGCCGGTACCTCTCGATGCAGTGAGAATAATTGGAGTTGTCGAAAGGGTTATAAAGAACATTTAGCGCAAGGGGGGTATTTATGGCCGAGAAAACCGGAATCAAAGAGCCTGCTCCCAAAAAAGAGAAAAAGAAAAAGGATCGTCGACGCGGAAAAGGCGAAGGAACCATCGTTCCACACGCAAGCGGCCTTTTTATGGCTCAGATTAGTCTTGGAAGGGACCCCGTAACTGGTAAGCGAATAAGGCCGACTATTTATGATGACTCGGAAGTGGGAGTTCAGAAGAAGTTAAGAAAACTTCTAATCAAAAAAGACCTGGGAAAGAGCGTTAAACCCAATAAGACTTTGGTTGGAGAGTGGATTAGGATTTGGTTAGATATATATTCTAAGCCAAATGTCGGCATTGGCACATGGGACGGGTACGATCTAAACTTTACTAATCATATCGAAAATAGTTTTATTGCCAGAAAAACAATGTCGGAATTAACAACAGATGATCTTCAGGTTTATTATAATATGAAACTACTAAACGGTAGAAAAGATGGGAAAGGGGGTCTTTCTACTAGATTCGTTAAAGCTATCCACACCGTAATAAATTCTGCTTTTGATCAAGCGGTAACAAGTAACCACCTCGAAAAAAATCCGGCCTCTGGAGTGAGGCTTCCTAGAAAAAAGAGACCAAAAATAAAAATTTGGAACAAGGAGCAAATGACACTCTATTTAAACATTATTAAAAAAGATAGATTATACGCTGCATTTGTCACAGAGTCTAAGAGCGGGCTGAGAAAAAGCGAACTTCTCGCATTAAGGTGGAACGATATCGACTTTTCCACAGGCTTAACAAAAATAGAACACGGATGGGTTCGGTCTCCTAAGGGGACACTCTACCTCAGCGAATTAAAGAGCGATGATTCAGAAAGAACGTTGGTGTTTTCTCCGGAGCTATTAAAAGTTTTGTTGGAACACAAAATAAGACAGGATGAAGAGAAGAAGGCTGCTGGCAAAAATTACATTGATAATGGCTTGGTGTTCTGCCGTAAGGATGGCAGCTATATTAATCCCAGCACCTTTACAACACGCCATTACGATTTAACAACTAAAGCCAATCTGCCTAATTTACCTAAAATATCGGTGCATGCGTTGAGACACTCAATTTCAACTGCTCTACTGGAGAGCGGCAAAGTTGATCTTAAGCAGATTCAAGAGATGCTGGGACACAAGGATATCTCTACCACAGGAAACTATTACACCGATGTATTAGAGAGGATGAAGCAAAAAACAAGCAAGATTGTAGATGAACTGATTCCTGTGGAAGAGATTCCCGCTCAAGCGCCACCACCAGCCCAGGCTCAAGTAAGTGATTTGCTTGATGAAAGCATTGAAACCGATAACGTTATCGACTTTGCCTCAAAACGCAATGAAAAACTATTTATAGCATCCACTGGACAGAGAAAAAAAGAAAAGGTTCAAAAACCTTAAAAATGCTGAAAAATCCTCAGTCGCATTGAAACGACTGAGGATTTTTAATGATAAAAAGTAAAATGGCTGTACATTGGCTGTACAGCTTTTAAAAAGAAAAGGCTCAAAAGCCTTAAAAATGCTGGTGCGGACGAGAGGACTTGAACCTCCATGAGCGTACACTCACTAGTACCTGAAACTAGCGCGTCTGCCAGTTCCGCCACGTCCGCGTGACAATGTTTATTATATGAAAACTGAGCCGACTTGTCAATAGACTATTTTAAATCCGTTTATAAAAATATATGCTAAAATAAATTTACTTTAAAAGCTTGTACACAACTCTCTCTTCCTGTGCATACATTAAAGAGAAGGCAAATAGGGAGTGAGTAGTATGAAGAATGATGAATTGTACGCAAAACTAAAAATATTACTGGATTTTGTCGAGCGCGAAGCCGAAAAACCACTCGAAGATTACAACTATGAGGTTAGGATATGGAGCAAAGGGTACCAAAAAGCGATGATTACCATCAAAGATTATATTTGGAATATCTTTAATTCCAGTAATTGAAGTATGGGATGTAGACCGTTCGGAAAAGTACAAAAAAGCCCTATCAGCTGATAGGGCTACATATCAATAAATTATTACTTCGCTGTAAGATGGTATTCGTTGAGAAGCTCGTCCAGTCTTTGGCTTAAACTAATCACTTCCGGGTCGGTAAGAGGCTTTCTCTTACCTAATTGATTAAGCTCTTTTCTCATATCCTCAATGAGCCTAAGCAATTGCTGGTTCCACATAGATTTGACTCCCTTTCTATATGATAACAGATAATAGCCTAACAAAAATATTTTACAAAATCTGACCCAATTAGTCCATAGGATATTTCGTCGAATAAAGTAAAATTTTCGCCTTTTCTTTTATCTCTTCATAGATATGCTTAAGGGGTTCTCCGGTCAGCCGGGCCAGCCGGCGGCAATCTTCGTACTCTGGGCTGACCGTGCAGGCTCTCCCTTCCATAAAAGCCACCTTGACTTTCGCTGAACCGTAGTTTGTTTCAACAGTGAGTAGCTCATAAGGAAGCATATATTTTTTGATCGGATAAACCCGTAATCCTATGGTGGTCGTCTCTTGGAAAAGAATCCTGCGCATTTCCTCCAGTTTATGATAGGGAGTCTGCACCGTCAGCAGTACAGCGGGACGGTTTTTTTTCATCTGGATAGTCTGGATATAGACATCCATGGCTCCCGCTTGGAAGAGTTTTTCAAAGAGATAATCGTAACACTCCGGGTTCATATCGTCGATATTCACTTCCAGGGTTAATGCCTCCCCTTCCCGAATCCCCTCCTGCCCTTTATCCTCATTGGCCAGCTCTCCGATGGTCAGCCTTAATAGGTTGGGGATGGTTAAATCTTTCACTCCTGCACCATAGCCGATTCTCTCTACTCTAATTTTAGGGAATGGACCAAACTCCCGGCAATAGGCGGTTACTATGGCAGCTCCGGTGGGAGTGGCCAGCTCTCCTTCCACATCCTGAGCATAGATCGGAACCCCGGTCAATAATTCCAAGGTAGCTGGAGCAGGTACGGGCAGCAGCCCATGAGCCGCCTTAACAAAGCCTTTCCCTACATGAATTGGCGAAGCAAACACCCTTTCAATCCCCAAACGCCAAAAGCCTATGACTGCCCCGACAATATCCACAATAGCGTCGACTGCGCCGACTTCATGAAAATGAATCTGTTCGATGTCGGTGCCATGAATCTTCGCTTCAGCTTTTCCTAAACGGGTAAATATCTCTAAACTCTTCTCTTTAACCTGGGGAGGCAAAGCACTTCTGCCAATAATTGCCTGAATATCCGACAGATGGCGATGGACATGGCCTTCCAAAGCGTGAACATGGATCTGGGTACCCCTGATTCCCTGTTTAAGAACTTTCTGTTCATACAACTCATATTCATCCAAATCCAAGCCGGCCAAATCCCTCTGCAAAAGATTAAAATCCAATCCTGCATCAACCAGGGCGCCCAAAAGCATATCCCCGCTGATCCCGGAGAAACAATCCAGATAAGCTGCTTTCATATTTTCATTCTCCTTAAACAAATACTCTTGCAAATTAATTTGTGCTGAACTATACTGGGGCAGGCTAATGAATCTTTACTCTTTCTGTTAAACAAAGAGAGGTGTTCAAAACGATGAATGTTGCTTTTTTCCTGATACCCAAGCAAGATGTAATTTACCTCAAGATCAATTCTACCATGCGTCAGGCCATAGAAAAAATGGAATTCCACCGTTACTCGGCCATTCCCCTTATTGATGATCAGGGCTGCTACCGCGGCACGATTACGGAAGGGGATCTCCTGTGGAAGCTTAAAAATACTCCTGGTCTTAACTTTCAAAACACCCATAGCATCCGGCTGACAGAGATCGAACAGCATATTCAAAACTATCCGGTTTCCATCAACTCCCGCATGGAAGACCTGATCTCCCGGGCTGTTGAGCAGAACTTTATCCCGGTCGTGGATGATCAAAAAATCTTTATCGGGATTGTCCGCCGCCGTGAAATCCTGGAATACTGCACCAAAGCTTTGGGCATGTTGGAATCCTTATCTCTCAAGGATTAAGTAAACAGCCTTACTTTTTCAAAAAAAGAGGATATATGCTCTTCTCTTGAACATATCATCCTCTCCCTCAGCCTGAAAACCCAAACCAAACTTGCTGATCAGATAAAATTGCCCCCGTCTACGACCCAGGTTTGCCCTGTGACAAATCCGGCATGGGCGATCAAAGCATAGGCGACTTCAGCCACATCTTCCGGAGTACACACCTTCTGTAAAGGGGTTCCCTCAGCCATGCGGGTGATATGTTCCTCTTTGCCGCTGACCCAGCGGGTCAGAACTACCCCTGGGGCCACCGAATTAACCCGGACATCAGGAGCCAGAACCCTGGCCAAGGATTTATTGACGCTGATCGCAGCGGCTTTGGAAGCACTATAGGCGATAGAACTCCCCAATCCTGTCAGACCGGCGATAGAAGTAATATTAACGATACAGCCTTTTTGCTTCTTTAGAGCTTCGGCCGCGGCACGGCAGGTATTGAAAAGGCCTTTGACATTGACACTGAAAATCTCGTCCCAATAGTCATCTTTCATGCCTTCAAGATCAGCATGCTCAACAAAATGAGTCATCCCTGCACTATTGACGAGAATATCCAATTGCCCAAAGTCCCGGACCACTGCACCGATCATTTCCCGAACCTCTTGATCCTTTGCCACATTGGCTTGATAAATCCTGCAGGCTACCTTGAGTTTTTCAATTTCCTGAGCGGTTTGTTCGGCATCTTCCCGAGAGCGGGAATAATTGACAGCAATATTAACACCCTCTTGGGCGAGCTTTAAAGCAATAGCGCGGCCAATTCCTGTCGCTCCTCCTGTGATTAAAGCGGTTTTCCCTTGTAACATCACCGGTTCCTCCTTAACAACTCTGTCTTTCCGCAAGCATCCATCCTTTTGCTTTCTTCAGTATAGCCCAGAAGGAGAGCCCGTTCAAGATCCCAATCCTTTAAGGTATCCTTTTTCGTCAACATGGAATACTAAGGAAAAGGTTAGTGTAAAGGACTGATTTCATGGCTTCTCCGGATATGGCTTCTGCAACCATAAAATCTGCAAATTCCGTTATTTCTTTTCCCGAATTGCTCATTGTCGAAGAGCGGCTTCGGGAATCTTTTCTGAGAGCTGGGGACACCATCAAAGATTCTTGTCTCCTGCTCCTTGACTCAGGTGGAAAGCGATTAAGGCCCCTGCTGACCTTACAAAGCGCCCAGTGCTTTGGCTCACTCAATTCGGCGGCACTTGATGCGGCGGTGGCCGCAGAATTAATTCACATGGCTTCCCTGATTCATGATGATGTCATCGATCATTCGGATCGGCGGCGGGGCATGCCAACGATCAACTCGCAACGGGGGAATCAGGTGGCCGTTTTAGCCGGGGACTATGTGTTTGCCGAGGCCTTTCGTATTTTAGCCAATAAACATCTCCTTACGAGTATGTCCTACCTGGTGGACGCCATTCAATCCATGTGTGACGGTGAAGTACAACAGGCTGAACAACGCTATGACTTAGCTGTTGAACCCAGCCAATACTTCCAGCGCATTGCCCAGAAAACAGGAATTCTTTTAGCAAGCTGCTGCTCCTCCGGCGCGGCCAGTGCGGGAGCAAACCAGGACGCCATCGAAGCCCTTGGCCAGTATGGCATGAATCTGGGGTATGCCTATCAGATTATTGATGACATTCTGGACTTCACTGGCAATCCCCAGGTAACAGGTAAACCCGTAGCCGCCGATCTCGTCAACGGTTACATCACTTTACCCGTAATCTATCTTTTGGATAAGCCCCTCTACAGACCCTGGGCAAGAGACATGCTGCAAGCCCGGGATTTATCCCCGGCGAATGTTCAGAGAATTATTCAGGCCCTTATTTCCTCGGGGGCCCTCAATGAAGCTTTTACCACTGCCCTCCAATGTGCTCAAACCGCCGTTCAGGCCTTGAGCCCCCTTTCCCCTTCGCCCTCCAAAACCTTCCTGAGCGAACTCACCCATACTATCCTTTATCGTCAATCATAGAGGCAGCTACAGCTTGCCTTTTTTTCTTAACTGAAGACATATCCAAAACAGCACCTTTACAGGCCTGCCCCCTGCCCGTATCAGCTCCTCGGTCACTTGACCGCATTCTCTGGATTTTCCTTTTTGGTCGGATAGGTACATGGCCAGTAACCCCCTGATAATGGCTTCATGGAAATCAGGATAGCGCAAAGACCTTGCCTGACTGAGAGCAGTCTTCACAAAGAGCAGCAGCCGCTCCTGCTGCTCTTTTTTTGAAGCATAATACTCGACAAAATTTAATTGATTGGTCTTTCTATCTTCTTCAAGATCGATAAAATAGTCCAAAAGAATATGCAAGCCTGTAATCCAGGGGAAATAGGCATCCCTGACCTTTTTGGCTTCTATGTCCGTCAGCTGAGCATCATAAGCCATAGCAAACAGGCAGAACGTCCCCAGGGTTGATCCTGTGGCAGCGGCCAGCTCCCAGACGGATAGCCCCGGATATTCAGGAATTACCTCCTCTAACCAGCCTAACATCTTTTTTTCACGCTCGCCCTGATGCAAATGTTTGGTGACCTGAAGCAAGGAGTAGAGCTCAGCCAGTTCCATCATGTATGGCCGAACGACTTCATAAGAAGGCAATTTTTGCACCCTCCTCCGACAGGTCTGCACCAGTTCGACCAAATAACCTCCGTCTTCACAGTGAGGATAATAAGCATAGTAATCAGAACACTGGGCATCAGCATCCAGAGCTTCAGTCATGGCCAGATGAAGCTGGCGAAAAGCTTGTTCATCCTGAATTTCCAGCGCATCCACCAGATTATCCAGATAATCGCTGATGGTCTGATAGGCCACCACAAACTCAATCACCTCGGCAACCCTGGCCCCGGGATACAGAGAATAAATGCTGCCCCCTAAACAATGAAATTCCTTATGGGCTATACTGGCCAGGGCTTGCTCCCCAAGCACCCGGTCAGGACAACGCCCCGCTTTCTCTTCCCAGAAGCTCAGCTGAGCCTTTACCGCTGGAAATATGGTTTTGACAAAAGAATAAATCAATTGAGGGTTAGAAACTTCTTTGGCAATATCCACAAATACACTTCCTTATTGACTTCAATTTCAACTCTAGTCCTAGTGTAACCAGTACTCCCTCCCCTAACCCCGTTTCCTTGTGTAATAATTCTCCTACCTCAAGAAGGAATTATCGGCACTATGCCGAATTATATCCATTAGGAAAAAAATGGAATTGTCGAGAGGGAATAAAATGAAACTAGATAAAAAGTTTACTGTGGAATACAAGGTGGGCATCGTATCTAGTTTATCCGCATCTATTATCTGGGTTATCCTGATTAGCCTTTGGTCATTAATTGCGGCAAATATAGTTTCATTATGGCACAGTGAAGTTGTTTTGTTTTGGCAGTATTTAGTTGCAGGGATTTCTATAGGAGCAATGTTAGTGGGCTCCATCCAGTTCTATAGGAATAACTCGAATAAATTCAAACCTAGGTTCCCTTCACTTTCAATGGATTATATCTATAAAGAAATCGAAACTGAATTGTATTTTAAAACGCGGGAAAATATCGCCTATTCTTCAAATTATAATATATGTGCCCTAAAAGAAATAAGTGAAATGAAACGTTCTCATAACTGGACAGGTGATTATATTAGTTCACCGATTCTTGAATCGGCCCATAATCATAAAGTAGAACTATGCAAGGACGCTAATCCGTTAACTACGGCCAAAATCATCTTTGATGTACCCCTGGAAAAAAACCAACCCACCACGTTTAAGTTGAAATATGAACTAGGTGATTCATCAAAAATAATGCAGCCCATGATCGGACATTTAGTAAGAAACCCAACGGAAAGAATCATCCTAAGGCTTTGTGTCCCTAACGACATGGTGAAAGGTGTCAAGCGATGCATTTATGCCGATAGTTTTGCACAAATTAATTTATCCCAGCCACAAATAATCCATTGTAAAATCATTGGTAATAATGATGTGTATGAATGGGTAATTGATAACCCCAGTCTATTGTATTACTATCGGATAAGTTGGGAATTTACCTGATTCTCACCTTTTTAATCCAAATACATATTATGTATAAAAATGTATAACTAGTAATTTGCTTGTCCATACTAAAGCATATATAATAAAGTCAAGTATCTGATTGAAGAGGTGTTAAAAATGGATGGTGACTAGTAATAGCGCTGTATTCGCTCAATTATTTGCAAAGCAAGTTAAGGACGTGTCGCAAATCTTTATGGTAGATATAGTGCGGCATGTTCTTTTTGTTTAAAAGAAAAAGCAGGCACCCACTTATAGCTGGTTATGCCTGCTTCCTGTCTATTCATTTCATTAATTTGCAGTATTTAGAAAAGAAAGTATCTTACAGCTCCCCTGGGGTTAAACTTCTTTGCTTTCAACTTCTTTCTTTTCTTCCTTCTCTTCACCATTGGTTGCCGATTTAAATTCAGAAATTCCTCGTCCCAAAGCCTTGCCAAGCTCAGGAAGTTTTCCGGGTCCAAAAATAACCAATGCAATGATTAATACAATGATCATTACAGTTGGAGTTACCATACCAAATGTTGCTAACATACTATACACCTCCATAGTCTAATCTACCCTAGGCCATGATTTTAAAAAACAATAAAACGTGAATAATATTGCATTCCCTTTACATCCCTTATCCTACAGGATTATGTCCATTTTTTCAATATGATTTTATTGGGTATTTAAGTAGATGAGAAAAAAGAGCCTGAAGTCAGACTCTATCTCCACTATCGCAAGTGCTGAAAAGTTCCTCGTAGCCCCGGTACAAGCTCCAAATCACATCCCAAAGCTCATCCTCGGCCTCTGTTACCCGCAAACCCAGCTCTTTGGCTTCCTGGCGTCCGATGGGATAGCCATGAGAAAAATAGCCCTCTGTCAAAGCCCGGGTGACTACAGGAACAAGTTCAGGGTTATCTTTTAACATATAACGGGATAAGAGGGCTTCAGCGTATTGGTGAGATGCTTTTAAGGCTTTTTCGTAATCTCCGATCAGCCAGGGGTCCAGTTTATTGATCATAGGCGTGATGATGCCGGTTACCAGCTCCGGATTGGGATTGGATTCGATAGAACGCTGAAGATAATCGATACAATAGCGAATAGCTTGAACGGGAACCCATAATTCCTTATAAATAGGGTGCTTAATCAGGGGATCAATGGGCCCCAGCTCAGAGATGGGTCCCATAACAACTTCATCCGCTCCAAGAACCAACATAGATGCCGCAGATTTGGCTACAAAAGGTACGATAACACCAAATTCGTTGCAGAACTCACGAATCAGCATGACAACCTTATAGGGAGTGTCTACCGCTCCGCCATAACTGTGCAGGAGTAAATCAATTTTCTCTGTATGCCCGATCGCTTTGAGTTGTTCGTAGAGAGGCACGAGAATGCTATCATCGAGGGGTGTATAGGCGAAGTAAACTAAAACCTTTGAGCCTCTTAATCTTTCCAAACTGTCCAAATAATGAAGTCGTTCATCCTTATCCATAGAATACCCCCATGCCGATGAATTATATACCATATTATTCCACATTCTAGATAGCTGTGACTGTCTTCATCAGGGGATTGGGATCATTTGGACTTCATGCCGGACCCATGCTAAAGAAGCCGCCGGTCATCGCACCGGCGGCTTCTTGGGGCTTATCGTATTGTGCTGTTCAGGAAAGCCGGGTCCATAGGAAGCCCTGTACTAGTCAGGCAGATTATAGTCCACCCCGGATGCGTCATGACAGGATTGGCAATAGCTCTTGCCGCCTAAATCCTGCTTGACATGACATCTATAGCATTGCTTTTGGGGATTCTGATTATTCTTAACCGAAAATCCATGTCCCTTCTCCCCGCTAATCCACTCTTCTCTGGGAATGGAGGCATGGGGGTTATTGGGATCATGCCCTTGCGAAACAAAAATGATGGTGATCAAAGCCACAACTAAACCTATGGAGATGACTGCGCGAATGATTTTCTTACCTTCCATCCGTTTGATCCTTTCTCAACAATTTAACCCAAGGATTTAAGGACATCCCTGGCCTGTTCCAAGGTATAGTCAATATCTGCATCCGTATGGGCGGTAGAAAGGAATACCGCTTCGTATTGGCTGGGTGCTAAGTAGATCCCCCGCTCCAGCATGCCTCTGAAGAACGAGCCAAAACGCTCCACATCGGAAGAGCAGGCACTCTTAAAGTCAATCACAGGTTGATCTGTAAAGAAGGCAGAGAACATAGCTCCGACGGAATTGACCCAGATGGGGAACCCTAATTCCTGAGCGATGGACTGCAAGCCCTCTGCTAAACGGGTGGTCTTCTCCTCCAGTCCCTCATAGACCCCCTCCTGCTGCAAGAGCTTTAAGGTGGCTAGTCCAGCCGCCATGGCCAAAGGGTTACCGGATAAGGTGCCGGCTTGATAGATGGGGCCACTGGGAGCTACCTGCTCCATGTACTTCCTTTTGCCGCCATAGGCTGCCACAGGCAGACCCCCGCCAATCACTTTACCCAGGCATGTCAAATCCGGATCGATTTGATAGCGGCCCTGTGCCCCTCCATAACTCACCCGGAAGCCTGTCATCACTTCATCAAAGATCAGCAGGCTGCCATAGTCCTGAGTCAGGGTTCGCAAGCCCGCCAAAAACCCGGGTTGAGGCAAAACAACGCCCATATTCCCGGTAACCGGCTCCAGGATCACTGCGGCAATGTCTTCCCCGCATTCCTTAAAAATCTCTTTTAAACCTTCCAGGTCGTTATATTGAGCTACGATGGTTTGTGAAGCTACTGAAGAAGGTACACCCGGAGAGGTGGGGACGCCAAAGGTCAAAGCCCCGCTGCCCGCCTTGATCAGCAAGGAATCACCATGACCGTGATAGCACCCTTCAAATTTAATAATTTTGTTGCGGCCCGTCACTCCCCGCGCTAAACGCAAGGCGCTCATCGTAGCCTCGGTTCCGGAGCTGACCATGCGGACCATTTCCATGGACGGGAAGGCTTTAATCACTTCTTCAGCGCATTCCGTTTCAATCTCAGTGGGTGCTCCATAACTGGTTCCCCGCTCCGCAGCCGCTTTAATGGCCTCGACCACCACCGGGTGAGCATGACCAAGAATCAGTGGTCCCCAGGACAAAACGTAGTCCAGATAGGAATTGCCGTCAATATCCCATAGTCGTGCACCCTGTCCTTTGGCGATAAATATGGGCTCCCGCCCTACGGATTTAAAAGCCCTTACCGGAGAGTTGACTCCGCCGGGAAGGACGCCATTGGCCCGGGCAAAAGCTTCTTTACTTCGTTGATCCTGAAACCCCAAGATTAAACCCTCCTAATCGTCTTCTTCCCTATAGTATTGCATACTGCTCTTTTTTAACTCCTTGATACTGAAGAGCATGGCATAATCTTTGATTCCTGTCGCTTGGGCGATCCTGGCCATCACTTCGCCGCACTCTGCTTCGGAGCGGCCATGAATCATGGTAAAGAGATTATAGGGCCAATCTTTCAGCATAGGCCTTTGATAACAATGGCTCACCTCCCGGAAAGAGGCCATGACTTTGCCGATGGCTTCAGCTTCGGCCTCGTGGACCTGCCAAACACCCATGGCATTAGCGGTAAATCCGGCTTTTTGGTGACGGAGAACAGCTCCGAATCGCCGAATCACCTGGTTGTCAACCAAAGCCCGGGTCTGTCTGAGGACCTTCTCCTCCTGCCACATTAGCTTGGCGGCAATCTCGGCATAGGGAGCCAAGGACTCAGGGATATTCCCCTGCAGTTCCCGTATGAGCAATTTATCCACGTCGTTCACCGGGTAGGGATCCAGCTTTTGCGACCCCCGCGGATTGTCTGATGAACACTCACATTCTTCACTATGGCGCTGTTCTCCTGCCTGTTCTTCCGCATTAAAATCAAAATCCACACTGATTTTAAACAAACGGAGAGCGGGCAAAGAATACACCTCATCGGTCCCGATGAGTCCTTTGATCGTGGTCAGGATTTTTTCCACTTCCTTCTGGGAAGTGGCAATCAGGGTAAACCAAATATTATACTCATGGTTGCGCAAATAATTATGAGTCACTCCGGGAAGTTCCATCAGCAGATCGGCCAGGATCTGAATCTTATCTTCGGGCACTCTGGCCGCACACAAAGTGCTTTTATATCCCAAACGATGGGAATCGAAAACCCCCCCTAAGCGCCGGATAACACCCTCTTGGCGAAAGCGCTGTATCCTTTGCCAGGCTTCCTCCTCCGTGGTCCCGGTAAGACCTGCTAAGGTCTCATAAGGACGGGAGGTAACGGGGAAATCCGTCTGAACAATATTCAGCAGAGCCCGATCGAGAGCATCCATTATTTACCCCCCTTACGCCCGTGATAGAGGCACCAGGGCTCCTCTGCCATAAAGTCCCCTTCTTCATAATAAGCAGCCCGGGCCCGGCAGCCACCGCAGATGGTTTTATAACCGCAACTGCCGCAGCCCCCTTTATAATCCAAGGTACGCAATTCTTTAAAGACCGGGTGGGTCTTCCACAGCTCATCAAAGGGTGTCTCCCGGACATCACCTAAGGGGATATTGAGGTAGGCACAAGGCTGTACCTGTCCTTTGGGACTGATAATGCAGTAGGAGGTGCCGGCCAGGCAGCCCCGGCCAAAACGGGTCTTCATGCCCATCTGCTTGGCAATCCGCATAAACTGGGGAGCGCAGGTTGGTTTAAGCTCTATATCGACTTCTTGTTGTTTCTTCATGATGCGGGTCAAAGCATCTTCATATTCCTCAGCCCGCAGGGACTCTTCTTCAATGGATACAGCCCGCCCTGTGGGAACCAGGAAAAAGAAATGATGGGCTACCGCCCCTTCCGCTACGGCAAAATCCGTAATGGCTTCCAGCTCATCCCGGTTCCAATCCATGACGGTGGTATGAATCTGAAAAGGCAGGCCTACTTCCCGGCAATTGCGCATGCCCTGCACGGCCTCTTCCCAGGCTCGGGGATACTTGCGGAACTGATTATGCTTGTCAATATGCAGAGAATCCAAAGAAATGCCCATGCCCATAGCGCCTGCTTCTTTCAGGCGACGGGCCATCTCTACGGTAATCAAGGTCCCATTGGTTCCGAAAACCGGGCGCAGGCCCAGGGAGGTGGCATGAGCTACCAATTCCACGATATCCGGGCGCAGGAGAGGCTCCCCGCCGCTGAAGATCATAATTTTAAATCCGGCCTTAGCAATCTGCTCCAGAAGGGTTTTCGCTTCGGCAGTGTTCAGCTCTTCTTCGGCCTTGCAACCGGCATCTCGGTAACAATGATCGCAATACATATTGCAGGCATTGGTGGTATTCCAGGATACAATCATGATTGTTCCTCCTTTATCCAGCGTGCGGCATCCAAGGCATGATAAGTAATAATCAGATCAGCTCCCGCTCGTTTCATGCTGACCAGACTCTCCATGACCACACGTTTTTCATCAATCCAGCCCTTTTCAGCAGCCGCTTTGACCATGGCATACTCACCGCTGACATTATAGGCGGCGATAGGCAGCCCGAACTGCTCTTTGGTCCGATAGGTGATATCGCCATAGGCCAGGGCCGGCTTGACGATGATCATATCCGCCCCTTCCTGGATATCAAGGGCTGTCTCGATCATGGCCTCATTACCGTTGGGAGGGTCCATTTGATAGGTGCGGCGATCTCCGAATTGAGGGGCCGAACCGGCAGCCTCACGAAAGGGTCCATAGAAAGCAGAAGCGAATTTGGCCGCATAGGACATAATCGGAATATCCGTATAGCCGGCTTCGTCCAAAGCTTCCCGAATCGCCCCCACCCGGCCATCCATCATATCTGAAGGCGCTACCATATCCGCGCCGGCTTCAGCATGGGAAACCGCTGTCTGAGCCAGCAGCTTCAGGGTAGGATCATTAAGCACCCGTCCATCCTGAATCACTCCGCAATGTCCATGATCCGTGTATTCACAGAGGCAGACATCGGTAATCACATAAAGGTCCGGGTAGTGCTTCTTTGTCAAGCGAACAGCTTCCTGGATGATGCCATGGGGGTCATAAGCCCCGGTCCCTGTCTCATCCTTGGACTCGGGCAGCCCAAAAAGCAACACGGCAGGAATTCCCGCCTCCACCACATCCTTTAGAGCCACTATATACTCATCCAAAGAATAATTATATACTCCGGGCATGGAGGAAACGGGGATCTTTTTCTTCTCTCCAAACATAATGAACATCGGGTAAATCAAATCTTCAGTCCGGACATGATGTTCCCGGACCATTCTGCGTATAGCTTCACTGCTTCTTAATCTCCTGGGGCGTCTAATCATTGGCATTTGTTCATTCCTCCTCCATTTCCCTACACTATGCCGATCTCTTCATCGGTCAAGTAGCAGGCTGGATCGGATTCCCAGAAATCTCCGGTAACAGCTTCCGCACGGGTGCGGAAATTGCCGTTACAGTTATTTAAGTACTGACAGCGGGCGCAACGGCCTTTGAGAAGGGGTTTGCGATCCTTTAGCCCAGCCAGAATAGGGTGGGCCTGATCCGTCCATATCTCCCCAAATTTCCGCTCCCGCACATTGCCGAAGGTGATATGTTGGGTAAATTGATCCGGATGCACATAGCCCAGAGGATCCACTTCACCAAAAGCGATCCCGGAGCGGTTGCCTCCATTCATGCTGATCAATTCCTTGATTTTTTGAGCCTTCTCCGGATCGTCCTTTAAAGTACGCAGGTAAAGATAAACCCCGTCACAGTGATTATCCACAGTTAAAATCTCTTTGCGGAGTCCCCGTTCTTCAAAGTCAATGGTTCTCCGGATGATGGTTTCCATGGCCTGCCTGGACTGTTCGGGAGTAACATCCTCAGCAATCATTTGATTGCCCCGTCCGGAATAGACCAGATGATAGAAGCAGACCCGATCGATACTTTCCTCTTCAATAAAGTCAAAGATCTTATCCAGCTCCGCATAATTATGGCTATTAATCGTAAAGCGAAGCCCTACCCGCTGGCCTACGGCGACACAGTTCTGAATGCCCGCCATCGCCGCTTGGAAAGCCCCTTGCTTGCCGCGGAATTTATCATTAACCTCCCGCAAGCCATCCAAGGAGATTCCCACATAGCCCACGCCAATGTTTTTAATGCGTTGAGCCACTTCCCTGGTGATCAGGGTTCCGTTGGTGGATAGGGTGGGGCGAATCCCTTTGGCGGCAGCATATTCAGCCAGTTCAAAAAAATCCGGGCGAATCAAGGGTTCCCCCCCTGAGAAAAGCAGCACCGGCACTTTAAAATCGGCCAAATCATCAATAAAGCGTTTGGCCTCTTCTGTGGTCAATTCTCCTTGATATTTTTGGGCATCGGATTCCATATAACAGTGGGCGCATTGCAAATTGCAGGTCCGGGTCGAGTTCCATACCACCACCGGCCCTGACCCGGAAGTGGTTCCGTGCATAGACCCTTTTGACCCTTTGCTGTAGCGCAGAGAATCACCGAAGTACTCTGTATTAAAAAGCAATTTTGTTAAACTGATCATTCCTCGTTCCCCCTTGCAAGAGTCTCAAGCAGCCCCTTAATAGTATACTGCTCTGCTTCCCGGTAAATGCTCAACCCAAATTCCTGAGCAGTTTTGCTGGTAATGGGACCGATAGAATAGAGTTTAACCCCTTCCAAAAGGCTTTGCCTGCCATCAATTAATTGCAGGAAATTGCGTACTGTGGAGGAACTGGTAAAGGTAACGGCCGATACAGCTTTCTCCTCCAGTAACTTCATCAATTCCTCCTTGTTGGCATTCCCCAAAACTGTACGATAAGTGGGAACATCCCAGACATCCGCTCCTAAAGCTTTCAGTGATTCGGGCAGAATATCCCGGGCTTCTTCGGCCCGGGCCAGGAGCACACTTTGACCAGGCAGAACCCGGCTGGCCAGTCCTTCGATGATTTTTTCCGCCCGGTATTCTTCAGGAACAAAAGAAACCTTCAGGCAACGCTTCTCCAAAGCATCTCTGGTGGCCGGACCGATAGCTACCACATCCATACCGGCCAAATCACGAACGTCCCTGTCTTGCTCTCTGAGAACTTTAAAGAATTCTTCTACTCCGTTGACACTGGTAAAGATGAGCCATTCAAACCGCTTCAGATTTTTGATGGCCTGAATCAACGGATGGGGATCGCTGGGTGGTACGATTTCGATAGCCGGGAATTCCCATGGTTCACCTCCCAGATCTTCAATGCCTTGAGATAGGGCACTGGCTTGATGTCTGGCTCGTGTCACAATGATCCGCTGACCGAAGAGAGGTCTCTTTTCGAACCATTGCAGTTTCTCCCTTAGTTGAACAACCTCTCCCACGATGATAATCGAGGGGTTGGTAATGCCTTCTTCCTTTACTAATTGAGCAATATTTTGAAGTTCACCGACAAGCACCCTTTGTTCCGGCCGGGTCCCCCATTGGATAATTCCCACAGGAGTTGAAGGTGAACGGCCATTTTCGATAAGTTTAGTAGAGATCAAGGACAGATTTTCCATGCCCATCAAAAAGATTAAGGTCCCGTGAGCCGTGGCTAAATGTTCCCAAGCCAAAGCCGAGCTGTTTTTGGTAGGGTCTTCATGACCGGTTATGACAGCAAAAGAAGAGGTTAGATCACGATGAGTCACCGGAATGCCTGCATAAGCAGGTACGGAAATCGCCGAAGTAACACCGGGGACAATATCAAAGGGAATCCCTGCCTGAAGCAGATCCTCTGCTTCTTCCCCACCGCGCCCAAAAACAAAAGGGTCCCCCCCCTTTAAACGAGTCACTATCTTACCTTCCAGGCCTTTCTGGACCAGAAGAGCGTTGATCTCTTCCTGGCGCAGGGTGTGCCGGTCCGGGGATTTCCCTACATAAATAAGTTCACAATCGGGACGGGCTAAGGTCAGGAGACGGCGTGAAGCCAGGCGATCGTAGATCAGCACATCGGCCTTGGCAATGCACTCCGCACCCTTAACAGTAATGAGTTTCGGATCTCCTGGCCCGGCACCAACCAAATATACATATCCTTTGTCCAAATCAGAACACTCCTTGCTTGCTGTAGCGTATTATGAAGAATAAAAACTTTACTTTTCGAAGGGTGTACGAATCTCCTGCAGGATCGCCATGGCTCCTTGAGCAATCAGCAGATCGGCAGCTTGCCTGCCCAACTCTTCAGGATGCTCTCCCGACAGGGTGACCTTCAGGATGCGTTGACCATCCAAGGAAGCGACCATTCCCTTTAGAACAATCTGTTGCTGCTCTATCACAGCCCAGGCTCCGATGGGAATCTGACATCCCCCTTCCAAGCGGTAGAGAAGGGTCCGTTCTGCTTTGACGGCTCTTTCCGTATCCCCATGGTTCAGCAGGTTAAGCATCTCCCGGACATCAGCCCGCTGAGCAGCAATCTCCACAGCAATGGCTCCTTGGCCTACTGCTGAAAGCATAATCTCTTCAGAAATGTATTCTGTGATCCGGTCTTCCCAGCCCAAGCGTTTCACACCGGCCGCTGCCAGAACGATACCTGCCATATTGGACTCCTGCAGCTTCCGCCAACGGGTCTGGAGATTGCCGCGTAAATCCGCAAAAGACAGATCGGAGCGATAATTCTGCAACTGGGCTTTACGTCTTAAACTGCTGGTGCCGATGATTGAACCGGCCGGTAATGACCCTAAAGGCGTGCCGTCTTTACTTAGAAAAACATCCCGCGGCTCTTCTCTCTCGCAAAAAGCGGCAATTTCCAAACCTGGGGGCAAAACCGTAGGCAGATCTTTGAGGCTATGGACAGCACAATCAATCTCTCCATTGAGAAGACCAACTTCCAACTCTTTTGTAAAAAGACCCTTGTCGCCGATTTTAGCAAGGGGGACATCAAGAATCTTATCTCCCTTTGTTTTCATGGGGACCAGGACAAACTCTCTTTCCGGGTAATACTCTTCCAGTTTCCCTTTCACCCATTCGGCTTGCCAAAGGGCCAGCTGACTATCCCGTGTACCTATTTTAACGCTTCCCATGTGCTCCCCCTTAACTTTGGTTGGAATGATGACTGGCGGCATGATGAACACTCCACCCCGCATGAGGTGAAAGCTCATTACCATCCAAGTCAAATAAATTTTGGAGTATTTCCGTATAAAGATGACCTTGGCTGGTATTGGCTGCTTCCTTCAAATTGGCAATAGGAGCATGCAGAAGATGAGTTACGATGGAGTTGGCCATGGACCGGATAATCTTCTCCTGTTTCTCATCGATAGGACCCAGTTTATTCAAGGCGCTTTTCAGCATAATCTCCCGGACCTCCTCCCCACGACGCTGCAAAGCAACGATGGTGGGAACTACATACAGGGAATTATGCCACTTCACAAAGCGTCCCATCTCTTCTTCGAGAATCCTTCCAGCCTGCAGGGCTGCTTCCTCCCGAGCTTTTTGATGGGAGTCCACTACTCCTCGCAAATCATCGATGTCAAACAAGGTCACACCTTCTAATTCTCCCACATTGGGATGAATATCCCGGGGTACGGCGATATCGATCAGCAATAAAGCCCGTCGCTGGCGCTGTTCCATAACCCGCCTCATGCGCTCCGGCTTGATGACAAAATGAGCGGCAGCCGTTGCCGAAATAACGATATCTGCTTCGGCCAAGGCCGTATCCAATTCCTCATAAGGAATGGCTCTTCCTGAGAATTCCTCTGCCAAGGCTTGAGCACGCTGCATAGAGCGATTGGACACCAATACAGTATCCGCTCCGCTGGCCACCAGATGCTTGGCCGTCAGAGCGCTCATCTCACCTGCCCCTAAAATCAATATACTCTTGCCTTGCACATCGCCAAAGGTTTGCTTGGCCAGCTCTACCGCTGTGTAGGAAACCGAGGTGGGATGCTGGTCAATTTGTGTCTCGGAGCGGACCCTTTTTCCCACTGCCAAAGCATTTTGAAAAATGGCGTGAATAATTTTATTGCTCAGATCAAGCTGTGATGATTTTTCGTAGGCCTCCGCTACCTGGCCCAGGATTTGAGTTTCACCTATCACCATGGAGTCCAGTCCGGCGACGACACGGAAAAGATGGCGTACGGAATCATAAAGAGTATGGACATAAAGATATTGATCAATATCTTCTTCCCGAAGCTTCCCATGCCGGGCCAGAAATTTCTTAATCACACTGACTCCCAATTCCACTTCAGGAGTGGCGGCATAGATCTCCAAACGGTTACAGGTGCTTAACAGCACGACCCCATTTAAGGCGGATAGAGCATCCAATTCCAGTAGGGCTTTATTGATCTCCGAAGGATGAAAGCTGACTTTCTCACGAATCTCTACTGGAGCCGTCTTGTGGTTCAACCCAATAGTGATTGGAAACACTTCTGCATTACTCCCTTCGCGTCGTCCAGCCGACCGTTTTTTATAAGCTCAAGCATCTCTCCATCCGTAGCCCGATTCCAAAACTTTTCCTTCTGCTCCGCTGTCAGCCGGGCTTTAACGTCCTTGCGCCAGCTTCCCAGCAAAGTCAGGTAATCCTTGTAGGCCTCCCCATAGTGTTCTGCCAACTCGGCCCGAATCTGCCGGGCGACAATGGGACTGCTCCCTCCCGTAGAGACAGCAATGCTTAAATCTCCCCGTTCCAATATGGAAGGCACAATAAACGTACATTTCTCCGGATCATCCACCACATTGATCAGACGAAAGGATTTTTGGGCATCTCCTGCCGCGGCGCTGTTAACCTCCTCGATTTCTGTACAGGAAAATACCAGCACCTCATCCTGCAGATCATCGGCAGAATACTCCTTTTTCTTCCACAGACATCGTTCATCATCCACCAGTTCCACTAATTCAGGGTGAAGCTCGGGTGAGACGATACGAACGACAGCACCATGCTCCAGCAGGGTTTTCACCTTGCGCAAAGCGACTGTTCCTCCGCCCACGACTAAAACCGGCTTATTCTGCAACTCAACATAGATGGGGTAATAATGTGACACGTACAGCCCCCCGCTTCTTTTTTAGAACCCTTAAAATTTAAATCATTCTAATCACATCTTACAACGAAAATCCCAACTAAAAAACAAGCAATTTCTTATGGGATGATTAAGTGTTTTTATGAACAAGCTCTTCTTTAGGCATAAGAATGCAAGCCTGGAAGCAGGTAATTCAC
Organism: Desulfitobacterium chlororespirans DSM 11544; assembly: GCF_900143285.1. Taxonomy (NCBI): domain Bacteria; kingdom Bacillati; phylum Bacillota; class Clostridia; order Eubacteriales; family Desulfitobacteriaceae; genus Desulfitobacterium; species Desulfitobacterium chlororespirans. The sequence goes on from NZ_FRDN01000009.1 coordinate 62,689, forward strand.
GCCAAAGAAAGTAAACAACACAGCTGCAAAACCAATGATGGCCATCCAAGCCGCCCGTTTTCCTTTCCAGCCATACATCAAACGGGCATGGAGATAGGCTGCGTAGATAATCCAAGTGATCAGGGACCAGGTCTCTTTGGGGTCCCAGGACCAGTAGGTGCCCCAGGCATAGTTAGCCCAAATAGCGCCCGTAACGATACATAGGGTCAACATAGGGAAGGCAAAGCCAATCATCTTATAAGCCAGTTCATCCAGAACATTTTCATGGGGAAAACGGCTGAGCCAGGTTTCTTTTTCATGCTTTTCATGAGAGCCGCCGGTTTTAAGCAAATACATTATTCCCAAACCGCAGGAAATAGCGAAGGCTCCATAAGCCAGCATAGCAGTGAACACATGGAAGGTCAACCACTGGCTTTTCAAGGCTGGTGGGATAGCTCCGGCCACTCTTTCTGAAGGGCCCATTTTCATGATGATAAACATCAGCAATATGAAGGTTACAGGCATGACAAAGCTGCCCAGAGCTTTAATCTTATAGCGGAACTCCGCAAAGATATAAATAATGACAATTCCCCAACAGAAGGTAAGAATAAATTCATAACCATTGGTTAATGGCGGCCGTTGCGTAATCACCCAGCGCAAAGCGATGGCCGCTGTATTGGCTATCAGTCCGATGATGGCAGCGAATGTACCCAGATGGGTAAAGACGTCCTTTTTAGCAGCCATTCCGATCCAATAGAAGACGGTGCTTCCTATGTAAGCTCCAACCATGATATAAAATAAAATGACTTCGAAATTTTCCATGGATCCGCCCAACGATATCGACTCCTTTACACAAAATTATGATATTCCTTCTACTTCAGCAACAATACGGTCGAACTCCTCTTTGGCTCCCATGCTCAGCTTTCCGATGTAAGCTCCCAAAGTCAGGGTTGCCTCTTGGGTCTCATGATTAGCCTCCAAAACGCCTGCAATCCGAACAGGCCGCCAATAGAAGGATAAAAGCAATCCCACCATTAAAAGGCCGCTTCCCAGCCAAACAATCCCTACTCCAGGATCTTCTTTAATTTGTAATCCTGTGAATGCTATCGCTTTATCAAAGGTTATGGTATAGGCATCCTGGATGTTCTTGGATTCTCCCGGTGTGAGCTGCCCCATATCCAACTGCCTGTGCTCATCAAAAACCTGATAAAGGATCACGGACTCTTGAGGGCTTGTTTTCATGGCCGCCAGCACAAAGTAAAAATTGGTTCCCGGTGCATTGAAATAACCATACCCATTCTGGAGTGCTACAGGAAAGGTCTTATCACCCATTTCTACAGTAAATTGGGCTCCCGGTGCATAGCTGGATTGGTAGAAGGTTACACCCTTATAGGTCAAGGGATGATTCACAGAAATGGACTGGCGGTGAACCTCTGTACCTGATTCAATGATACTAAGATCGGTATACCAGTTATCCCTCTCCCCGCTGGGCAGAATCCTATCTTCCACCGAATTGATCTTAACCATAAAGTTTTCTTTTACTTGGCCTTTATAAAGGTCAATCTCCTGAATGGGAACCACGCTTCCCTCACCGGCCATCATATACCCTTTAAAGCCGGAGAGGGACCCGATCAGGGCACCAAGGATTAAGATCACAAAAGAAAGATGAGTGATGAAGGATCCCCAACTGCCCATGCGCCGCTTCTGCGCTGTAAAACTCCATTGCCCCTCGCCCGCTGATTCGGTAAGGCGAAAACCCTTCTTCTTAAGTACTTCCTGAGTTCTTTGTTTTAAGACATCTTCAGTCTGCCCAGATAGTTTGGCGCTAATCTTCTGAGGTAGACTGGACTTATCCAGGGGAGCCTCGGGATTAAATGTCAACTTATAGATTCCCCCAAAACGCTGTACACTACACACAATGAGATTAATACAAAGTAGACCTAATAAGAATTGAAACAAAGGTGAAGAATAGATATGGGTAAATCCTAAAGTTCTCCAAATCTCTGCAACTGCATGTGCTCCTTCGGGATCGAGAGATTCCTGTGGTACCAGAGTTCCTATCCCTGAGACCAAAGCAACGATTCCGAGTAATACCAACCCTGTTTTCATTGAGCTGAAGATGTCCCAAATTTTTTCAATCAATCCGTCAGACCTATTGCTCATAATAACCTCCAGTATAAATTATGGAATTATTCAAAGGATTATTTTATGTATTATTTTACTATATATTCTCAGGTTAGCCTAGGATGAAAGTTTGTTTCACAGAAAAATCACGATTCATTTAGGGTTTCCATAGGATTCCGTAAGGGTTTGTTAAGGGTTGAAAAAGGATTTGTTAAGATTTCCCCCATTAAGTTACAAAAAGTACATAAAGTGCAAAAAAAGGAGGCAAAGCTCTTCAACCCTGATCAACGGCATTGCGAGCTTTGCCTCCCTATTCTATTCCTAATTTATAAATACTAAACTACATTAAAGTACCGTTCCAAATAGGCAGTGCCGCGAAGATGACCACGTAGCGCAGCACAAACCCGCCCAGAACAACCAGAGCATCACTGAGAAGGAGAACATTGGCCAATCCTTGTCCTTGCTCTAAGGCTACGGTATTACCGCTTCCAGCCGCCGCATGAAGAGCATGACCGGTATGAGCGGATTTGCCAAGTTTTCTGACTGCGAAAGCTGAGATCAGCAGAGGCACCACCAGTCCCAGTACCACAAGGAACAGCCAGAACCAAAGCGCCAGCCCGCCGGAAATGGCTTGAGCGGCAGAAGCGGCTTTCACCCCGCCACCGGCATTGGCCACGCTGAAGATAAAGGCGACGAGGATGATCTCAACGCTGACCAGATAGAAGTGAAGTTTGGAAATCTTGTACTCGTCAGAATGTACGCCCTTATCAATGATATTGCTGACCAGGACCGTGATGGAAAGACCTGTCGAAATAGCAGAAACAACGAATAATACCGGCATAACATAGGTATTCCAGAAAGGAATCGCTTCAACCACGGCAACGAGCAAACCTGTGTAAGCGCAGGTCGAGAAAGCCAGCAGTGCTCCGAGGTGCTCTAACGCACTGGGAATCTCTTTTTTCTTCCAGACAAAGAACGCAACCACTAATCCCACACAGATGAAGAGGGCAAGAATATACACGCCCCAGGTCATGACTGAGGTGAAGTTGCTTAAAAGGCCAATCAGCAGCCAGGGTTTCCTTAATCCCTGACCCAAGTCAAATACTAAAAGCACTGTACCAAAGGCCACGATAGGAGCAGCTATGAAATATCCGGCCCGTTTTAAAGCAGGTGAGTTCCCTAACCAACCTCTCCCGGCAGCATAAGAAGTGAGGTATGCTCCGGCACCTAAACCACCTAAAAAGAGATATATGACGATTAACCATTCCCAATGAAGATGCATGTTTTTTCCTCCTCCTTATTCCTTATACCTTCGGGATAATCACTAATGAAGGATTGGTGATGCTGGCCGGCGGCAGACCATTGATTTCCGGAGCTACAGCGCCGGGAGTTTTTCTCAGTTCAGTAATATCCCCATAGGTTAATGCACCGGTCGGACATGCGGATACACAGGCAGGTTTGCCCCCTTGGTCCTGAATCTCGGCACAGAAACTGCATTTCGTTACTGCTCCGGTACCGGACTTAACAAACTGTGGTGCATGGTAAGGGCAGGCATAGAGGCAATAGGCACAGCCCACGCATTTCTTCGTATTATGGGCTACGATACCGTCTTTATCCCGTTTCGTATAGGCTTTGACAGGACATACTGTCATACAGGCAGGATCGGCACAGTGGTTGCAACTCATAGAGAGATACACCTTGTTGCTTGCCGGCTCTGCTACATATACCTTACGCCATTCGGCACCGGGCTCCCATTTGTTCGTTTCTTTACATGCTTTGGCGCACAACTTACAATTAATGCATTTTGTTTGGTCATACATAAAACCTAATTGCTTGGATTCACTCGACTCTGTTCCTGCAGCTTTAACACTCGCTTCTTTCAAACTTCCCATCGGCACACCAACTGCCACGGCAGCTGCGGTTAAAGCCCCGATTTTTAAAGCTGTACGACGTGTTAATTTTACATCGAGCTTTGACACATGGAACAACCCCTTTCTCTAATTCCCTCTAGTACTTACCCATTTTTTCACACAAAAAGCTCCGGCATATCCTATTTATTTATTAGTTCATAACCTCTGCCTTTGCTTCTTGTCTTCGTAATAAAGAATACCATAGAAATTATTTATTGCAAAGTATTAGCTTTCGGTAATTTTTGCATTCTCATTATTATTTCACTAAAAATTCACAATTATATACCTATCGAAAAGACCGAAGTCCATCAACTCCAGGCTGATTTCTTTCGGTCTCAGTGTTCATTGGGGCAAGTTAGATGCAAGTGCAATAAATTTTACCTATCTTTAAATATACCCTAAAACTTGCGTTCCTTCACAAAATAAGCCAAATCCACGAGAGCTTTCCGGGTCGGCACATTGGGCAGCTCTTGAAGGTAAGAATTGGCTTTACTTATATATAAGTCCACATAATGCATGGAGTCAGCAATTGCTCCGGAGTCCTTGATCATTTTAATGGCCTCTCTGACGTCATCGTCATCCTTCTCCGGTTTGGCCAGCAATCCATGCAAGCGCTCCCTCTCCCCGGATTGATGCAGGGCAAGAATCAAAGGCAGGGTCATAATTCCTTGACGGATATCTCCTCCCACAGGCTTGCCCAGTTCGGAGGCTTCAGCAGTGACATCCAGGACATCATCAACGATTTGAAAAGCCATACCCAGGGCGTGTCCATAAGCACCCAGAGCCCAAACTTCTCTCCGCGGGGCAGAAGAAACCAGAGCACCCAGTTTGCAGCTGGCGGAAATAAGCATGGCCGTTTTACGCTTAATACGATAATAATACTGTTTCAAGTTCTGATTGACATCATTGGAAGCCTTAATCTGTTGGATTTCTCCCTGACTCATTTCCACACTGACTTCAGCAAGAATCTTTGACACTTCAGGATGATTAATCTGAGCAAGCAGCTCCAGCGCTTTAGCCAATAGGTAATCCCCGGTAGCAATCGAAACTACATTTCCCCATTTTGCCTTAACTGTGGGCCGCCCCCGCCGGGTCATTGACGCATCCACTACATCGTCATGAACCAGAGTGGCCATGTGAATCAATTCTAAAGCCATAGCCACCGGAAGGAGCCTGTCAATGGGATAGCCATAGAATTTTCCTGCTAAAAGGGTAAAAGCCGGGCGCAACCGCTTCCCACCGGCTTCCAATAGTTGAACAGCGGATTGATCCAGTATAGGAAAATCTGTTTTTATATAAGCATGAAGTTCTTTCTCAACCCTCTGCAGATCGGAGTTGATTTGGTTAAAAAGCCAAAGTTGTTTCAATCTTGGTTCACCTGCTTGCACCCTATTTTTCGTAGGACACCATGTCTTGTGGGAGTTCCGCAAGAGGATCCTCATCATAGGTTAATAATTCTTCGTCATCTTTATTGGGTGTTGCATTCTCATCGCTTGGCGTATCTGCAGCTTCCGGTGTAACCGCTGCAACAGTTGAAGGGGCTGCAGCTGCCGTCTTTTTTTCTTCCTGGCTGCTTTTCTTAGGCGCCGGGGTTTTCAATGTGTCATCTAAGGTCTTCTTGAGGACATTGCTGGGAGTATTCACAGCATCCTGAAATTCTTTCGTCATATCTCCGGCAATTTTCTTAACCTCAAAAACCACCTTTCCAATGGCACGAGCCACATCGGGAAGGTCTTCTGGGCCGAATAATACCAAGGCGATAACCATTAATATAATAAGTTCATTAAAACTCATCTCTTACCCCCCCTATCCTTCCAGTGCTTTCTCTCGTTTTCGTGCCACAATATAACCGAGCCAAATACTGGCCTCATACAACATATAGGTAGGCAGCACCATTAGTCCCTGAGTCATAATTTCAGGAGTAGGTGAAATGAGCATTGTCACCACTACAATCCCAAAGAAGGCATACTTCCTCTTTTTAGCCAGGCTATCCGGGGAGAGGACGCCAATACGAATCAAAAGCAGCAAGATAACAGGAAGTTGAAAAATCAAACCAAAGCTTAAAAGAAAACGTATAATAAAGGATAAATACGAAGCTTTTGTCACCAGAGTAGTTGAACTTACAACGGCTTGGCCAGTAAAAAGCAGGAATTTAAGCCCGATAGGGATGACAAAGAAAAAAGCAAAGGCTATACCGGCTAACATCAAGATAACGGAGCTGGGTACAATCATATAAAGGTATTTTTTTTCATTTTGCTTCAAAGCCGGGAGAACAAAACTCCAAATCTGCCAGATAATTATTGGCAAAGCAATGACTACCCCTACGACAATGGATACTTTCAGCTTAACCATGATGGGTTCCATGGGGGTAGTTGTGATTAATTCTATGCCCAGTTGAATCACTGGATTGGCAAGGAAGGCGTAAACCTGATCGCTGTATATCCATCCGACAACCGTACCTAAAATGATTCCGTATGCTGCAAATAAGAAAACTTTGCGTAATGCGCTAATATGCTCCATAAGCGGCATATTTTCGTCCACACGTTTCCGCCTGCGCATCCCCACACATCCTTCCCATAATCCTTCTACTTTTATTCAGCACGCATTTTTAAAATAATTGCGACTTCTAAGTTCTCTTCAATTTTAGCACGGAATTGCTTTGCTGACAAAGACAACCCTGTTTTGCTATCTATAATTCAACTCCAGAATTTTAACCTGTACATGACTTTCAATATAATCGATTAATTGATTTAAAGAATGATTTCTGTGCTCAGGGAGCTCCCGAAGAATAGTTCTGGCCTCAGTCAGCGCAAAGTCAACCACCCCGCCCGGCCTTCGTTCTTGAGATGCCGCCCAGGCAATCCCTAAATTCCAGCCTATGGTCTCACATTGCTCCTGCACCTTCAGCGGACAGCCGGCCAGCTCCGCCCCCAACCGTGCCGCAAGGCCGGTCAGAGATGCTCTTTCCATCTCAATAGTTCTTATATATTCGCCATCACTTACTTTTTTATCCCTCGACAACCAACGGATGATTGCTCCTTGATTCATATTTTCAATAACCTTAGCCAAAGGGGCCAGGAAATGAAGCATTTTCTCTTTACACAAACTCAGGAAAAACTTTCCATAAAGAAAATCTCCCACAAGAACCGGAAATTGTCGTTTACTTTCTTCCAGATCCGGATCATCCTTCATCAGGCGATGAACCTGATCGGCCATAAATATGTATTGAAGGATTGTGGCCAGGCCAATAGCTGAACGGGCGGCGCCGCCAAAGGTTTGGCTCACAGCAAGGACAATAAGCGGGCAGGCGTTATTCTCAAGTTCACCAAAATTCAATTCCACAAGTTCGTCAAATTCAGCAGCCTTGAGCTTGATTTCACGTCGAAGGGTTCTTTTTATTTCTTCAAGCTCCTCCTTGAAGTGTTCAGACAGTAGCAACAAGGCAATCTCTCCTTAATATTTGAGGCTAATCTAAGTAATATTCGAGGCTTTTCATCAAAATCCTGCCCCTATCAAGGTTCCAAGGATCAATAACATTATTTTTTACAAGTTCATATAAATCATCCCGCAATTACTTAGCAAATATTGACATTCCATCATTCAAAACAATAGACCTTGTAACTCTCCCGTCACAAGGTCTATTATGCCAGCCTTATCTCAGTCTGGAATAAAATAAATATCCCTCCTAAAGATTTACCGCTTCTTTTGGATCTTCTACAAGTCCACGTTTCATTTCCGTAGCTGTCATATGACCTGCTTTAAATTGCTCAGTCAAATAATTACAGGCATCCCAGGGATTGACCTGATCCCCGCATGTGAATACGTCGACAGCCGCATAACCAAGTTCCGGCCATGTATGGATGGCTAAATGGGATTCGGAAATGACCACTACACCACTCACACCTTGCGGGCTGAACTTATGAAATACCACTTCGCGTACTTCTGCGCCTGCTTCCAGGGCTGCGTTGACCATGATTGCTTCGACATCTTCGCGGTTATTAAGAATCTCGAAACTACAACCATAGATTTCAGCCAACACATGACGTCCCAGAGAATTGCTCATCTTGTCATCTTTGCCCCCTTTACAAAAGCAAAATGGAAGGAATCCGAGCCGAACCCAACGTCCGGTGACCCAAATTCCTATCGAAAACAATTGTAGCACAATGTGGCCGCTTGTCAATAAAAAAGTAAAGGTTAATCCCGTAAAACCCTTTATTCCGCTTCAATTCCGGAATAAGGCGAACTCTCTGCCGGTTTGCTCCGCATTTCTTAAGATTTCACTTTTATCTTGTCACTTCCAAAGACAGCCCAAGGATTTTGCTTTACAATAGTGAGCGAATTTAAGCGAGTGGAAACAAAACTTCGCGTAAAGCAAAATCCTGGAGAGTCATTTGACCGAGTAAACAATCTTCCCATCAATGATCGTCTGCAAAACTTTAGCGTTAATATTCAGCGGTTCCTGATCATAGACCACCAGATCAGCGTCATACCCTTCGGCGATTCTGCCAATACGGTCATCACATCCCAGAATCTCAGCCGGATTGACCGTCAGACATTTGAGAGCATCTTTTGGAGAGAGACCTTCGGCTACAGCCAGGATGGCTATGGTCCGCAATTGATCGATGGAGTTGTAGGGATGATCGGTGATCAGGGCCACCTTTAACCCTGAGTCCATTAGTTTAAGAGCCGAAGCATAATTCCTGTTGCGCAGCTCCATCTTAATGCGGGGAGTCAGCATGGGGCCCAAAGCTACCGCGGCTTTCTTTTCAAACAGGTAGTCGGCAATCAGATCCGCCTCTGTTCCGTGCTCGATCACTAATTTTTCGATCTTAAACTCTTCAGCAATGCGTACGGCGGTTATGATGTCATCGGCGCGATGAGCATGGGCCCGCAAGGGGATTTCACCCATTAAGAGGGGAATCACAGCTTCCAGCTTGACATTACGCTTTTTCACTTTATTCGCCTTTTTTAAGCTTATATAATCCTGAGCTTGCATGAATAATTCACGAATCAGAGAGGCCGTCCCCATCCGGGTCACCGGCGATTTTTTATCGGCACCATAGGTGGTGAGAGGATTTTCTCCCAGGGCTATCTTCAGACCTACTGGATTCTTAATCACCATCTGATCGATGATTCGCCCCGCAGTCTTGAAAGCCATGTTCAAACCCCCTACCGGGTTATCGCTTCCCGGCCCGGACATGACGGTTGTGATGCCATGGCGAACCGCATCCTTAAAGGCTATGTCCATGGGATTCACTCCATCGATTGCCCTGAGATTCGGGGTAATAGGATCGGATATTTCATTATTATCCACACCGATTTTTCCTGTCGCTTCCTCGATAATCCCCAGATGAGTATGGCAGTCAATCCATCCCGGCAAAATATACCCCTCCCGCACATCAAGAACCGGGATTCCTTTCTCTCCTTCGATTACCGGCCTCACCTCTTTGATTTTGCTGTTCTCAATGAGAATATCAGCCTTAAGGTAATCCTCTTGTTCATGAAGCCATACCAATCCGTTTTTAATAAGAAGACTCATCTCTTCACCTTCTCCATCAATTTAACCTTTCTTAGTATTACCGGAATAGTCAGGATTGAACACATTGAGAATATTAGCTTTGGGGCGGAAGCAACCGTCTTATGTATAATTTACCACTTTATGCAAAACACTGTACTCATTACAGAGTCAGGGAGGGATAATCTTGGGCGAGGATACCTATTATAGCTGGGCCCGCCGCAGAGGCATATCACGGCGTGACTTCTTAAAATTTTGTACGCTCACCGCGGCTATGCTGGGTCTTGATTCTTCAGCTGTCCCCAAAATAGTCAAAGCGCTCGAAACAAAACCCCGCGTTCCGGTGATCTACTTAAATTTACAGGAATGCACGTGTTGCAGCGAATCGTTTCTGCGCAGTGCTCATCCCCTGATTTCCGATCTCATCTTGAATATGATATCCCTGGATTATATGGAAGTTATCCAAGCTGCTGCGGGAATACAGGCTGAGTCTGCCCGGCTCAAGGCCATGCAGGATTATTATGGACACTATGTTTTGGTGGTTGAAGGCAGCGCCACTTTAGGAGACGGCGGAGTCTACTGTACCATTGGGGGAATGACCGCCAATGACCTTCTCAAGGAATGTGCCGACGGAGCGGCAGCAGTCATCGCTTATGGTTCCTGCGCCACCAATGCCTGTATTCAGGGGGCTTACCCCAATCCTACCGAAGCCGTTCCCATCCGCCGTATTGTCAAAAACAAACCGGTCATCGATGTACCGGGGTGCCCGCCCATCGCTGAAGTCATCACCGGAACTATCGTGCATTATCTAACCTTTGGCGAGATTCCTGAACTGACCAGCCAGGGCCGTCCCAAAGCTTTCTATTCCAAGCGGGTTCACGACGGGTGTACCCGGCGGGCTTTCTTTGATGCCGGTCAATTCGTAGAGCAGTTTGATGATGAAGGAGCTAAAAAGGGGTGGTGCCTCTACAAGATGGGGTGTAAAGGGCCTGTGGCTTACAATGCTTGTGCGGTCATGGAATGGAATGGGGGTATCAGTTTCCCTGTGAAATCAGGTCATCCTTGTATGGCCTGCTCCGAAAACAACTGGTACGATACCAGCACACCCTTTTATACTCATCTGGCGGACATCCCTAATAATGCCATCGGCAGAAATCCTGACGAACTGGGCATGGCTGCTCTAGGGGTGGCCGGGGTCGGTGTAGTGGCCCATGCTGCGGCGACCATCGCCACCAAAACCAGTGAGAAAAGACAAAAACAGGACTAGTAAAGAAAGGTTTGGAATCTATGGCTACAAGAATTGTCGTTGATCCCCTGACCCGGGTAGAAGGGCATTTAAGAATCGAAGCTGTGGTTGAAGGTACCCAAATTACTGAAGCCCTAAGCTCGGGAACTATCTTTCGAGGAATTGAAAAAATCGTCGAGAACCGGGACCCCAGAGACGTTTGGTCTTTTGTGCAGAGAATCTGCGGAGTATGTACCCATATTCATGCCCTGACCTCAATCCGTGCCGTCGAAGATGCTCTTGACTATCGAATTCCTAAGAATGCCAACATTATCCGCAATATCATGACCCTTACCCAAATGGTCCATGATCATGTGGTTCATTTCTATCATTTGCATGGTTTCGACTGGGTGGATGTTCTCAGTGCTCTTAAAGCCGATCCCAAAGCCACCAGCGAACTGGCCATGTCCCTCTCGGATTGGCCGAACTCCTCGGCCGGTTACTTTCGCGATGTCCAGAACAAAGTCAAGGGGCTTGTGGAAAGCGGGCAGTTGGGGATTTTCGCCAATGCCTATTGGGGGCATCCTGCTTACCGTCTGCCTCCTGAAGCCAATTTGCTGGCAGTGGCTCATTATATTGAGGCACTAAATTGGCAAAAAGAAATCGTCAAAATCCACACTATCTTTGGCGGTAAAAACCCTCATCCTAATTATTGTGTAGGAGGTCATCCCTCCACCATCAATATGAATGATGTCCATGTGATTAATATGGAACGGTTAAATCTCGTCAAGTCCAAAATTGATGAGGCCCAAACCTTCGTGGATAAAGTCCTCCTTCCCGATCTCTTTGCTATTGCCGGCTTCTACAAAGGGGATTTATGGGGCGGCGGCATCGGCAATTTCCTTTGCTACGGCGGTGTCCCGATGACCGATATTCGCGAGCCTGATTCCTTCCTCTTCCCCAATGGTGCCGTCTTAAACCGGGATCTGAGCAAGGTTTATGACGTGGACTTGAAAGACCCCGAACACATCAAGGAATTCATCAGTCATTCCTGGTACCAATACGACGATCCTCAAGCAGGGCTGCACCCCTGGCAGGGCAAGACTGCCCCGGCTTATGACGGGCCAAGACCTCCCTACCATAATCTCGATGAGAATAAAAAATACAGCTGGATCAAAACTCCCCATTGGCAAGGACATCCCATGGAAGTGGGCCCCCTCGCCCGCTTTGTGGTGGGTTATGCCCGGGGCAATAAGCCTATCAAGGGGTTGGTGGACGATGCTTTACAGCGCCTGGACCTTCCCGTTGCCGCTCTATTCTCTACTTTGGGCAGAACCTTGGCCAGGGCCCTGGAAGCCAAACTTTCTGTGGATCATTTAGCCGGATTTTACGCGGATTTACTCGCTAATATTAAAGCAGGTGACAGTCAGACCTTCAATCCGGAGAAATGGGAACCCAGCCGCTGGCCGGCCACTGCTCAAGGGGTTGGCTTTGCCGAAGCGCCCCGGGGTGCTCTGGCTCACTGGGTCAAAATCCGTGACGGTAAGGTGGAAAGCTATCAGGCAGTGGTTCCAACCACCTGGAACGCCGCTCCCCGGGATGAGAAAGGGGTCAAAGGCCCCTACGAAGCCTCCCTCCTGGATACCCCTATAGCCGTTCAGGATCAGCCTCTGGAACTGCTGCGAACCATCCACTCCTTTGATCCTTGTTTAGCCTGCGCGACTCATCTCATCTCTCCGGCAGGAGAAGAATTAGCCAAAGTAAAAGTTCTCTAGACAAAGGATGTGTGCCCCATGGCTGAAACCAATAACTATCAACCTGATGGAAGTCCCTCAAAACTCCGCTCTCCTATCTATGTGTGGCAATGGCCGGTCAGATTCTTCCACTGGATCAATGCCGTCGCCATCGTGATTCTGTTTATAACCGGATTGTATATTGGCAATCCCATCCTGAGCGCTCCCGGGGAAGCGGCGGTCAATTTCTTCATGGGCAATATGCGCTTTTGGCATGGTATAACTGCTTATATCTTTACAGCCAATCTTCTTTTCCGCCTGTATTGGTTTGTGGTCGGCAATGAGTTCTCCAAACTGCGGTTTTGGCGCAAAGAGTTCTGGCAGGATGCCGTAGCCACTCTAAAATACTATCTCTTCTTAACCCGTGAACATACAACCCATGTCGGGCATAATTCGATGGCTCAATTGATGTATCTTGTCTTCATCTGGGTAGCCAGCCTGGTCATGATCCTGACCGGTTTTGCCATGAGAGCCACTGCCACACCCAGCGGAGTTCTTGGCCTTTTTTCCTGGCTGATCCCAGCTATAGGCAGTGAAAGTCAAGTCAGAATGATCCACCACCTGTTTGCCTGGGGTTATGCCGCCTTTCTCCTCGGCCATCTCTACATGGTCTTTCGTCAGGATATTTTGGATGATGATGGTACTGTCTCATCCATGATCAGCGGCTATAAATATGAACTCCCTGAAACTGTCAAACCGGAGGATCATCCCCCTTCTCCCTGATATCAGTTAATGGCGGCTGCCTCAATAAGCAGTCCGCCATTTTGCTTTTCCGGTTAGGTTTACTGGGGCAGCCTTTTCCCGCCGGGTTAATAAAATTAAAGGACACCGAAGTGTCCCCTGCTTGTTTTTAGCTGATAGCTTTACCGGATATCGTAGCTGGGCCTGTGACGGCAATATCCCCTTGAGCGGGCTGAAGGTTAGAAACCAACACTTGGTAAACATGATGACCGACCGTTACATCGGTCAGAACCGTTTGGAAGGCCGCCAACATTTCCACCGGTTCATCATCACCGTCTGCGAGGGCTTCCTGATGAGCAGCCCCTACTTCGAGCCCATCCTGCAAAACGACCAATCTAAGGGTGGGTTGAAAATCTGCAATGGTATTCACAACTTGCCAGCCGACAGATGTCTGCAATTCTACAAAGTTAGTCGCTGTGGGCACGAAAAGACCAAATTCCAGGATTAATGTTGGTATTCCTGTGAGCGGCACAAAAGTTGCCTCTGCTTCGTTGGTTATGATGCTTCTGTTGTAACTTAATAACGCCATTTCCGTTTCTCCTCTCCAATACCTAATAGTAGGAATAATCTCTATTCCATTATCAGCATATTAACGAACCGGAAATTGGTGTGACTACGAAAAAACTTTTGGGGAATCTTGAAGATTGTCCTCAACCTTGCTATACTGAAATTATCAAGTCCAAAGGGGAGTAGCTGTACAGCAAAGTCGTCATTCACGGACTAAAGTCCCGGCTTTGTTGGCAACACAGTTGTTAGCGAGACCTTTGCCCATTCGGGTAAAGGTTTTTTTAATGTCCAGACTTGTGCATTTAGGTACTACCCAAAATAAGGAAGGAAGCGATGAACGAAATGGAGTTTCTTAGCCCGGAATTTTTCTCAGCTGTATTAGCCATCGTACTTATGGACCTGGTTCTTGGAGGTGATAACGCCATTGTTATCGGCATGGCGGCGCGAAACTTACCCCAACAATCCCAGAAGAAAGTGATTCTGATCGGTACCGGTGGGGCTATCCTTATCCGCTCGTTAGCGACTATCGTGGCTGTCTGGTTATTAAAGATCCCCGGTTTAATGTTTGTGGGCGGCGTTCTCTTGGTTTGGATGGCTTACAACCTCCTTACCGATAATAAAGAAGGGGAGCAGGTGGCAAGCGCTGCGAATTTCTGGGGAGCCGTCCGCACAATCATTATTGCTGACTTTATTATGGGGTTGGATAATATTTTAGCCGTAGCAGGCGCTTCTCACGGAAGTCCCTTTCTGGTTATTTTCGGACTGTGCATCAGTATCCCCATCGTGGTCTGGGGAAGCACTCTTGTTATCAAGGCCATCAACCGCTTTCCGATCATTATTCCCCTCGGGGCTGCAGTCATAACCCACACAGCCGTAACCATGTTGGTGGGTGAACCTTATGTAAAAAACTTTCTTGGTGAAAGCGCCCTCCTTGAATGGAGCCTTAGTGCCGTCTTTATAGCCATAGTCCTGTTTCTTGGTCACCGGAAAAATAAGAAAAAATCTCTGCAAACTACTCAGCACCATGCAGCCTAGTGTATACCCAAAGAAACGTGCCCTGCCCGGGCACGTTTCTTTATGACTTATTTGCCAACCTGGATTCGCAGAGGAATTAATCTTCCACATCGATATCCAGTGCCGATATGGCCATCCAGTACCCTTGCCAAATAGCAAGGACCTGCTTACCCACATTATTATACTCTAAGTTGATGGACATCAAATCATCGATCATGACAGCCATTTCTCTGTCAATGCGCTCTCTCATGCCTAACTGGCTCTCCTGCTTGGCCACATGGGCAAAACGCATATAAGTAAAATCTGCCTCCACAAATTTGTTAAAGTCCAGCCTCTTCAATACAATACTCATCCTTCCTTAGTCTAATCACATCATAACTATCTTACCACATCCCTTAGTCCACTTCATTCTCTGCACTAAATAAAATGCTGTCCTCTTCACCATAACCACGAACCTCTTTTAGACCCCCATTCGGACTATATTCATCGGTCTGCCAGGTAAAAAGAAACAAATCCCCGTAGTATTCAGTCTGAGCCAAAACCCTTCCATCCCTTAGGATAACCTCAACCTTCTTAATTCTGGGGTCATTGACGATTCCGTAAAGTTTAAAATCATAATGATCATCATCAAAAGAACCATCCTTCGTATAATCTATTGCCTTAGTAGGATCATTTTCAAAGCCGACGGGGTTATTGCCAAAGCCCCAAAGAAAAAAGAGCTCCTTTTTTACCGTATTACAGGATACCCATCGATCGTATTTCCCCAAAATGTACTTACCCTTGTCAAAGTCCTCCATATGCACAACCTTCGATGGTCCATAATGGATGCTGCGTTCAGAATGTTCATGGGCTGACAGCGGACTCAGGTAGAGGCCAGAACGCAGAATGAACATAGCGCCTAACCCAACCATTAAGAGCATGTTGCGCATGATTTTCTTAGACCTACTCAATGACATCACCGGCCCTCAGCGGGATTTCAACCCGATAACTTCTATTGAAGTGATCATAGCTGATGATTAAGATCTCCGCTGTTTTATCAAAATTCGTAAAGGTTCTTATTCCTTTGGTCACAATTTCTCCGTTACTGCTACCGGAGCCACTCCAATATTCATTTTCCAAATTGTCCGAGATCCTGCCGATTCCGCCTAAGCTCCATCCTCTCCCCCAGAACCGGGTATCGTAATATTTGTAGATAATGCTTAACTCCCCATTCTTTTTCAGAATAACACGGGTAAATTCAAGCACTGTATCATCCAAACATACTTTTTCATCAACCTTTAAATCATAGACTATGTCGGTGGGGAGAATATCCTTGGCCGGATCATAAGCCGTCAAAGAATCCATAATTGGTATCCCATAAAACAAAAGATTAATGGCAACTAATAACACAACCGCTTTATTGGTTAACCACCATAACCAGCCAATGAGCGGATTATGCTGTTTATTGAGCTCTATGCCAATTTCCTTTGGCTCCCCCATACCCTCCACCGCTAAATGTACGGCGGCTTCTTTCTCATAGCCTTGTTCAAGATATTCTTCGATTCTATCCCAAAGGTGGCTTTCCAGTTCAGAACGGATGGCCTTTTTGTCAAAGGAAAATTTAACATGGGATAGAACAGTTCTCAAAAAATCATCCAACTCAGGAAAAAGCATGGGCGTTACCACCTATGACTTTGTTTACTGAAACCGAGAATGTTTCCCAGGTCTGCTTCTCTTCCGCCAGCTGCTTTTGACCTTTACTCGTTATTTTATAGTATTTCCGCTCTTTGCCGGTTTCACCTTTCACCATATATGAGGTGACTAATCCGTTATTTTCAAGCTTATGAAGAACGGGATAGAGTGTCCCCTCTTTAAACAGAAAGGTACTGTCCGAACGGGATTCCAGCTCCTTGATTATTTCATAACCATACCGATCCTGCTCTTGAAGCAAAGTCAGCACTAAAAGATTCGTGCTGCCACCAATCAAGCCTTTATCAATTTTCATCGTGCCACTCTCCTTATAAATATACCTTGATCATCTATGTAAATTATACATAGATGATCAAGGTATAGCAAAAAGATGTAATTTAAACCCCTTTCTAACGCAATAAAATACTTACGATTTCACTATGGGTACCGACCCGCATTGGCATCCCCCAAGTCCCCGCACCCGACGTAACAATAACATGGGGGCTATCGGCATCTTTTTGGTAGTGCCCGTAATCCACAACAAACAGGGCATTTGTAAACAAGCTCCCTGGAAATATCTGACCCCTGTGTGTATGTCCGGCAAGCACCAAATCAATCTCCGAGCCATACTGTTCAATATTTGAGGGAGTATGATCCATGACGACAACAGGGATATTGGTTGCCAGCGAAGCTATCGTCTCCGTCATATCTTTCCTTTTCAGCTCCCCAAAACCCCTGATCGGCGACGGATCCAGCCGGCCAATCAAAACCAGCCGCTCATCAATTATGACGTATTCATCATTCAGGAGCTTTATATTGCTTTGCTCAAGGAAACTGAGCATTTCCTTAAACGTGTTGCCGCCGTCATGATTGCCCAGGCAGGCATAGACGCCGTACGTAGCCCTGATGCCTTTAAACAAATCAATGGCCGCGGCAGGATTGCCTATGGCATGATAGTCATCGTTAAAAATATCCCCGGCCAGACAGACAAGATCCGGCTCCAAATGATTGATACCCTGAATGATATGCTCCAGATTTCTTTCCGAATTGACGGCTCCCAAATGTAAATCGCTGATCAGAACGATCTTCATATCGGCAGCTGAGGTCGTTTCTTTCGTTTGTACAGCATAGGAAACGTATTTAATCTGATTGGCGTTATAGATCCCATAACTGACCAGGCCGGCGGTTAATAGAATCACCATCAGCCCCGCATAAAAACGGATGCTCTGAGGGATAGGGCTGGGAATGACCTTGAAGATACTTCCGAACACTATCATCAAGTCCGCTACCATAAAAAAT
Organism: Desulfitobacterium chlororespirans DSM 11544; assembly: GCF_900143285.1. Lineage (NCBI taxonomy): Bacteria > Bacillati > Bacillota > Clostridia > Eubacteriales > Desulfitobacteriaceae > Desulfitobacterium > Desulfitobacterium chlororespirans. The sequence continues at coordinate 80,464 of NZ_FRDN01000009.1, forward strand.
AATAAAAGATAGATAAAGACCCCCATCCAATGCGCGCCCAGCCAACTCATAATTCTCTTTATAAAAGAAGAAAAGGGCAAAAAACCAATGATCAACGATAAAGCAAAAAATAGATAGATGCCTGTATAAATCCTGGCGTTGATATACGGGAAGAGCAGGCTGAGCCATTGAAATATCTCCCTCCCGACATAATAGTTCGCGCCTCCGTAAACAGATAATATCACTATCACACCAAAAATGACGCCTGCTATGTTCATGGCACCCCCGCCTCTCCCAGATATAAAAAATCCGCAAATCTTTGCCTGGAGCAAGTTTGCGGATTTTCCTAATTTCATTAATGGTCGGAGCGACACGATTTGAACGTGCGACCTCTACCACCCCAAGGTAGCGCTCTACCAAGCTGAGCCACGCCCCGATTGCATCCCGTATTTGAGGGACTTATATAAAATAACATATGTTTTAAAAAAATGCAAGACATAAGTTGGCAACACACGCTTTAATTTTATCAGCTAATTTTGTCCGATGACCTCTATTTTCCGAACCCCGTTAATCTCACCTAATGCCCATAAAAGATTTTCCGGAATATCCACCATCCCCATATTCTCCACAGATATGGTGACATTGGCGATCCCCTGGAGAGGGATTCCCTGATTAATAGTCAGCACATTAGCCTTAAAACGGGCAATGGTATTCAACACATTGGATAAGACCCCTGCTGTATTTTCTAGGGTCAGGGAAAAGGTAATGATCTTTTCCCTGCTGGCCTCATAGAACGGAAAAACCCCATCCTTATATTTATAGAAGGCGCTGCGGCTCAGCTGGACCCGGTCCACAGCCTCATTAATCGTGTTCACATCCCCTTTGACCAACAGTTCTTTAGCCTGGGCTGTTTTGAGGATGGCCTCGGGAAGTATATCTTTACTGACGATTAAGAAATCTTTATTCCGGTTCTGACCCGCCACTGGCTTTCGCTCCCTGCTCCTGAACTATGGGAATACATGTGTTATTAGTGAACATTATAAGCAAATGTCCATCCTATAGCAACCTTTGTTTTTTGAATAAGAGGGACAGGTACCATTATTTACTTTATGAATAATCGCACCTGTCCCTCTTATTCACTCCTATTCATGCCAAAAGGGCTCCCGAAGGAACCCTTTTGACTAGATGATGATGCAGATTAGACCGCCGTTACCGTCATTGACAATCCTTTGCAGAGTGTCCTGAAGCTTGTGCTGAGCATTTTCCGGCATCCGGTAAAGCTTCGTCTGCACCCCTTCCCGGACCAAGTCATGCAAGGACTTACCAAAGATATTGGATTCCCATACCTTCTTCGGATCAGATTCGAATTCGTCGAGAATATAGCGGACTAAATCCTCGGCTTGCTTCTCTGTTCCGATCAGAGGGGTAATCTCAGTGGTCACATCCGCCCGGAGAATATGGAGGGATGGGGCACTGGCTTTCAGCTTGATGCCATAATGCCCGCCGGATTTCACCAGCTCCGGCTCTTCCAGATACATTTCGTCAAGATGGGGGGTTACCACGCCATAACCATTGTTGCGCACTTCCTCAATGGCCGGAGCAAGTTTATCCCATTCCTTTTTGGCCTTGCTGTAATCCAGGACCAGCCTCATCAGGGTGTGTTCCCCTTCCACATTAACCCCGGTCATTTCCTCAAGGACAGTCTTGAAGAGTCCATCAATAGCCGTCATTTCAATTTCGGCGATGCCTGTTCCCAAATTCATCTGCTTAAGCAGAACATCCTGGGCATTGGGGCATTCTCCTAGTTTATCCAGGGCCATATCGATATCGCGGATACGGCGGATGCCCTCAATGGATTGGCGGACAGCCTCTTCGAAGCTGGCCCGGACAGGGTGGCTGGAATCCAGCTCTTCAACCCACTTGGGAATCTCAATATTGACTTCCGCTACCGGGAACTCATAAAGAACTTCTTCAAGAATTTGCGTGATATCTTCCGGTGTCATATCCAGGCAGTTGACCGGAATAACAGGCACATTATATTTTTCTTCGAGAGAGCTGCTTAACTCCATGGTCATTTCCGAATAAGGACGAGTGGTATTCATGACGACCACATAAGGCTTCCCTAAGTGCTTCAGCTCTTCAATGACCCGCTCTTCGGCATCCACATAGGCTTCCCTGGGAATGTCGGTGATGGAGCCATCTGTCGTAATGACAATACCGATGGTCGAATGATCTGTAATCACTTTGCGTGTGCCAATCTCAGCCGCTTCCTGGAACGGAATGGGCTCATCGCTCCAGGAGGTCCGAACCAGACGAGGCTCTTCGCCATCTTCCGACTCGTAGCCAATAGCCCCTTCCACAGCATAGCCGACACAATCCACTAAACGAACTTTCATTTGGATGCTGTCTTTAATCAGAATTTCTACCGCATCCGATGGAATAAATTTAGGCTCCGTCGTCGTGATCTGCCTACCTGAACCACTTTGGGGAAGTTCATCATTCGCCCGCTCCCGCTCAAATACATCCGTGATATTGGGCAGGACTTGGAGGTCCATGAAGCGTTTGATAAAGGTGGACTTCCCAGTGCGGACTGGCCCAACAATTCCGAGGTAGATATCGCCACCTGTACGCTCAGCAATATCTTTAAAAATGTCCACTTTTTCCACAAAAATTCCCTCCCTTTTGAGTGCTGTCCCAAAACCGGGGAAGGGCCCCCACCTTATCCCCCCACCTCCCTGACACAAGATGATGGATACCGGATAACTGGACTAGCACATTACGCAGTATAAGTATATTGACCGGCTTGGGCAATTATGTCAAAATTCTTTTTTGCCCTGATAAATTAATTTTCTCCTTGAATTCATCCGAATTCACCACCCAATCCTTTATCATTGCTATGTAAAAATCAAGCAATATATTCCATTTCAACGAAAAATAGGGTACAAAAAGCTATGAAAAAGACCCAAATTCGGAATCGATTACGAATTTCAGAACTGTAGGAGGCCATACCTGCAAAAAAAGAGCATCGCCAACCCTTTATTAAAAAGAGTCTGACGACACTCCCAACCTTCTCAAATATTCAATCGTTCAGGTTTTACATATCCTGACCGTCCAAACCGTTATCCTGATAAGAGCCCTGTTCCATGGCAATCAGAGCCACTTCTTCAATCTCGTGCTTTTTGCCTCTCATCATCAGAGCGGATACTGCCGCCCTGGGATCGGCACCCTGAAAAAGAACCTGGTAAGCCTGTTCTGTGATGGGCATGGAGATTGCATACTGACGGCTCAGCTCATAGGCAACGCGGGTGGTGCGAACGCCCTCTACCACCATACCCACCTCTTTGAGGACTTGCGCCAAAGGTTTACCCTCGCCTAAAGCAACCCCGGCCCGATGATTGCGGCTATGCCGGCTGGTGCAGGTCACAATAAGATCCCCCACTCCGGCCAAACCGGCAAAGGTCAGAGGATTCCCGCCCATGGCCGCGCCTAAGCGGGTAATCTCGGCAATCCCCCGGGTCATCAGGGCGGCCTTGGTATTATCTCCAAAGCCTAAGCCGTCGGCAAAGCCGGCACACAGAGCAATAATATTTTTAAAAGCTCCTCCCAATTCCACACCGATGGTATCCGGATTGGTGTAAACACGGAATTCAGGAGTCATCAGCATATCCTGGACGGCTTCCGCAGCCTGACTGTCCTGAGAAGCCACCACAACGGTGGTCGGCATACCCTTGCCTACTTCTTCGGCATGGCTGGGGCCGGACAGGACCACGATCGGGTGATGGGGAAGTTCTTCCGTCAATACCTGAGAAAGCCGCTTGTGACTTCCTTCCTCCAGCCCTTTGGCCGTGTTCACAACGATGGTTCCCGGTTTAAGATAGGCCCTGATCTTTTGGGCTGTCTCCCGTACGCTATGGGAGGGTACACTGAGCACAAACATTTCCGCTTCCTCAAGCACCCCTACGTCCCCTGTGGGGCGCACTGTTGGGGGCAGCACCACCCCCGGCAGATAAGGCCGGTTTTCACGTCTCTGCTCCATGAGAGCCATCTCACTGAGATTGCGCCCCACTAAGGCAACATCATGACTTGCTTTACCCATAGAAACGGCCAGGGCTGTTCCCCAACTGCCTGCACCATAGACAGCTATTTTAGCCAATGTAATCCCCCTTCCCACACTCTATCGCTTTAGGTTAAACTTATTTTCCGTTCCCTTAAGAACTCTTTGGATATTGGTCCGGTGACGAATCACCACTCCGCTGACAGCGATTACAGCAAACACTTTATAAGCCATCGGCTCATTAAAAAGAAAAACGAGAATTCCCACGGTTAAGGCAGCCAACACTGACCCCACGGAAACATAACGGGTAAAAAAGACAACCAAAACAAAGAGGATAATGGCAATAACCGTAATCTTGGGCATCAAAACGAGAATGATCCCAAAGCCCGCGGCCACCCCTTTGCCACTGGGCTTAAAGCCGAAAAAGGGATTCCAGCTGTGCCCGGCCATAGCCAATAATCCGGCTGCAATCCCCCCCCAGGGGCCAAAAAAACGATAGCCCAAATAGGCAGCCAGGGCTCCCTTTAAAGCATCCCCCAAGAGGACGAGAACCCCCAGTTTGGCCCCCAGCAAACGAAAAGCGTTGGTGGTTCCTATATTCCCGCTGCCATGCTTGCGCACGTCCATGCCTTTATAGCGGCCTGCCAAATAAGCAAAAGGAATGGCCCCCAACAGATAAGCGATAATAAATATCGCGTATTCCCACATCCTTATTCCCTCTCTTCATCCTTTTGTCTCACAATCATCCGAATCGGTGAACCCTCAAACCCAAAGCTGGCGCGCAGCTGATTTTCCAAATATCTGCGATAAGAAAAATGCATTAACTCATGATCATTGACAAAGAAGACAAAAGTCGGTGGTTTCACTCCCACCTGGGTGGCATAAAGAACCTTTAAACGCCGTCCCTTATCCGTCGGAGGGGGATTGAGATGGACCCACTCTCTCACTAAGGTATTCAGAGTAGCTGTCGCCACACGGGTCGAATTCTGCTCGGCCACAAAATCTACTAAATCCAAAAGCTTAGTGACCCGCTGCCCCGTTTTGGCTGAGATAAAGAGAGTCGGGGCATATTGCATAAAGCCCAATTCCTCCCGGATATCCTTTTCAAAGCGGTTCATGGTCTTATCATCTTTTTCAATCAGATCCCATTTATTGACCACTAAGACGATCCCTTTGCCCGCCTCATGGGCATATCCAGCAATCTTCTTATCCTGTTCCGTAACCCCTTCACCGGCATCGAGCAGCATCAGAATCACATCGGAACGATCCACGGCACGCAAAGAGCGGGAGACGCTGTATTGCTCCGTTAATTCTTCAATGCGGCCCTTTCTTCTCATACCGGCCGTATCGATAATGATATAATGCTTGCCATCATGCTCAAAGGCAGAATCGATGGCATCCCGGGTAGTACCGGGAATATTGCTGACAATCACCCGCTCTTCTCCCAGCAGGGTGTTCACTAAAGAAGATTTCCCCACATTGGGACGGCCGACAACAGCGATCCGGATGGTATCCGGGTCCACCTCTTCCTCAATGTTCTCAGGAAAATGGGCAACCACCTCATCCAGCAAATCGCCGATATTCATGCCATGAACTGCCGAAATCGGGACGGGTTCCCCTAAGCCCAGGTTATAAAACTCATAGAGCTCCGTTTTAGCGAAATTCTCCACTTTGTTAGCGGCTAAAATAACCGGCTTTCCTGATCGCCTTAAGGTTTGAGCAATCATATCATCATCGGGAGTCGGCGAAATCTGGGCATCGATCACAAAGACGATTACATCTGCCTCTTCGATAGCAATCTCCGCCTGACGGCGCATTTGTGCGCTTATGGGGGTGTTTTCATTAACAAATTCAATACCCCCCGTATCAATAATTGTAAATTTACGCCCTAACCACTCAGAATCCCGATAAAGCCGGTCCCGTGTCACACCGGGCCGGTTCTCCACGATGGCCACAAGCCCCCCTGCCAAGCGGTTAAACAGGGTTGACTTTCCTACATTAGGTCTTCCCACAATAGCTACAACTGGTTTACTCACAATCTTCACCCTCCAAATCCAATCCGGTCACTGCTTCCAGGAAAGCTCTCCCCTGGTTCTCAACCACCAGAGGTATCCCCTGCAGCTCTTCAGCCAGCCATTCCACGCTTCGATCATCCAGAAATACCTCTTCATCTGCTTTAAGCATCACCCGTGGAATTAAAAAAATCTCTCCTTTAATATTACCTATATGCCCGGCAATATCCTGAGCTGTCAACAAGCCTGCCACGGTCACCGTGGGGCCAAAGAAACTATTAATAATAGTATGACGTTCTATGGTCAAACCTTCAATAGGCTTTAACTTTTTTAGCAAATCCTCAAAAAAAGGAGCTGCCGACACCCCGGTAATTAAGTGTACCTTACGTTGCGGGATGGCAGGGGGAAGACTTTGCAGAGCATGATCGAATTCCTGGCGGAATTTGCTGGCCATGCCCACACCGTTTTCCAACTGGGCGAAATCATCATAGATCTCTATAGATGGATAGTCCCGTCCTGCCGAAGCATAGAATTCGTCGGAAAAATACACCAGACTGCGACCTGTTTTCCGGCGGTATTCCTTTTGCCATACTTCACCCTTGGCTAAAATGCCCCAGGCTTCCTCAGGAGTAAAAGGGCGTAAATCCGGCAGATTTGCCCGATGCTTTGTTAAACCTACAGGCACCACCGCGATGGATTGTACCGAGGGGTGAAGGTTTCCCAGCTCATGTACGGTCTGCTCAAGCACCCCTCCATCATTATAACCTGGTACCAAAACGATTTGGGAATGAATTTGGATCCCCGCCTCGGCAAGCCGCTTTAATTGAGAGGATAAATCACCTGCCCTGGGATTCTTCATCAGGCGGACCCGGGCTTCGGCATCCCAGGCGTGAACCGAAATATATAAGGGGCTAAGATGGAACTTAAGGATCCTCTCAAACTCATCCTCATCTAAGTTGGAGAGGGTGATAAAGCTCCCTTGGGTCAGGGAAAGGCGGTAATCATCATCTTTATCATAGAGGCTGGCTCTCATTCCTTGGGGCATCTGGGCTACAAAACAGAAGATACAATTGTTCCGGCATAACTTTAAACCGTGGGGGCTCACAGCCTGAACCTCTAAGCCCAATTCCTCGCCGTAGGACCGTTCAATCTCCAGTTCCCAAAGCTCTCCACCGGCCTTTTCCAGCAGCAAGGTAAATTCATCTTCAGCGGTTAAATACTGAAAGTCAATAATATCCTCAATCTCCTGTCCATCAATGGAAAGGATCTGATCACCACATTCTATCTCCATCTCTTCGGCGATACTGCCTGCATGGACAGCCGCAACGACTAAACCTTGTACCAAGTTAGTCATCCTTTCTATAAACACTGCCTTCTTCCGCTTGTGATTCCTGAGGAGCAGCCATCGGAATCATGGCTAAGGCTTTTCTGGTTTGGTAATGTTCCCGAACTTGTCTGAGAACAGCAATGATGGTGCAGGCCCCAATGCTGAAATGCCAAAGGAAGGCATTGGGAATCGTATAATAGCTCACCACTCCGTCAAACAAGAAGACGGTAAAGGCCATGCTTATGAGCATCCCTCCGCCAAGAGCGGCGATCATGCTCCACTGACTGCGGGTACTGAAAAAGGCCACCGCTACAAAGATGATGGCAAAGAGCCATTGTTCATAGGCAAAAATACCCGGCTCGTTGAGTACGAATAAATCCTGAGCCACTAAGCAAAAGCTTGCCAAAAGGATACCTGGGTATTTTCGCTCTTCGGTCTTCTTCCAGGCCACTAAAGTAAGGGTTATCAGGACAAAGATCCGCGGAAAGTGCCAATCCCAGGGCGGAGAGAAAGCGACACTATGCTCCACAATCCAGCCCAGAACCCAAGCCAAAGGGATCATCCTTAAGCTTTTTTCAATATGGAAATGGGGCCACTCCATCCAGGCCAAAAACCCCAGGCTAAGGAGCAGCCACTCTCCTAAAGGAAAAACCAAGCTCATCCCTCCTCTGCTTGACTTTCCCTATTATTCCCGCAAAACCTGTCCTTCAATCGGGGTCATAGATGAAGAGCGCCCATGAGGCCTGGATACCTTACTGTATCGGGAAATATTCAACAGGATGCCAATCTCTACCAAAGTAATCACCAAGGAGCTCCCTCCGTAAGAGACTAAAGGCAGGGTAATTCCGGTTACAGGCAATACTCCTGTGACGACACCAAGATTGATCCCGGTTTGAACAGCCAGGGAAAAGGTAATCCCAAAGGCCAGCAAACGTCCGAAGCGGTCCGGACATCGTCTGGCAATATAGAATCCCCTTCCATAGCAGAGGATAAACAAGCTGATCAATAATAAGGCACCCATTAATCCCAGCTCTTCGCCAATTAAGGCAAAGATCATATCCGTATAGGTCTCCGGCAGGTAGCCGAATTTCTGCATGCTTCGTCCTAGGCCCACACCGAAAATCCCCCCCGACCCGAAGGCAATTTCCGCATTGGTAATCTGATACCCCTCGTTCATGGCATATTTCCAGGGATCCAGCCAAACGATAATGCGCTGCCACTGGTAGGAAGTGTTATAAATCAGGTAGAGAAGAGGGCCACCCAAACAAGGAACCGCCAGGATAAACCACAGCGCCGACAGCTCTGTCTGCCAGAAAAGGGCGGCGGTCGTAAACACCAGAACCATGGTCGTTCCTAAATCAGGCTGTTTATAGACCAAAGCAAAAAGAGGAATCAGGATGAGGGCCGGCAAGGTAAGATCTTTGAGGTTTTTCACGGGATAACGATCAATAAAGTTGACCAAAAAAAGCACCATGGCGATTTTGGCAATTTCCGAAGGCTGGACATTGACAGGGCCGATTTGCAGCCAGCGGGAAGCTCCGTTGACTTCCTCAACACTGTCTGAGCTAAGGACCAGGGTCAGAAGAATCAAGGTAATACCCATCCCAATACCGGCAAATTTTTTAAGCAAGGGATAGGGGATCCTGGTCATGATCAGTGCCGCAAAACCACCCAGTAATGCCCACTTTCCCTGTTTCACTACATAGAAAAAGGTATTGTCGTTATCATTGTAGCCTCGCACCGAACCGGCTGTAAGCACCATGACCATCCCAAAAGCGAGGATAGCAAGCACCGATATCAATAAGTAAAAATCCACCTCATGCAAGGGTTTGGGCATTTTTCCAAGAAGAGAGCGTTTTCGTTTTTTCGGCACTGCTGATCCCCTCACTTTAACTTCCATCAGAGTATATAGGAAACTTGATTCATATGGGGTTTTAAACTCCATATGAAGCCTAGTTGACTTATCCACTGTGTGGATTATTTCTACGGACAGCAAATGACTTCCTGCAACCTTGCAAGAAGTCATACATGCCAAATGATCAAGTTTTATCTTTTAGGATTCTGATTCAGATTGAACCACATCACCGATCGTAACCTGAGGTGCTTCAGGCTGACCGGCCAAGAGTTCTGCATCTTCCGTAGCCTGTGCTTCGGCAGCAGCTTCACGGATACTTAAACTAATCCGCTTTTCTTCCGGCTTGCATTCAATGACCTTAGCCTGAACCATGTCACCGACTTTCACTACATCTTCAACTTTATTGACCCGCTTTTCGGAAAGCTGGGAAATGTGAATCAGAGCATCGATGCCATCTTCCAGTTGGACAAAAGCTCCAAAGGGGGCGATGCGCACTACTTTTCCAGTAACCAAAGAGCCTAAAGCATATTTTTCAGGAGCACTTTCCCAGGGGCTGGGTTTTAATTGTTTCAGACCAAGAGAAATTTTGCCCTGCTCTTTATCCACTTTGAGGATTTGGACTTCTACTTCATCCCCCACATTGACATATTCAGAAGGATGCTTAATCCGGGTATAGGCTATATCGGAGACATGAAGCAATCCATCCACTCCGCCGATATCCACAAAAGCACCGAACTGAGCCAGCCTTTTCACCACACCGCTGACCACATCCCCTTCCTGAAGGGTCCCCAGGAGATGCTCTTTCTTAGCTGCCTGCTCTTCTTGGAGGATTTCTTTCTGGGAAAGAACAACGCGCCGCTTAGCCGGATCAAACTCAATCACTCTGAGACGGAGGGTTTGGCCTTTAAATTGGTTCAAATCCTCCACATAACCCGGTTGAATTTGGGAGGCAGGAACAAAGCCGCGCATACCTACATCAACAATCAGCCCGCCTTTGACCACATCGGCCACTTTTCCCTGAATTTCCTCTTTGCTCTCCGCTAATTCTTTCAGCTTGTCCACGGCAGCCATTTCATCAGCCCGGCGTTTCGAGAGCACCGGATTTCCTTCTTCATTCTCCACACGGAGAACAACGGCGCTGATTTTATCGCCGATGGCTACAATATCGCTGGTTTGAAAATCGGAAGCTACGGTAAGCTCTTTCAAAGCAATAACGCCCTCCGATTTCCAACCTAAATCGACAAATACTTCGTCGTGATTGATTTTCACCACAGTTCCTGTGACCAGAGCTCCCCGGTGCAGATTTTGCATCCCTTCGGCCCAATCTTCCATATTCATCATTTCCTGAGTTTCGTTGTTTTCCATTGTTGACATCTTCCTATAAACCTCCTCAATAATCCAATCTGGTGTTGAGGCTCCCGCCGTTAATCCTACGGTGACCACCCCTGTGAACCAGTTATTTTCCAATTCGTCGGCGGTCTCAATGAGATAGGTCTGAGTTCGTTCAGAGCAAATCCCCGCCAACTTTCTGGTGTTGGCACTGTTTTTGCCTCCAACCACAATCATCACATCAACTTTGCCGGCCAATTCACGGGCCACGGTCTGCCGCTCTTCAGTGGCATTACAAATCGTATTATGTACCTTGAGCGCGTGAGTATGGGTTTTTAACTCATCCACAATCCCATGGAAATTAGCAGCCGGTTGGGTTGTTTGAGCAAGCACGGAAAGCATCTCATAAAAGGGGAGTTCCCTGGCTTCCTCAAGTGTCTCAATGGCAATGGCATTGCCGCCGGCCCAGCCTAAAATCCCCTGGACTTCCGGGTGCTGCCGATCTCCCACCACCACGACTTGACCGGACTGGGAAGATTCCGCAGCCAGCCGCTGAGCCTTTTGTACAAAGGGACAAGTAGCATCCACCACCTTGACTTGACAGCGCTGGGCCTCCTCATAGATATCCGGAGGCACTCCGTGGGAGCGAATAATCAAGGTGTCCCCGGCTTGAGTCTCTTTCACTTCCCCGACGACACGAACCCCTTGCCTTTCCATCTTTTCCACAACCTGCTGGTTATGAATTAAGGGTCCTAAAGAAGCGGTACTTGAAGATTGAACCGTTCGCTCCGCCATATCCAAAGCCCGTTTAACACCAAAGCAAAATCCGGCTTTTTCTGCCCGGATGATTTTCAAGTTTGCCCCTCCTTAACTCGCATTACGCTTAAAATTCGCTATAATTCCCAAAATTCCTTCATTAGAATTAAATTGCCCTCTCTGGGAAAAAAAATTCATTGTCCGTTTACGGACAAATAATCTAGGCCTTTAATTCTACAATGGCCTTCATAATTTGGTCGGCAGCCCACTCCCTGCGGTTCTCAACCCCTTCAGGCGCTTTGAGCTGTTCAGGAAAGATCGGTTTTCCCACAATGACTTCCAGGTGTCCCCATCCCCGCACAAAAAGATTTTGAGTTCCATTGACCCGCACAGGCACGATGGGAGCCTGGCTTTTTTCCATCAACAAAATCATCCCGGGAAATCCCTTTTGCATTTCACCGGTTTTAGAGCGGGTTCCTTCGGGAAAAAGCCCCAGAACTTTCCCCTCCTTAAGAACCTTCAACGAATTGCGAATCGCGCTGGTATCTCCTTGTCCCCGCTTGACGGGGAATGCTCCCAACCTACGAAAAATCCCCCCCAAAAGGGGGTTGGCGAATAATTCTTCCTTAGCCATAAAGGAAACATCCCGGGGAACACTGCAGGCTGCCACCACCGGATCCCAGATGCTGACATGGTTGCTGACTATGATCACCGGCCCCCCCTTGGGGAGATTCTCGACACCATGGATTTTCCAGCCCATCACTCGAAACTGGAGGCGGAACATCCTTTTAAGAAACTGATATAGGCTCATTGGTCCCAGCTCCTCACTTTATCCTTCTCCAGTTTATTATTGAATAAGCTGAGGATACGGTCAACAATCTCCTCGATCCGTAAACTGGTCGTATCCAGCAAAATCGCATCAGATGCCGGAACTAAAGGAAAGACAGCCCTCTGCTGATCATGGTGATCCCGGGCATCCATGTCCCTGTGCACCTCAGCCAGGGACAGCTCTTTTCCGGCCTGCTGAAGTTCCAGCCAACGCCGCCTGGCCCTTTCTTCTGAAGAAGCGGTCAGAAATACTTTGAGGTCGGCATCGGGCAGGACATAGGTTCCGATATCCCTGCCGTCCATGACCACCCCGCCCTGCCCGGCTTCCTGCCGCTGGAGTTCTACCAGTCGTTCTCTGACTTCAGGGTAGGCGGCAATGATAGAAACTGAACGGGATACTTCAGGGCTGCGTATGGCTTCCGTAACATCCAAACCATCACAAAACACCCTTCTTGCCGCTGAGTGTTCCAGAGCGATCTCCGTTTGCCGGGCCATGACCGCAATCTCCTCTTCCTGTTCCAACGGTATATTCAGGCGCAAAGCTTTGTAAGCTATGGCTCTGTACATTGCTCCTGTATCGACATAAAAAAATCCCAACTGCCTGGCGATTGCCTTGGCAATTGTACTTTTTCCCGCACCGGCAGGGCCGTCAATTGCTATCTGAAGATTTTTTTTCACAGTAACACCCTCAATTTTGGCCAACTTCAAAAAGACAGTTTATTATACCATAATGGCCCCTGACCAACAATCCGTTCTTCATCCTTCCCTCACACCAGCCCCTCGGAAAGAGCAACTAAAAGCAAGGCCACAATATTATTGACGGCATGTAAAGCTACGGCAGGTTTAATGGACTTATGCTTCATTACAAGATAAGCCAGGACCATTCCCAGAACAAAACGGGGCAGAAAGCCGTAAGATTGTAAATGCAGTCCGGAAAAAACCGCCGCACTTACAGCCGCTGCAGTCCACTTACCCATGTAGGTTTGCAAACTGCCGAAGATAATTCCGCGAAACATGGTCTCTTCAATAATCGGGGCCAGCATGCCGGCCAGGATAAGATTAAGACAGAAGGTTACCACCGTGGCATTGCCCATTAATTGTGTATAAACATCTGTATCCGGAGGGGTAAATCCTTTCTGCAACAAATACGCTGCATAAAAAATATTAATAATCCAGGTCAGTATATAAAAGGCGATTACGCTTCCCACATACCTGCCCTTAACATCCTTCCATCCTAAATCACTCCAGGTCCATTGGCGGACTCTCATGATGGCTAAAATAACAACCAGAAACAACCCTTGGGTCACAAAGCCATTGACATAAAGCAGAATACGCTCATATTCCCACCAACTGGCGAACCAAGCCATGACATAGCCTACACCAAGATAAAGAAAGATGATGCCCAGAAGGGCATAAAATAAGTCAACCCAAGTTAATTTTCTGGGCAGAATCTCAGGTCCATCTTCTTGCTTTATATGGGATTCCTGTTCCAGTTCATGCTCTTGATTTTCGATTCCCCTCACCTCACCATTACCATTTGCTAATTAATTTGATTTACGGCAATACTATTCTTATTGTAAAACAAAGTGTCCGGGAGGTCAAAGCATGAGTAGCATCGATTCAATTGTTGTGGATACTGCCCCTGTTACTACACTGCAGGTTTTTCATAAGCGGTTGAAAATTCCTCTTCCTGTTTATCTCGACGGGGTGGCGGAATTCACCGATCCCTGGGATGAACAGGCCTATCAGCTTTTTGTTCAGCATTACTTAGATGAGATGAAGGATCCCGGCATCCTCGGCATGGTACGGCAGGAGCATGATGACCACTATGTTTATCTTGATGCAGCCATCCGTTATCCTACGGAGTTCCCTTTGAATTCCCAATAGGCTCAACTCACATAAGCAAAGGAGCTGTTGCATACGAATTCTCGTATGCAACAGCCCCTCACTTTTAGAAGCGCACTGCTCCTCTATGAATCATGAACGGATTACATATGAACCTGCATCCATGGGAAGATATAAGCCTGAGCCCAGACCAGTCCGCTGAGCAGAACGGCCAGTGCAATACTATGCCAGATAACTGCACGGAAGATAGGTCCAACGGCTGCCATACCTTCTTGATGGTTCTCATAACAAGCAACAGTGGCGACAACGATACTTTGAGCATCGATCATTTTACCCATAACACCACCGGTGCTGTTAGCGGTAACAATGAGGACAGGGTTCAAGCCAAGCTGTTCAGCAGTAATCTTTTGCAGTCCGCCGAACATAGCGTTGGAGGATGTATCACTACCGGTCAGGAACACCCCTAACCAACCGAGCATAGCAGCAAAGAAGGGATAGGCCGATCCTGTTCTGGTGAAGGCCAAACCGAGGATAGCATCGGTTCCGGCGTAACGTGTCAAGTATCCTAATCCTAAAACGGAGCAGATAACGGTGATGGGAACAACCATCCGTTTAGCTGTCATACTGAAGGCTTGAACCCATTGAGCTGCCGAAAGTCTCAGAATAAAGATATTGGAAAGAATTGCAGCCAGCATAATTCCTGTACCGGCCATGGTTAGAATATTCCAGCTGTAGATTGCAGACATCGTTGCATCGGCGCTACCGACCGGTGGCGTATGGTGAATAAATCCATGAACATAAGGCACTGGGAATGAGGGGTTAAAGAGTCCATTCAAGAATTTCTTAACATCACCCAGTCCCCAGAGGAATACTGCAATCGCGAGGAATACCCAAGGCATCCAGGCGGTGATAAGTTCCTTCATGCTATGCTTGGGAACTTCAATCTTCTTCTTGTTCAGCTGGGTCGCAGCACCTTGATTTTCATGTGCATCATCATGGCCCATAATATTCTTGGGAGCCCATACTTTTAAGAAGAGTGCGGTTACAACCATACTGACGATACCGGAACCGATATCAACCAGCATGACGTTTCCGGCTTGGGACATCGCAAACTGAGTAATAGCGAAAGAAAGACCGGAAACTAAAGTGGCGGGCCACACTTCCCAAACATCTTTCCAGGATCCTTTATCCATGAAGACGAGGGTGGCAACAAGCCAGAAAGGAACGATAACGGAGAAGAATGGAAGCTGACGTCCGGCTTGCATACTGATCAATTCTGCAGGAATACCGGTAACTTGACCCAAGGTAAGGATTGGTGTACCAATAGCACCCCAAGCAACAGGAGCCGTATTAGCGATCAAGCAGATTACCGCAGCGGTCATAGGACGGAAGCCTAAGCCCACCATGATCGCACCGGACACAGCAACCGGAGTACCGAATCCGGAAGCACCTTCAATGAAAGCACCAAAGCTGAAAGCAATCAGCAGGGCTTGCAGACGACGGTCAGGTGATAGAGATGCTACAGAGTTTTTGAGAATTTCAAATTTACCCGTGATTAAAGTAGTATTGTAAAGAAAAATTGCGCCGAAGATAATCCATCCGATGGGGAACAGTCCACTTAATGCGCCATAACCAAAGGCTGCTAAAGTGGCGGGAACAGGCATCTTCATCATAAAGATGGCTACTAAAATAGCTACGATAGCTGCTGTAACAGCTGCATAGGGGGCAAAGATACCAAGATGCTTATTCCCTTGTTTGTCCTTGTGCGGATGTAATGCGAGTAAATAGAGTAACACAATAATCGGTAGCGCTGCTAAGAACGTCGATAGCCACACATTACCTGTGGGGTTATAATTTTGAAAATAATCCATTGTTGGTTGACGCCTCCTTTTGTTAATCCCCTCTTTGATTCTGTCCATCTTGTTGTATAAAGGGACATGCGGTAACTAATTAGGATTGGATTGGATTGGATTGGATTGGGTCGGATTAGGATAAGATTGGAAAACATTAGACTATTAAGGTCTCGGATTAGGATAAATATAAAAGTGCATATTCTTTAAGCTCTTTCTATGGCATTCCCCCCTTCAAGTTCCGAAGTATCCAACTACTTCCAATAATCAGAAAATTACCTTTGTTTAGTTTCTTTAATTCGACGGACTAAAGCGTATCCCTTCTTCGTGAAATAAATAATTTCTAAAAATTTTAATAATTAATTCTATTCTGGGAGTTATGCTTGTAATAATAATACGCATATCATCAGCCGAACTGACCACTAGACCAAAAATAATTTTAAAACACTGAGCGAAAGAATTCGACGTTATTTTGTCAAATCCTTCTCATTTGCGCAAGTTTTTTAAATTATTAATTATTTTACCTATAGTCAAAATATTCGGTTTCCTAAGTAAATAGTCTCCCCAGATGCAAAAAAGAACCGTTTAATTAGCTAAACGGTTCTTTTTGCTTTATTGGAAGTATTCCATTCATCAGTTAAACATCTTACGATTTGCTTATCTCATGGATCAACTCCAGAAAATTAGGAAAGGAAACCGCTGCTGCTTCGATGCCTTCCAGACTTATTCCTTCCTCGGCAAGCAGACCTGCCACCACCCAAGCCATCGCCAGCCGATGATCGCCGTGACTATGAGCAGCTCCCCCGCGTAAGCTTTTAGCCCCTTGAATCCGCAAGCCGTCGGGAAGCTCTTGAGCGTTCCCACCCAGAGCCTGCAGACCCTGGACGACCGTCTCTATCCGATCTGTCTCTTTGACCCGCAGCTCGGCGGCATCACGAATCGTGGTCTCACCTTGGGCAAAGCTGGCCGCCACTGCCAAAACAGGGACTTCATCGATGAGCTTAGGAATCATTTCTCCCTGAATCTCAATGCCATGGAGCTGGGCCGGCCGTACGCGCAGATTGGCCCGCGGCTCACCGCATTCTTCCCGTTCTTCTTCTACCTGAATATCCGCTCCCATTTGCCAGAGAGCGTCCAGAATCCCTGTCCGGGTGGGATTCATCCCCACATTCTTAATCAGGAGCTCTCCCTGGGGAATGAGGGTTCCCAGGACCAGGAAAAAGGCAGCAGAGGAAATATCCCCCGGCACCGATACCTCTTGTCCGGATAAGGTGGCTCCTCCCCTTACCTTGGCGGTACAGCCTTCACTTTTCAGATCCACGCCAAAGCCCCTCAGCATTCGCTCCGTATGATCCCGGGAAAGGAATGGTTCTGTGACCATCGTCTCCCCTTCTGCTCTTAACCCGGCCAGCAGAATGGCAGATTTGACCTGGGCGGAAGCCACAGGTGAACGGAATTGAATCCCCTGCAAGAGACCGCCTTGAATGGTCAAGGGGGCATATTTTCCTTCCTGCCGGCCGAGGATGCGCGCCCCCATCTCCTGCAAAGGAAGGGTTACCCGGGCCATGGGCCGGGACCTGATGGAAGAATCCCCGGTCAAAGTCGCGCTGAAGGGACAGCCTGCTAAAACGCCTAGCATGAGCCTCATCGTGGTTCCTGAATTCCCCACATCCAAAATATCCTGGGGTTCATGCCAATTCTCAAAGCCCCGGCCTCTGATCCAGACTTCCGCATCCCGCCGTTCCCATTCTACCCCCAGTGTCTTCAGGCATTCCAGCGTACTTAAACAATCCTGTCCCAGCAAAAAATTCGTAATATGGGTTTCACCCTGAGCCATCCCGCCGAACAAAGCAGCCCGATGGGATATGGACTTATCTCCAGGGACCTCTATTTCACCTTGAATTCGCCGCATAGGATTAATCCGTATTCCTTTAGGCTCATTATTTGTTTGCATCTGATTCCCTCCGGTTCAGCATTTGACTCCTGGCCCCTTGAGCCCTCTCAAACACTTTAAGCAGCTCTTCGCCATCAGCGCCTGCGATGATCTCCCGAATCTCCTTAACCTTTTCTTCCCAGATATCCAGAGAGCGGAGAATTGCCGGGGCGTTGGAAAACAATATATCCCTCCACATTTCCGGCGAACTATCCACCAGCCGCGTAATTTCTCGGAAGCTCCGACCGGCTATTTCAAGGGGTTTCCCCCTTAGATTCCCTTCTGATGCAGTTAAGGCCAGCGCCAGGGACAGCACATGAGGCAGGTGACTGATCAAGGCCACTTCATCATCGTGATCCTCAGCTTCCCGCAAGACGATTCTAGCACCAAGCCCCTGGACCAATTGGGAAAACTTTTCCACCATCTCCTGGGGACAAGATGGGGGAGGGGTAATCACATAAGGGTAACTCTGGAATAAATCCGGTTTAGCCGCTTGAAATCCCTGCTGCTCTGATCCTGTCATCGGGTGACCCCCAATAAAGTAGACCGAATTCATCTGATTGGCTGCCCGGCATATGTCTATTTTTACACTTCCTACATCCGTGATCAGGCTGCCGGCAGGCACACAACCGACGACCTGAGCAAAACTTTCAGCCAGCAGGGAAATTGGTGTGGCCAGGATAACCAGATCCACATCAAGGCTCTCCGGTATATCCTGCCAGCCCTCTTTGATCCATTCCCGGGCCTTTGCTTCTTTCAGACTTTCTTCATTGTGTTCTACAGCGCAGACAGACCAGCCCTGCCCTGCTAAGGCACCTGCCCAGGACCCGCCAATCAGGCCGAGGCCGATGACGCAAGCACGGGGCTGCCTTTGCCCTGTCCATCCTCCGGACAAAACAGTTTCCCGACCTTTTTCCATTACCGGCGAGCCCCTTTCAGCGGTCTGCCCAGTGCTTGCGACAGAACAGCCAATTCCTCCATCATGGCGGCGAAATTAGCCAGGGTTAAAGATTGCTTGCCGTCGGATACGGCCTTTTCCGGCTGAGGATGCACCTCAACAATGATACCATCCGCCCCGGCCGCTACTGCGGCTTTCGTCATGGCAGGCACCAGATTCCAACGTCCGGTTCCGTGACTGGGGTCAACAATAACCGGCAGATGGGAAAGGGACTGAAGAGCGGGAACCATACTTAAATCCAAGGTATTCCGGGTATACGTCTCAAAGGTACGAATCCCCCGCTCACAGAACATGACCTGGTAGTTGCCCCCATCCATAATGTACTCTGCGGCCATCATCCATTCTTCAAGGGTCGCCGAGGGTCCTCGTTTCAAGAGAATGGGTTTATTGGTTTTGGCCACTTCTTTAAGGAGGAAGAAGTTCTGCATATTGCGGGCCCCGATTTGCAGGATATCTGCGTAATGGGCTACAAGTTCCACATCCCGCACATCCACTACTTCGGTGATCACCAGCAATCCCGTCTCTTCCCTGGCCTCGGCGAGAAGTTTTAAGCCTTCCTCTTCCAAACCCTGAAAAGCATAAGGGGAAGTACGGGGTTTAAAGGCTCCCCCCCTTAAAAAGGTGGCCCCTGCTTCTTTAACAGCATGGGCAGTCTCGATAATCTGGGCCCGGCTTTCCACACTGCAGGGTCCTGCCATCACGTGAATTTCTTCGCCGCCGATCTCGTGATCGCCGATCTTGATAATGGTATTCCCGCTCTGGAATTCACGGCTGACAAGCTTGTAGGGTGCCAGAATCGGAACCACTTTTTCTACCCAAGGCAGGGCTTCCAGATCCAGAGCTTTCAACCGGGAGCGATCCCCTACGGCACCGATGATGATCTTCTCCACCCCTTGAGACAGGTGAATTTTGAATCCCTCCTGGCTTAAACGCTCATTGATTTCCTGAACTTCCGCCTCACCGGCTCCACGCTTTAATACAATAATCATAATGTTCCACTCCTTAACTACCATCCTACATTTTTTATACTACTCACCGGCAAGGCGAGCAAAATCTGCCCTAATACAACTCTACTCAACAAGATCTCTGCGTAAATTAACGGCATCCCTTAGATAAACCGGATGAATTTCTTCCTGGGTCAAAGCAGACTCCACATGAAGCAGCACGCGGATACACATAGGCAGCGAACCCGGAACAGGAATTTCATTCAGGCAGATCATAGGGACCCGGTCCCAGCCCAGCTGGCGGGCGAAAGTCGCAGGGAATGCTGCATCAATATCCTTGGTCAGGGTGAAGATGGCACTGATAATATCCGTTGTTGCTAAAGAATTGCGCTTGATTATCTCCTGCAAAAGTTCTTGTGTCCCTGCACGGATGTGCTCAGCACTATTTTCTTGAATCGTAATAGCACCACGTATACCACGAACCCTTGTCACATTGGTTCACCTCCCTTTTAACCCTTGATTTCTTTCGGCGCCGCCCTATGTCCCAGGCCTACCGCCACCTCATCCAAGTGCAATAAGCCTACGCCGAAGAAGACCGCTACCGATAAATGTTCATCTCTTCTGGCAATGCCTATTTTTCCACCGATATTTAATCCCATGGCCTTTGGCATAATCTGGCTCAAAGCTTCCCGGGTAGCACCGGCAACGGCTCCTTCATCACCATGGGTTTCTTGAATGACCCCTTCCCGTTTCGCGGCAACAATGGCTCTTTCCACGATTTTTTTAATAGCTGTAAGATATTCGCCCCCATAATCCACCGCCACAGTACGAATGCCGTGGCGTCCAAAACCGTCCTTCAAGTGAACTTCCTCTTCACGGCTTTCCGCCATAGCCATCCGCATCGCCGCCATAGCAATTTTCTTACTTTCAGCAACCATTTTATTCCTTCCTTTCCCCAAAGGGATTCCTTGGCTTAGATTAACCCATCCTTAATAGTACTACACTATGTGCTTTAA
This sequence comes from Desulfitobacterium chlororespirans DSM 11544, assembly GCF_900143285.1. Lineage (NCBI taxonomy): Bacteria > Bacillati > Bacillota > Clostridia > Eubacteriales > Desulfitobacteriaceae > Desulfitobacterium > Desulfitobacterium chlororespirans. Next base: position 101,150 of record NZ_FRDN01000009.1, read on the forward strand.
GCACATTAGGACATTTTGCCTAAAAAAGAAAACAAAAAAGACACCTACGGTGTCTAATTCTCTAAATCACCGTCCTACCATCCTTCCTTTATTCAATTTAGGTGTAAAAAATAGAAAACCACAACCGTCCTACACTATGCCCTACACCAGCTGTCGGATTAGATATTAAATTGTATTATATAATGCATCGGGATCATTTTCAACCTATTTATCAATAACTCTATTTGGTAATCGACCGAGGCAAGAAAAAGCAGGCCCATCTTCCCAGAGGACCTGCGTCAACCATTCCTTAAGCCTGATTGTCTTTGACTTTCTTGATTCTAAGCACTTTACCCGCGGCAAAAGCAATGACTGCCGCAACTGCACTGAACAGTGCTCCCATCTTTGCTGCTCCCTGCAGGCCCGGCTCCATAAAGGCTACACCTGAGACGAATAAGGCGACGGTAAGTCCCATAGCCGCTACCACACCTGCCACAAAGAGCTCTTTATACCCCATGCCTTTGGGGAAAGGAAAACCGATGACTGTAGCCCAAGACCCCATGAGGAATATTCCTATGGTCTTTCCGCCGATGAGGGCGGTGAAAACGAGCCAAGTGAGGGTGTTGATTTCTGAGAATTCCACCCCGGCATTGGTTAAGCCAAATAAAAGCAGGCCAAAGTCCACGAAGATTTTCCACTCATGCTCAAATGTTTTCAGGGTGGAATGATCCTGGGGATCATCTTCAAATAAGCCGAATTCCTCCCGGGGAGGATGGGGCAGAAAAGGAACAATAAACACCAGAGCCAAAGCCGGGTGAATATGCGCCAGATAAAGACCGGCCCAGCTCAGCATTCCCCCCAAGACGATATAAGGCCAGTAGCTCTGAACATTTTTGCGTCTAAGCAGATAAGCAACCAGCATCCCCGCCGCAGTGAGCAATAACCAGATCGGCGCCACCGGGTTGGCGGGATCAGGGTAGAAGCAGGCAATAATCATCAGACCGATGCCATCATCGACAATAGCCAGGAGCAGCAAGAAAGAGACCGCAGCATGCTGAGCTCCAAACACTACCCTGGCCACCAGCCAGGCTAAGGCGATATCGGTGGCTGTAGGGATACCCCAGCCTCTGGCAAACTCAGGACTCCCGATCAGGGCATTTAAACCAATAAATACAACGGCTGGGCCCAAAACTCCGCCAAGGGTGGCCATTAGAGGATTGATCGCCCTTTTAAGGGGATTTAAACTTCCTCCGGGCAGCAGGCTTTGGGTAATTTCTATCGCAGCCATGGCAAAAAAGAACACCATAAAGATATCATTAACAAAGAAATGGAGGGATATATGGCCCACAATTTCATTGTGAACAAAATGATGGTAGTTCTCCGGTGCTGAATTAGCCCACACAAGGGCGATAAGGACACCTAGGATTAAGGGTATTGAAAACTCCTGTAAAAAATTGAGCGTCTTTTTCTGGGTACTCACTGGCCTTCCTCCTCAAGTAAAATAATGGGTACATGTTAGTTTATATTTTCACGCCTTACAAAAGGCGCAATTACCAAAGTCTCGTCCAGCCTCCCCCATAGGGCAAAAAAGCACACAAAAAAAAGAGTAGTCCAAAAAGGAACTACTCTCCCCTAAGAAGTTCTAACTACTTGCAGCCTGGCGATCCTAGCCGGTCTTGTGCAACGACCTTAGACCCATAGCTTTAGCGTCCTCTGCTTTCGCAAAGTTTGCCCCAACCATTAATGATATATAATCTTTAGATACTTTAATATAGCATAGCTAAACCGCCCCAGGCAATAAAACGGGGTAAATTTCTACAAATCTCTTATTCGGCAGATATTATAATTGCGTACTGAACAAGACCACATCTCTCTATTATTTACCTATACTTCAGCGCCCGACTCTTAAGGTTTGACTATTATGCTCGATGATTAGGGTCTGATTAAGCCGCGGCTCTGTCAGGGCTGAATCTTTCTTAATCACCTGGATGCGAACAATAGCGGAGACATTGGTTCCATCCAACTGAATTACTCCTGTTTGAACAGGAATCTCCAACTCTCCCCGGGCCAACGTTCCCAGAGTTTTGCCATTTTGGATCACGCGAACCGGAGCAGCGGGGACCGCCTTGAGGGTGATCAGAGCTGTTTGGGGAGTCGTTTCCTGAATCAGGTTCGGGGTAACCGTACTTGACACCGGTGTACTGTCCAAGGAAGGGGCTTCTATGTTCTGAGCCACGGAAATATAGTAACCTACAGGATCTTTGGCCAGCCCTAAGGCCATCTGAGCTAAAACCAAGAAGACAGCAGAGAGAACCACTGCCCGAATAATAACCTTCTCGAATCTAAGCAAGCCCGCCGAAGCACTGGGCCGATAGCTTTTGACACGGGGTGCGCTTCTTACGGAACGAGGAATAAACCCACTCCGTTTTTTATACTTACCAAAAAATTGCCAGCGACGCATAAACTTCACCTCATCACCAGTTTATGCAACCTTAGCGGAACTAAGACATGATTCTTATCTTAGAATGTGCAGATTCTAGGTGTTACAGAGTACTACTCATCGACTAAAGCGTGTTCCCCTGCTCCCCGGCCGGCCCGGTACCCCATAGCAAAAGCTGCCTGCAAGTTATATCCACCCGTCACTCCGTCCACATCCACTACTTCTCCGGCCCAATAAAGACCCTTGATCTTTTTGGAAGCCATGGTCTTGGGATCGATTTCTTTGACATCCACTCCTCCAGCGGTCACGATAGCCGCAGCTAAAGGCAGAGTCTCCTTGATGGTTAAAGGAAGCTCCTGCAGCAAATGGACCAGGTGCTTTCTCTCTTCTTTACTGATACTATTGACCACTTTCTCGGGGGGAATCCGGGACCATTGGATCATTAGGGGAATTAAGCTTTTGGGAAGGAGCTCATCCAGTGAGTTCTTAAATTGCTTATTTAAATATTTCTTAAAATCTCTCTGCACTCTCTGATCCAATTGCTCGGCCGTTAAGGCCGGCTTAAGGTTAAGGGTCAAGCGGACCTTTTCCCCGCGGGCCAATGCTTCTCCTGCCCAGCGGCTTAAAGTAAGAATAATAGGTCCTGAGACGCCGAAGTGAGTAAAAAGCATCTCCCCAAATTCTGTCCGCTGCTTTTTCCCGCCATACCACAACGTAGCTTCCACATTCCTTAAGGAAAGCCCTTGCACCTGTGCCACCCAATCTTCATAAGTTCTCAACGGAACAAGAGATGGCCGCAGCGGAATAACGCTAAGCCCCAATTTGTCCGCCATCTTATAGCCGTCTCCGGTGGATCCTGTGGCTGGGTAGGAACCTCCCCCTGTGCAGATGATCACAGCTTTTCCTTCAAGGACTTTCCCATTGCCTAAGCGCACCCCCCGGACCTTTCCTTCACCCAGGAGTATCTCTTCCACCGTTTGTCCGGTGGCCAGTTCCACCCCCGCATCCATAATATACTTGAGCAAGGCCTCAACAATTTGCTCGGCATCATCCGAGACAGGAAATACTCGTCCTCCACGCTCAATCTTAGTCTCAACACCATATTGGGCGAAGAAATCGCAAAGTTTTACATTATCAAATTCTCTTAATATGCCATGGAGAAAACGCCCATTGCCTGGGTAATTCTGAATAAAATCTCCCACATTCTCTGCATTGGTTAGATTGCAGCGCCCTTTACCGGAAATGGCAATTTTACGCCCGGGGCGTTCTTTCTTTTCCAGGAGCAGCACTTCAGCCCCCTTAAGGGCTGCCTGGCCCGCAGCCATAAGTCCGGCTGCTCCTGCTCCGACCACAATAACGCGTTCTTTCTTCATCATTTATCCTTTCCTGGCCCTGATGTCCTTCTTGATAAAGTTTGGAGATTATCCCATTCTTATGCTATATTAGGTTTAAATTCGATTACGGGAGGAATCACTATGGAATTGGATCAAAAAACCACTTTATTGATACAGATATCTGCTGCCGCAGCTACCAATGCCCTGGCCAGCCTTCGTTCAGCCGTTACGGATGCCAAGGCTTTAGGAGTGCCCAGTGAAACACTGCGTCAAACCATTGAGCTGGCTCTGGAAATTCAACAGCAGCCGCTTTCTCATACCAGGCATCTAACGGATCAACTCTTAAGAGAGCCCGCTAAGAAAAAGTCCTCCGGACAAAACGGTGCCGCCCCTGCTCTGCATGTGCACGGCCCTGGCTGCGGCTGCGGTCATCATCATAATTAATCCCGATTAATCCCAGCAAGCTTTCTTATAGCTTCGCTTATTCTTATCCATCACGGATAGGCAGAGAAAACACGGCTTAGCCGTGTTTTGTTTCTTTAGGGGATGAAAGTAGGGCTGAGTCCTGAAATTAAGAATTAAAGATGCTGTCACTGGAAGAAGAGGCGCAAGCGACGCACATTGGGGGCTCAGAATTATCGAATACTTGTTTGCCACAGCGGGTGCAATGCTTAGGACTTCCCTTATGGAGAAGAATTTTGCCTGTGTAGTGACGATGGGATAGCTGCTTTGGCACAAATTCCAAGGTCTTCGGGTTGCAGATAGTGACACAACGCTGACAACGGACACATTTATAAGGCTCATAGATCAGGGTTAATTCATCCCCATTTTCCCTCTTGGTAAGAGCTGCCTGGGGACAGATAGCTGCACATACTCCGCAACTGGTGCATTTATTCCCCACTTGCAAAGCAGGTATGGGCATCTTATCCTGGGGATTTGCTTCCATCCGCTTTACTAATAATTGGCGTGTACGGGGGATTGGGTAGGCTTCATCAGCAGTCAACCCAGGCAATATGGTCTCGAGCTTCTCCCAGCCTTTCTTCCTCCACCCGCTTTTTTCCCCCAGCTCCTTTTTGGGCAGGGCAGCTCTGCTTTGGGGACCAGTTCCCGGTGTTTCCGCCTCCCCTGATTGATCAGGGCTTACTTGAATGACTAGCGGGGGATGATCGGGCCAGCCCTCATGAATGGCTTTGAAGGTTTTCACGCTTGAAGCACAGGCTTTTTTATCGGGGCACTCTGCGCATTTGCCTGTATGAATCACTACTTTCTTTTCTTTGGCGGCATGCATCAGGGCCAGCCATAAATCGCCATCGATGATTCCCAGACAAGGTATCTCAAAACCCAGAGGGGCTGCCTGAGGACAATTGAGAGTAATCTCCCCATGCTCCTCAAGATAGGTGTGCAGGAGATCCGTCGAACGATCCACAAAACCATCACTGGGGCAAACGGCCATACATGCCCCACATTCGGTACACTTTTTGGCATCAATTTCACGATATTCAGAGATAGCCTGATGAGGGCAGGCCTCTATGCATAGCCGGCAAGGCTTGGCATAGGGTTTTTTAGTATTTAAACAATTCTTATGGTGATAGACCATTTGACATGTGTTGAGCATCTGCTTCACCTCTTAGGGCCACTTAATTTATTCTTTAGGTTTAGTATAAACGTTTTAACTGAGAAAAGAAAGAACAGAGCCTTTTGCGCCCTGTCCCAATACTTTCCTGTCCTATTTCAACCTTTCAATTAAGTGTCTTTACCCCATTTTCTTCATCAAAACCTTTTAAGATCTCTTCCTCGACTCCGGTAAGATGGGCAAGCATATAGTTCCTGGCCTTTTCCACATCCTTTTCCACAATCGCTTCATAAATCTTTTTATGCTCCTGAAAAAGCAGCGCCGGAGTGTATTTGCCTTCATAAAGCTTCGAACGGCTTGCCTTAAGGCTATATTTCATAAGATCCGATATGGTATCCATAAGCCGAATCATAATCTTATTCTTCGTTGCCCGTGTAATAGCATAATGGAAGCGATGATCTGAAGAGCCATCGGAAGTGGGACTGTTTAAATCGTCTTGCAAGAGCTCCAATGCCGCAGATAATTCTCGTATATCTTCTGCTTCGGCACGTTCAGCCGCCATCCCTACAGCCTGGACCTCAAGAATTTTACGAATCTCCAGCAATTCGAGTACTGTACCCTTCTCCATAGTAAGCATCCACGCTAAAGGTGCCACAACCGACTCGGAACGCAGTCTACGAACGAAGGTCCCCTCGCCGCTGCGCACTTCAAGCAAGCCCATCAATTCCAAGGCACTGAGAGCTTCTCGAATCGAAGCGCGGCTCACCTTCAGGCGCTCCACCAGATCCCGTTCTGAAGGCAGTCGATCGCCGGGTTTGAGTTCCCCGCGAGCTACCAGTTCACGAATTTGCTCGACGATTTCTTCATAAATTTTTCGTGTCTTAATCGGTTTAAGCTCCAACTTTTACTCTCTCCTTAAGCCCAGCCCTCAATTCCCACTTAAGTTTATCATGAACAACTCCGCATTGACAGCAATATTTTCTGTCAATTAAAACAAATTTCTCAATTCTGAACCTATTATTTAAACTAAAATAAAAACTGCTGGTTTATGCTCCCTACACATTATTACTGGAGTAATAATTCAGGAGCCGTCTCTCAACTCCCGCCAAATGCTCCACCATATACTGACGGGCTTGTTCATCATTTTTCATCTGAATAGCATCCAGGATGAGAACATGTTCCTTATATAAAATTTCCGGTGTAGCATGCTCTTCATAAAGGCGCACCCGACTGGCTTTTAAGGACTGGTGCATTGTATCGGATATAGCATTCATAAGCCTGAGCAAAATCTTATTTTTGCTGGCTCTGGCTACGGCATAATGAAAGCGCAGATCCGCTTCTTCCCCTAGTTGACCGGTTTGTACATCGTCATGCATCGCTTTCAGCGCCCCTTCCAACTCACGCAGATCGTCGGAAGTCGCCCTTTTGGCAGCTAAAGTTACAGTTTGGCCCTCCAGCATTTTGCGAACTTCAAGCAGTTCCAGAATGGTGTCTTTCTCCATGCTCAACACCCATGTTAAAGGTGTCACAACCGAATCTAAATTAATTTTCTTAATATAGGTTCCCTCTCCGCTGCGAATCTCCAAAAGCCCCATCATTTCCAGAGCACTAAGGGCTTCGCGAACAGAAGCACGGCTGACATTAAGGCGCACCGCCAAATCCCGCTCAGATGGCAGGCGATCCCCCGGTTTCAGATCCCCTTTAACCACCAATACCCGTATCTGCTCGATAATTTCCTCATATATTTTCTTCGTTTTGATAGGTTTTAAATCCATGATACCCTCCACTATAGAAAGAGATGGGAAGTAGTTTAACTACTTCCCATTATTGATTCATAATATTTTTAATATAACTTATTTGAAATAAGTTGTCTACTCTATAAATGCTTCAATCTTAATGGAGGAAGGCGGCGGCATCAGCAATAACAGGGATCATGCCGGGCACCACATAAGCTTGCAGACAAATAATAACAATGACAGCTGCCAACATGGCCAGTGAGTGCTTCACTGTAAATTTGAAAAGCTCGGACTCGCGGCCGACTAATGTGGTAGCCGCTGCTGCCACGGCGATGGATTGAGGCGAGATCATTTTGCCTACGACACCACCGGAACTGTTAGCTGCCACAGTGAGTACAGGATTCATGCCCAACTGCTCTGCGGTAACTTGTTGCAGTTTACCAAAGAGGGCATTAGCCGAGGTATCAGAACCGGTAAGGAATACACCTAACCAACCCAATACTGGAGAAAGAACAGGGAAGAAAGCACCGGTGGAAGCAAAGAATAATCCTAAGGTATAGGAAAGGCCGGAGTAGTTAGCCAGGTACGCAAAGCCAAGTACTGCAGAAATATTGATAACAGGATACATCAATTGCTTCAGGGTATCACCGAAGACTTTGACCGCTGTAGACGGTTTGATTCCTAAAATGAAGGTGCTGATAATGGCAGCGATGAGAATGGCCGTACCTCCGGCAGACAGGAAATCCCATTTGAAGATGGCCTCATAGACGGCAGGTTTAGCCACGATGGGAGCTGCTTTATAGATCATGCCGTCAAGACCGGGCCAGCTGAATTTCAGGACAAGGTGCAATTTATCAAGGATGAAAGTTTTAAATGAGGGGGTTCCCCAGATGGTCACCATGACAGTAAGAATAACGAAGGGAGACCATGCTTTGGCAATTTGACCTCCGGTGTATTTCTTAACTTCGGGTTCCTTGGTACCTCTCTCATGAGGGAAACGCCATATGGTTTTAGGCTTCCAGAATTTCAGGAAGACCGTAGTGCACACCAAGGAGAACAAAGAAGAGATGATATCGGGAAGATAGGCACCCAGATAGTTGGCAGACCACCATTGAGCCACGGCGAAAGAAAAGCCAGTAACAAGAATAGCGGGCATTACTTCTTTAGCAGATTTCCAACCAGCCATCAAAACAACAAGGTAGAGAGGAATGATGACGGAGAGGAAAGGAAGCTGGCGACCTACGGCTTGGGAGATAACAAAGTCACCCATGCCGGTGACTGCACCTGCAGTGATGATGGGTGCACCGATGGCACCGAAGGCCACAGGAGCGGTATTGGCAATCAGGCAAAGTCCGGCTGCCTTGATGGGGTCAAAGCCAAGACCGATGAGCAGAGCACCGGTAATAGCTACAGGAGCTCCGAAGCCGGCGGCACCCTCCAGGAAGGCTCCAAAACAGAAAGCGACAATAAGAGCCTGCAGACGACGGTCATCGGAAATGGAAGCGATAGAACTTTTAATAATGTCAAACTGACCGGACACGACCGTCAAATTGTATAAGTAAACTGCGGTAATAACGATCCAGGCAATGGGCCAGAGTCCATAAAGCATACCATATGCCGTAGCAGAAAGGGCCAGAGTCACCGGCATTTTATAAACAAGAATAACGTCCACAATGCTTATAGCAAGGGTAATCAGTCCTGCGACATACCCTTTCATACCTTTTACGGCTAAAGCCCAAAATAAAAATACGATGGGAATTGAAACAGCAAGTGCAGTTAAGCCAAGGCTGCCGCCAAGTGCTGCGTAATCCTGTGTCCATGGCATGAGTTAAATCCACCTTTCAGAATAATTTATGTGCGTTTGTTAATTTGATTTAAATATTCTTATTTTTTATAATGTTCTGTTTAATTCCTCCTATCATAGTATGGTCAGGCCAAGTAGGCCAATTTTAATGGTCGGACCAAGAGTTTTACTTTACTCTGGCCTGACCTCCAGGGGTAATTGTATGTTAAATTCGCATCATTTGCAATAGAAAAGCAACTAAAAGAATAAATTCACTTACTATGTCGAATAGAATTTCAATTTGGAATCTTTTATAAGTTTCCAACTAAAAAGGAAGGAGATGGCTCCCCTTCCTTTCCGACGCTCTTGATTTTAATTATATATAATATTTCCCTTTACGGCCCAGCCGTGATCACCGGGATCATTCCCGGAACCACATAGGCCTGCAGAGTAATCATAATACATATGACGAGCAATAGAATCAGGGAATGCTTGAGGGTAAACCGCAGCAGCTCTGACTCCCTCCCCACCAGGGATGTGGCCGCCGCCGCCACCGCAATGGACTGGGGAGAAATCATCTTGCCCACAACCCCGCCGGAGCTGTTGGCCGCTACAGTCAGGACCGGATTGACTCCGATCTGCTCGGCGGTGACCTGCTGCAATTTACCAAACAAGGCATTGGCCGAGGTGTCCGAACCGGTGAGGAACACTGCCAGCCATCCCAATACAGGAGACAGGAAGGGGAACAGGGAACCTGTCGAAGCAAAGAGCAGACCCAAGGTATAGGACAGCCCTGAATAGTTGGCTAAGTAGGCGAACCCTAGAACAGAAGCAATGTTGATAATCGCAAAGGTTAATTGTTTAAGTGTCTTGACAAAGACCTTCCAGGCTCTTCCCGGGCTAACCCCGAGAATGAACATGGAGATGATGGCAGAGATTAAAATGGCTGTCCCGGCGGCAGAAAACCAATCCCATTTATAGGCTGCCGCATAGACGGTCGGCTTGGCGACAATGGGAGCCGCCTTATAGACCAGCCCATCCAATCCCGGCCAATGAGCTATATTGACGTAAAGCCCTGCATTGGTAGCCCAAGTCTTGAACCCGGGGGTTCCCCAAATTCCCACCAGGACAGTGAGTATGGCAAAAGGCGACCAGGCTTTGATAATCTGCCCTGCCGTAAATCTTTGCGCAACCACATTTTCCTCTTTACCTTCTTCATGAGGGAAGCGCCAGTTATTTTTAGGCTTCCATACACGCAGGAACAAGGTCAGGACAATCAAGGAGAACAAAGAAGAGATAATATCCGGCAAATAGGCACCCAGATGGTTAGAGGACCACCACTGGGCAACGGCAAAGGATATCCCTGCCACAAGAGCTGCCGGAAGAACCTCCTTTGCTCCTTTCCAACCGGACATAAGCACAACCAGATAGATAGGGATGATCACCGATAGGAAAGGCAGTTGACGTCCTATCGCCTGGGAAATGACAAAATCCCCCATGCCGGTGACTGCACCGGCTGCGATAATTGGTGCGCCAATGGCGCCAAAGGCGACGGGCGCCGTGTTGGCAATTAAGCAAAGCCCTGCTGCATAGAGTGGGTTAAAGCCTAAGCCGATCAGAATCGAGGCTGAGATAGCCACAGGTGCACCGAACCCGGCAGCTCCTTCTAAAAAAGCCCCAAAACAGAACGCCACCAATAAGGCTTGGATCCGCCGGTCATTGGAAATTGAGGAGATAGAGCCTTTAATGACATCGAATTGGCCGGCCTCAACGGTTAAATTATATAAGAACACTGCGGTAACCACGATCCAGGAAATCGGCCATAGCCCATAAAGAATTCCATAAAGGCTTGCTGAAAGAGCGATGGAGATCGGCATCTTGTAGACAAGGACAACAATGACAAGGGTAATGAGCAGGGTCGACATACCCGCAATATGTCCTTTCATACGTTTAATGGCCAGTGCCCATAAGAGGAAGAAAATAGGGATCGAAACAACTAAAGCTGTCAGTGCTATACTTCCTCCTAAAGCAGAATAGTTGTGAGTCCAAGGCATGTATGAATTCCACCTTTCTTTTTTGAGATACTTGTTGAATAGTGATGTTCAAAGGTTATTATTAGCAATTCTTGAGAAAATATCATACACAGTCCCCAAAATAAGCAAAAAAATAAACCCAGTCCTCAACTGGGTTTATTTTTACTGAAAGCGCAATTCTGCTTTTTTAACTTCCTCCTGGATAGATTGGCTTACCCGGAAGAAAAGCCGTTCCACATCCAGCCGGTGAATCTGCAGGTTCTCCGGGCTGAGAAATTCAATTTTACGGAATTCCGGTTTCACAGTGAAGGGGAGCAGATCGTCCAGGTTTTCCAGCCTTAGTGTTAAGATAATGGGGGCGTAGGCAACCTCCCGTTTGCGCCGTCCATCGGATTCAGTGACAGTATACAAATCAAGGCTCACGTCGATGTCTTCAAGGAATATTCCCTGCATGGGTACATTTCTCAGTAAGGCGACTTCCTGCTCACGGACCTGTTCAGCTATTTCTTCCTGGGTTTTCCCTCCGAATATAAAACGCCCGCTCTTCCCTTCCCCACGAAAATCCAAACGGATTCTGGCCCGGATATGTTCTGTCAGCACTTCATTTCCAATACGAATCTTCATTCTTCATCTCCCTGCCACACTTAGTTATGCTCTATGAATCAATCTTTAATGGATACTCTAACGCCTAAACCCCTGATGGTGCCCATCCGCTGATCTTGAACTATCAAGTTTACCTCTTAATTCGGCAAGGTTTCAAATTCTCCTTCTCCTCTTCATGTGAGGCGCGCCGTTTACATTAAACTAATCTGACTGACTTTCAGCAGGGGCTGAATCCCCTCTGAATGAAGTCCCGTTCAATGGATATACTAACAAAAATCATGAAGGGGGATAAAAATGAGCAGAACGATTCTTGCTGTATTTAAAGGGCCCCAACAAACCAAAGAAGCTGTAGAAGAAATCCAAGGGGAATCCTTAGCCAACAGCAATATTTCGGTTATTGTCCGGGCCGGCTATCTTCATCAAGGTGATTTCAAAGAAGAGGTTGCCAACGAGCTGGCTTTTGTACCGCCGGAAATTAATTTTGACCGCTTTAACGCTTGGTTGGTTCAAGCTCCGCCTATGGATATTCCCAATCTGGGGGAATGTGTGGTAGCCGGCCCCCTGGCCAATGACCTTCTCCACCGTCCTCATGGGCAAGGCTTAGTGGAAGCTTTGTTAAGCTATGGCCTTAGCCCTGAGCGCGCCCGTCATTATGAATATGAGGTAAGAACAGGACATTTTCTTGTCCTGATCACCACCGAGCAGGAAAAAGTCAATTCCGTCGCCAATGCCCTGCAAAAATTTGGAGGGCGGGATATTGAAAAATGGAATAAATCCCTTGACCACGCCCTGCATATGCCCCATTAGTCAGGCAAGTTTTACCGCCTGGCGCAAGTGTTGGATTTCCGTTTTGGACAGGGTGCGGAATGCCCCCGGCGCCAGAGACGGGTCCAACTCCAAGGGGCCAAAACGCATCCGCTTTAAGGCACTTAATGGGAAACCTATGGCTTTAAACATTCGTCGTACTTGTCGATTCCGTCCCTCATGAATGGTAATCTCATAGGCAGGACCAGAGCCCCGGCCCTTTGGAGAAACTTCTCTTATACGGGCTGGGGCTGTTTTGCCGTCTTCCAGAAGGACTCCTCTTTCTAAACGCTTTAAGGCTTGTTCAGGTATCTTCTCCCCCACCTCTACCCGGTAGGTCTTTTCAACACCATAGGAAGGATGCATTAAACGGTGAGCCAAATCCCCATCGTTGGTGAGAAGGAGCAGCCCTGAGGTATCATAATCCAGGCGGCCCACCGGATAAACTCTCTGAGAGATTTTTTCCATGAGTTCCATCACGGTTTTTCTTCCTTGGGGATCGGTAACACTGGTGATATACCCGGTGGGTTTATGCAATAGATAATAGGCATAGTCTTTTTGAGGAATGGGAAGGGGCCGGCCGTCCACGACGATCCGGTCCGTGGACACGACCTTAGTTCCCAAGGTCCGGATGACTTCCCCGTTGACCTGAACCCTCCCCTGGACAATGATATCTTCAGCATGCCGGCGGGAAGCGATCCCGGCCTGGGCCAGGACCTTTTGCAGGCGTTCTTCCTGCCGTGGCGTACCCCGTTCATTCTTTCTATTCAAATCCAATCGCTCCTAAAAGCTTATTATTTCCCGTTCAATTGATACACGCCGGGGCCGACCTGAGAGTAAGCACTTTCTACTTGTTCCCAAAAATCCTCCCCCCGGGAGTCGGGAAGAGCAACCAAATAATCCCCGGGTATCTTCTGCAAATCCTCCCAGGCTTGTGAGTCATCACGGATTAGGCGATAGCCATAGCGTTGGGAATAATATAAGGTCATAGGCGGAGGACCGCTTAAAACCAGCACACTATCGGCTTCTGTATGTTGACGAAGCCACTGAGCCTGGGTAAGAAGCTCCTCATTCCATTGATATTTTGACCCATAATATAAAGTTTGGTTGACCCAAAGCAATCCAATCAGCACTATTCCCACCACAAAGGCAGGAACTCCATTCCCTTCCCTATCCCCGCCCCAGACATCCAGGGTGTATCCGGCCAATAGCACGATCGGCAAGGCTATGGGAATCAGATAATAATCCAGAGGAATCCTCAGGCAGATGACCACCAGATAAACACTGCTGATCCCAGCCCATAACAGCAGCGCAAGATACCCTTCATTTTTGAGAGCTTTCTTTTGAATCATCAGGGCTAGTCCCATTAAGGCCAAGAGCAGCGGCAAGCCCAATCCGGATTTTAAGTTTTTATAAAGAATTTCCCCATAGCCTCCGGAGCCTTCCATAACCTGATGGGAGAGGATCCCGGAGACAAATTGACTGGCCTCCCCGGCCCCGAAATGAACCCAGCTATAGTATAGCATAGGAAGAACTAAAGATAAAAAGCTGTAGAGTCCTAGTTTCCCGATTTTTTTCTGCAATGGATAAAAGCCCAGCAGCAAAGCCACCGGAAAAATCATCAATTGGGGCAGCTTAGCCAAAACCGCCCCCGCCATCAGAATTGAAGCCCCCCACAACTGCATTCGGGTCGGATTGTTCCGCCAGGACACTATGGCGGCTAAAGCCCAGATGCTGAAGGCCTGAGCCACAGGCTCCGGCATAACTACCCGGCCATAGTAAGTGGTTAAAGGAAGGAAGGCATAAAAAGCTGCCGCCCATAAGCCTGCTCTCTCAGATAAAGCCAGCCTGCCAAATTGATAGGTTCCGCCGATGGTAAGCAGGGAGAAGCAGATTCCCCACAATCTCCCCCATAGATCCTGCCAGCCGAACAAGGTCCAAGTCCAGGCCAGAAGGTAGGGAAAGAATGGGAACTCCAGTTCCACAGGCTGGGGGCCTGCGCCATCATAATTAAGCATAGGAAAAAGGACATCAGGGAAATCCCCCAGATGTCCCAGCATATTCAAAGCCATACTTGCAGTATCTGCCTGCCGCCAACCCTGATCATCCAGATAGGGATTGGTGACTCCTTTGAAGCGCAGCACCGCTCCCAAAATCAAAATAAGAACTAAGATGCCATTTACTCGCCTACCCATTCCACCCAACCCCATTTTTCCTTCTTTAAGCGCAGGATTAAAGCAAAATAACCCATAATAGTGGTTAAGATTTTCATTTTGCTTTTTCCTTGTTTCTTCTCATAATGTAAGTCGAAGGGAATCTCCCGAATCTCCCGGCAATAGTTCGCTACCTTCACTAAAAGCTCCACCATTCCGGCAAAGCTGCGACTTTCAATGAGCTCTTCCCCGTAGATTATGTAAGCACTCTCCAAGGCTGAGGCCCGATAAGCCCGGTACCCGCAGGAATAGTCCCGCAGTCCCTCCACAGGAAAAAACAGGGTCATGACTTGGCCTGCTCCCCAGGAGAGAATCTGCCGCAATGGGTTCAGACCGTATTGCCTGCCGCCGGGAGCATAGCGTGAGGCCACGACCAGATCCGCCCCTTGCTGAATCAGCTCCGCCATAAGAGGAATACGCTCTGCCGGATGAGTATTATCGGCATCCATGGTCAGGATAACATCATCATGCCCTATCCATTCACCAGACTGTTCCCCTAACATTCTCCTCTGGGCAAAGACGTGCTTAAACCCTGTCATCAAGCTGCCCCCCAGCCCTTTGTTCCGGGTATGGGACAGAACCTGAACCTCCGGGTTATTTAGGGCATAATCCCGGGCAATCTGCAGGGTATGATCCGTGCTGGCGTCATTGACGACAATAATTTGCAGGGGAATCCCCTGACAGGCCTTGCTTATATCATCAAGGAGCGGTTGCAGACCTGCCTCCTCATTGTAAGCGGGCAACACAACAAAAAGCATACTAAGGCCTCCTTATCCTCCTTAGTATGCTCATGAACCGCTTTAATAAAACATCCTATGGACAATCCACAGAGAAGCGATCAACCCGATCAGATCCGCCATAAGGCCCAGCTTCAAAGCATAGCGGTATTTTTTGATTCCTACCGAACCGAAATAGACGGTCAGGACAAAAAAGGTGGTGTCCGTACTCCCTTGAAGAGTGGAGGCTAAACGGCCAATAAAGGAGTCCGGTCCATACTGATTGATCAATTGAGTCGCCACTCCCAAGGCTCCTGAACCACTTAGGGGGCGCATAACCGCCAGAGGTATAATCGCCGTGAGATCGGAATCCAAGCCAAAGATCATAAAGATGGGCTGCAATAATCCGGCCAGAATCTCTAAGGCACCTGAATCCACAAAAATACGGATGGAGACCAGCATCCCCACCAGAAAAGGCAGAATTTTGATGGCGGTTTTAAAGCCCTCTTCCGCTCCTGTGACGAAAGATTCATACACAGGTACTCCGCGCAGAAAAGCGATCAAAGGAATGAACAAAAGCAGCAAAGGAATGGCCCAACGGGAGATTTCTGCAATAAAGCTCATGATCTTGACCTCCGCCGAATCAGATAATCCACCAGAATGGCGATCGTCATGGCACACCCTGTAGCAAAAATTGTCGGACCGATAATCTCCGTAGGATGAACTGATTGGGCCTTCAGCCGCACGGCGATGATGGTGGCCGGAATCAAGGTAATACAGGAGGTATTCAAAGCCAGAAAAGTGATCATCGCCGGACTGGCTGTGTCCGGGTTAGGGTTCTCCTTTTGCAGCTCCTGCATGGCCTTCAGCCCAAAAGGTGTGGCAGCATTCCCCAGGCCCAGAACATTGGCACTCAGGTTCAAAATGATCGCCCCCAGGGCTGGACTATCTTCCCTGATGGTCGGAAAAAGCCGGCGAATCACCGGTCCAAAAAAACGGGCCAAGGCTCTTACGAAGCCAGCTTCCTCTGCCAGCTTCATGAGTCCCAGCCAAAGGCTCATGACTCCAATCAGGCCAAACGCTGTCTCCACACCCAATTCTGCTGCTTTCATCGCTGATTCTGTGACTGTGTCTATCCTCCCATTCAGGGCAGCCACGATAATGCCCGTAACCAGCATAAACAACCAGATGGCATTGACCATGTCCTCCCCTCCCTAAGTCAATATCTATGTGGTCATGATGGGATTTAGACCTTGAATCAGAGGGACAGGTCCCGTTTTTCACATGCACTTACGTGAGCCGGATTATGTGGATTTATCACAATCCACCTTTAACATTGATCTTTAAGGAAAATTATAGAATAATTAGGTTAACTTTATCTGGCCGAATAAAACACTAATCTTTAGGCAAGTTTCGCTCAGCTTTAGAACGAATAATAAGGCACATGTTAATTGTTAATGTGAATATTAATGAGTGAGGTAATGTTTCGATGAAGAAATCGCCCAAAGTAATCGTTTCTATTCTGTGCATTATACTATTTCTTGCCGTCGGTTTTATCGTAAAACAGCCGGCGCAAGTACCAGGGGTTAAAGTGGAAATGACTGAAGTTTTGCCCAATGGACAAAGTAAAGTTATCCCTCCGCTTATGAGTGCGAATGGAGAAGATCTACTTTGGATACTCGAAAAACAAACCCTTCTGGAAGGGCTAATCGCTGATAAAATAGCAGCAGACCGTGACAAGGTACGTATTCACTTAGCGGCTGAACCGAGTGGGGATGCTGCTGAAATTCTTTCCTGCGCCGTTACGCTGGCTGTAGAACAAGAGCTCAAAGAGGAGACGCTCGACGCTATTCCGGACTTAATTGTGGAAGAGGTTGCGGAGGCAGGTACACAACAGGCGATTCTTCGTAAAGAGGATATCACTATTATGAACAACAAAGGGGAAGTGCTTTATCCTGGTGCTGAACGGCTGTTGCCGTAAGACAGTCACCAAATAACCAAAGAGGGCGATGAGCAGGGGGTGCCGCAAAACGTTTACTTACAAACGTAGTGCGGCACCCCCTTGACTTGAGTTAGCAGGTCTTTAGACGCTCAGGCGCTGCTGTCCTCTATTCAGATGGATAATGGCCCCCCTGAGTGATCAATGCTCACCCACGATAATGATATCTTCCTTGGTTACCTGATCATTGGATTTATCCTTCTTCACCATATTAGATATCTTATCCATTAAATTCGGAATCTCATCAAACAGGCGATCGATCACCACATTGTGATCAATGGGCAACAGACGTATCTGGCCGTGTCCCACCACCAGGAATCCTACCGGCTGCACCGACACCCCGGCGCCGCTGCCTCCGCCAAAGGGGAAAGCGGCCGCTTGATCCTTCTTATCTCCTTCGTCCCGATCCCCTTCAGGAGGCGCAAACTCACTCCCACCTGCGGCAAATCCGCAGCACACCCGGGAAACAGGAATAATGACCGAACCGTCCGGGGACTCAACTGGATCGCCGACAATCGTATTCACATCAACCATGGCTTGAATACTTTCCATAGCACTTTTCATTAAAGCTTCAATGGGATGATTCCCCATAGCTATCCACCCCTTTAAACTTAATCATTGATAATAACAATATGGTCTTTTTTCGCCAAAACTATGCATTAAAGTTTTTGTAAGCGCTGCGGCTCTCAACCCTACTTTCTGATTCTGCGCCATATCAGCCTGGCCAATTCAGCTCCCACCAACAGGATATGGCCAATCCGTAAATTGAAGCTGCTTTGAATAGCGCAGCGAAAACCCGGCTTCTTAAACTGAGGCACCACCATAATCCGCGGTTCCTGAACATCCATGGTCACCTGGTTATACATTCTTCCCATAGAATAGCCCAGCATTGCCCAGAAACTCCCTGATACCAAAGCCGTCTTGGCAGGATTTTCATGACCATATTCGATTTTCCAGTCGTACTCTGTACAATGGATTCCCCGATAAAACTTCTTTTTAAGACGGCTAAAAGCGATCAGCAGGGAAGGAATATTGGGAAAGAGTTCATAGAAAAAACTCTTCTTGAAATAACGCATTTTCAATTGCTGAACGGCTTTCCTGGTTTCACCCGTGGGTGCCTGGGCTTCCTGCTCTGCCGCAATTTTAGGCCCTTCTTCCCATTCCAGCTTAATCGTCGGAATACTGAGCCGAAACTTCCAGAAACCGCCCAGAGCGGAAAGATTAATTTCCAGATCGTCATTTTCCTCAATGCGGGAATAGCGAAAATCCAAGGATGCTTTGATCCACAGGATCATCATTAACCAAATAAACATCGCAACCAGAAGAGCAAGAATCTGCACCATTATCCCCCCGCGTATTATCCTAAGAGTATAGGTTGCTTCGAAAAGTTACTTTTTATTCACCACCACTAAATTTCTTCAGCAATTAAGCCGGTTTTTCAAAAAAGCTCCGTTTTTCATTGATTTTAATAAACCAAGCCGAGGCTTGCGCTTGAATCAGAAAGGCCAATGAAACCATCAAGGCTGCATTTGCACCAAAAGCTGTGGCAGCCAGTCCGATGGAAATAGAGAGATTGCGCAGTACCGTAGAAAAGACCAGAGTCAAGGCATCTTTTTCTTTAAAAAGCTTACGCCCTACAAGTATTGACAACAGATAGTTGGCCCCATAAAAAAGAAGCTGTACCCCCAAAGCTATCGCAAATACATCTAAGTGTTGAAGGATGCGCCTGGCATTCATACTCATACTAATAAAGATGATGAGAAGCAGTCCCCAAGTGCTGGCGGCAGGTAAATAGGGTTTGATCTTTTTTTGGAACTGTTCCTGTGAGTACCTTTTCATGAGTAAATCATAAGTCAGCATCCCCAAAATCAGCGGAATCAATATGACTAGAGCGATGGTTTTAAGAGTCAGAAGTATATCGACCGGAACATACTTGCCCACCATCAGATAAAGATACCACGGGGCCAAAAATGAACCCAGCAATAATCCGGTAGTTGTCATCTTTATCGATGCCGGTACATTCCCTTTCGCTAACATCGTAAAAGCGATCGTCATATTGCTCGTCGGCAACAGAGCAGTAATCGCCAGTCCGGCAAAAAGCTGCGGTTCCGCCAGCAAAAAGCCCGTCCCTAAAAGATAGGCTATGAGCGGAATAATTAAAAAGTTTAAACCCATAACTGTCAGAAGCAGCTTGCCATGATTAAAATTAAATACCTCTCTGCCCCTAAAGCCGATCATTGTCGGATAGATCATGAGCATCGTGATCGGTAAAATCATCTGTTTCAACGAACCAGTATCTATCCATATTCCTGTAAGAAAACCGGCGAGCAAGATTAGGGGAATTACCAATACAATATTTTTTGATGGCCAAAAAAACCATTGTTTTAAATAGCTTAACTTGTTTTCTTTCACCCTTTATTCAGCCTCCCTCTCTTTTAACAAGACAATCGTTATATTATACCCCCTAGGGGTATAATATAACGATTGTCTTGTTAAATCAATAGGCTGTAAGTCATTTAGTTCATAATTTTATGCAGTATGACCCTGGACTGAGCAGCCGCAAAAGCGGCATAAACAAAATGAGTGAGCCCCAAAAGGTTCACCCATTCACACATTAGTCTTCAGTTAAGTCCACAGCCAGAGCTGCTTCCCGCAACCTTTCAAAATTCAGATCCGGCAGCTCCTCCAGGGATTTAAGTCCAAAATGAATCAGAAACTGTTCCGTGGTACCGTAAAGAATCGGCCGGCCCGGCCCCTCCTTGCGTCCTACATCTTTCACAAGACCTTTTTCCACCAAAGTCCCTAAGGAGCGATCGGATTGCACCCCACGGATAAAATCCACTTCACCCCGGGTGACGGGCTGCTTATAGGCAATGATGGCCAACACCTCTAAAGCCGCTCCCGATAGTCCCTGGGAGGGTTGATGATAAAGGGTTTCTATATAAGCGGACATCTCCGGTTTGGTTCCCAGCTTATAGCCTTCATTGACTTCAATAAGGGTAACCCCGCTGACGGGTGCAGCGTAGCGCTGTTTAAGGTCATACAGTATTTCAGCAATATCCTCACTGCTTAACTGAAGGATCTCTGCTAAACGCTCCTTGGTCAGAGGTTTATCGGCAACAAATAACAGCGCTTCGACTCCCGCAATTTCTCTTTCCCGAAACAGCATCATCTACTCCCCTTCAGTAAACTCCCAAGCTTTTTCTGTAGGAAATACAAAAATCTCCTCGTTTTGTGAGCTTTGTTCACAATGCACTCTTCCTGACTTCAGCAACTCCAGTAAAGCCAAAAAAGAAACAATAATCTCCATACGTTTGGTGCCCCGAATCAACTGACTGAAGCGCAGGCCGCGGGGATGCAGGATGACCCGGCGCAGTACATCATTGACCATCACTTCAATGGGGATTTCATCCGGTTCCACCGTCCTGATCTCTTCCCCCTGCTCCGCTCTTTCAATAATCCGCTGAAAAGCGTGCCATAAGGCCTCAAAATGAATCCCTTCCAAAGGATCTGCCGGAGTGAATTGACTGCGCAGCCCCTCCACATCCACCTCACGAAAGTACCGTTGCCCGGAAGATATTTGAATCTCTCCCAAAGTTTCCGCAGCCTCTTTAAAAGCCCGGTAGGCTAAAAGCCGTTCCACCAGCTCTTGGCGCGGATCCCCTTCTTCCTCGACGGTCACATCTTTAACCGGTTTGGGCAGCAAGTAGCGGGACTTGATCTGGAGAAGCTGGGCAGCTAAAACCAGAAATTCAGTGGTCACTTCCATATCCAGATCTTCCATCTGACGTACGACCTGGATAAATTGATCCGTGATCCTGGCAATGGGAATATCGTAAATATCCACTTTTTCCTGCTGGATCAGGTGCAGAAGCAGATCCATGGGACCTTGAAATGCGGGCAGCTCCACATAAGGGGCGGTATTGGCACTATGGCTTACCGATGACCCGTTGCTCATCTCAGCCCCATCACGTGACGAACTTCTTTCATGGTTTCCTGGGTAACTTGGCGGGCTTGTTCAGCCCCCTGCTCTAAAACCTGCTCAACCTTACCAGGCTCTTCCCAAGCGGCACGGCGCTCACGGAAAGGACTCAGCAGCTTATCAAGGTTCTCGGCCAGATGACGCTTACAAGCCACACAGCCGATCTTGCCTCCGCGACAGTTTTCCTCAACTTCGGCGACTTCAGGTGTATACACCTCATGGAATTTATAGACTACACAAACCTCGGGATGACCCGGGTCATCTTTACGCAAGCGGGCTGGGTCCGTCACCATCTGCTGAACCCTTTCTTTGATCTCTGCTGTGGAAGCCGTTAAGGAGATGGTATTATTATAGCTTTTACTCATTTTACGCCCATCGACACCGGGTAACAGGGGAACTTTGCCGATCAGAGCCTTCGGTTCAGGAAAAACCGGACCATAGAGGTGGTTAAAGCGTCTGGCAATTTCGCGGCACAGCTCTATATGAGGGATTTGATCTTCTCCCACCGGTACGGCATTCGCCTTATACACCAGAATATCGGCAGCCTGTAAAAGCGGATAGCCCAGGAAACCATAAGTTGCGATATCCTTGCCTCCTTCTTTGCCTAACTGCTGCATTTGATCCTTATAGGTCGGTACCCGCTCCAACCAGGATAGAGGGGTAATCATCGATAAAAGCAGATGCAATTCCGCATGTTCCTTAATGTGAGATTGGACAAAAACCGCCGACTGATCCGGGTCAATGCCCACACTCAACCAATCCAGGGCAATCTCCCGGATAAGTGCGCCAAAATCCAAGCCATCCTCATAACCCGTGGTCAGAGCATGCTGATCCACAATGCCATAGTAGCTTTGATATTCCGATTGCAGTGCGGCCCAATTTTGGATGACACTGAGATGTCCAATATGCAGGCTCCCCGTGGGGCGCATGCCGCTAAAAATTCTACCTTTCACTTATAAAACCCCTTTCAGTTCTAGGTTTTCCATTGCCTTTAGCCGATAAAAGGTGACAACAAAAACAAAGCGGTATCACGATAAAAAGCGTAAAGGCCGGATACTGCAGGCTGCAGTATTACTCCCAAAAAGTTGGTAAATAGTATTATAACCAGTATGAACATACCGTAAGTCTCCAGGGTATCAAGAACCTTGCTGTACCGCCCGGGAACAACCCCTCTTAAGATAGAAAAACCATCTAAAGGCGGAATCGGCAGAATATTAAACACCCCAAGACCCAAGTTCATAATCACCAGGGACATGAATATAGTCGATATTGTGCCGATCCAGGACGAATCCTTCAGGAAGGCCAGGGTTAAGATCCAAAGCATCATAGCGATAAAAGCAACCAACAGATTGGCCAGAGGACCGGCAACGGACACCAGCACTCTTCCCCGCTCTTTATTCCCTTTGAAATAGTGAGGTTGGGTCATGACCGGTTTAGCCCAGCCAAAGGAATAAAGTACAGCCATGAGGGTACCAAAGATATCCAGGTGGACAAAGGGATTCAGAGTTAAACGTCCCTGGCTGCGGGGAGTCGGATCTCCTAAACGATCCGCCACCCAGGCGTGAGCATATTCATGAAAGGCAAACCCCACAAGTAAGGCAGGTATGTTGGCTATGATGGTGGTTAAGTTAAACACGTAGTTTCCCCCTTCGGTCGGTTTGACAAGCCAGTCGTTAGCAACCCCAGCACAAATTCCTTCTCTTCTTCCTCTGTCTGCAGCTTGCTTTCCAGCCAAGCCAGGCGGACAGCTTTAAGAATGCGGCCAATCTCCGGTCCTTCTTTAACCCCCCATTGCCGCAACGTCATGCCATCCACGGTCTGGCGGATAGCCCTGACTGCATCCGTATAGGCTGTCAAAGCATCCCGGAATCGTTCATCCCAGAGCAGAACTTCCATAAGGATGGCCGGTATACCTTCAAGATACTGATCCAAACTCACTAAAGAAATCTTTTCCCGGGCATATGAAGAAGCTTCAGAACCTTCTTCTCCTATGCCTAAGGATAGAAGTCCATCCATAATGTCAAAGAATTTATAGGCTATCCCCTTGAGCTCCCTGGCTAAACGAAGTTTTTCCTCAATGCTCGCAAACTGGGACCTGT
This sequence comes from Desulfitobacterium chlororespirans DSM 11544, assembly GCF_900143285.1. Taxonomy (NCBI): domain Bacteria; kingdom Bacillati; phylum Bacillota; class Clostridia; order Eubacteriales; family Desulfitobacteriaceae; genus Desulfitobacterium; species Desulfitobacterium chlororespirans. The sequence goes on from NZ_FRDN01000009.1 coordinate 124,444, forward strand.
CCATCCTGCGCAGACAGATCAGCCATTTTCTTTCCGGAGAAATGGCTTGATTCAGCCCCGGATGAGTAAAATCCCAGGGCAGTTCGGCACTAAACCACTTGCGGAGCACGCCCATAAGAAGCAGGGATTCTCCCATAACTCCAAACTTCAATTCAGAAAGCATATGCATGAATTCTTCGGTGAACCGTTCGCTACTTAGTTTCTGTAAGACACCTGCATCCAAAGCCGTATAAAGTCCCTCCCGTGTTTCCTTAGCCAGGCGAAAACCGTAACGGCCGGCAAAACGCAGAGCCCTGAGAATGCGGGTAGGATCCTCGATAAAGCTGAGATTATGAAGAAAACGGATTTCTCCTTGTTTCAGATCTCTTAAGCCCCCATAATAATCCACCAGCTCGCCATAGCGGACGGAGTTAATGGCTATGGCCATGGCATTGATGGTAAAATCACGCCGGAACATATCATCCCGCAAACGAGATTCCTCCACCTGGGGCAGTGCACCGGGGGAAGAATAATCTTCACGGCGTGAGCTGGCTACATCCAGGTGGGAGCCGTCGGCGAAATCCAAACGGGCGGTGCCAAATTGATCATGGAATACCACTTGAGCGTCCTGAAGCTGATCAGCAAGAGCCCGGGCAAAGGCATGTCCGTCTCCTTCAATGACAAAATCCAAGTCCTGAGTAGGCACCTTAAGCAGGATATCCCGTACAAATCCCCCAACGACAAATACGGAATACTCTAATTGATCGGCTACCTGCTGAGCTGCTGCCAACAAAGAGCGGATCTGCTCCGGCAACTCCTCAAACAAGCGCAGGATATCTTCCCGCATCGCTAAGCTGCGATGGCGGGTCAGTGACATTTCCGTAGGAACGGCGCTGCCGTGAATAATGCGCAGAATATCGGAACGGGAAACGATCCCTGCCAGTTTTCCTTCTTCCAGAACGGGAACCCTGCCGATATCATGCTGAACCATGGTCCTTTGCACGTCTTCCCAGCTGGCATCGGCATCCACAACCACCACATCCTTGGTCATAAATCCTTTGACCGGAGCATGAGCCAGCCCATGCTTGATGGCTTTATCCACATCCCGGCGGGAAATGATGCCTACCAGTTTTTCTTCCTGGGCTACCGGCACCCCTGTATGACCATATTTAAGCAGAATCTGCTCTACCTCACTGAGCTTCATCTCCGGAGATACGGTTTTAACCGGATAGCTCATAATATCTCTGACCCGATTAACACGGTGAGCCTGCTGTGCCAATTCCCCCCTGAGTTGCTTGAGAATCTCAGCCACGGAAGCATGTTTCACAGTAGCTGAAGCAGCACGGGTATGCCCCGCTCCCCCAAAGGCCTGGGTAATGCGGTTGACTTCAATCCCCCGTCCCCGGGAGCGTCCCACCAGATAGACGCGGTTCTCCATCTGAACCACCAGAAATAAAGTCTCCGCCCCTTCCATCTCTCCCACTCGATGAGCTAAAAGGGCAAGACCGCCCACATAGTCTTCGCTTTCTGCCCAGGAAATATAGACAGGCTGACCTCGGAAATCCTCAGTCTTCCCATTATCCAGGAGCTGCTGCAGAAGTTCTTTTTGCTCTTCAATTAAAGGTTTACGGAGATATTCCGCCACAACTCCCAAATTCGCTCCTTGTTCAAGGAGATAGGCGACGGCTTTAACATCCCGCACTGTAGTACTTTCAAAAAGCAGACTGCCTGTATCATCATAGATGCCCAGAGCAAGAAGTGTCGCCTCAAAAGGGCTGAGCTGGACGGCCATTTTTCTAAGCTCCTCAATGAGCAACGTGGTACAGGAACCGATGCTTTCAATATGCATCTCCTCAGTAAGAGAGCCATAATAAGGATGATGATCATAAATAACAAGGGGTATCTGATCAAATACCCCTTCCTTAATCCCCGCTGCCCGCTGCAAATTATGGGTATCCACCAAGACAATCTTTTCCACTTTGGCCCAATCCACATCCTTGGGGCGGGAAAAAGGCAGCCTGTCCTTGGCCAAGGCAATAAAGTCCTGAACATAAGGGTTGGATTTCCCATCCACGACCATCAGGCTATCCGGAAAAATCTTTTGGGCAGCGACCATGGATGCCAAAGCATCAAAATCCATTTGGCGATGGGTTAATATGACAATCATAGTTTACTTCCTTATCATTCGTTCTCACTACAAAAGATTAACCATAATTATATCATTTATCTGGCAACTCCAGCAAGAAAAGGAACACCCATAAGCAAAGCACCTCGCGTACGAAGTGCTTTGCAGATTTCCCGTGTATTAAATACTGTCATTAATAGCTTCCATCGCTTGATCGATCTCAGCTTGAGTCAGACCCTCTTTAAGCAGCCGGTAGTTAATGGCATTCATCCAAAAAGCGGTTTTGGCACTGATCTTCTTAAAGGCTTTGGCATTCTTCTTTTCCCGCTTTTCCCGGGATTCTGCATTAGCCTGAACGATTGAGCAGGCATAACGGCCTTTGATGCGGGTATCTTGATCCATTTCCTCAAAGGTGGTATTTAAACATTCAATCAGGCTCTTATAGTATTGAGAGAACTCATCAAAGGGAATCTCATCATCCATATGTAAATACTCTTTCAACTTCTCGAACAACTTATCCATCCAATAACCTCCATTTTGTATCCTATATCTATCTAGGAATGCCTCAAATATTATACCTTTGTTTACAGGAAATGACAAGGTACTTCTTCTTATTCAAAGGCTTATTCAAGGACTACTTAGTCAAGGACTTCGAAGGTTATCTCCCCATCCCGGGTCTGTGACCCCTTCCCTTTAGAGGGATCTTGCTTAAGCTGTTCCGTAAGTTCGGCTTTGGCAGGTTTTTCCTTTGTTGTTTGGGGTTGTGTTTCTGATTCTTTGACTTCGGTGGTCAGAACTTCAACGGTTATCGACCCTTTATCCCCATCCTGAACCTTCTCCTTCACATCGTCTGGTTCGCTCTCAGGCTTGGTTTCTTTGCTTGCCGGAGGTTGGGCAGGCACATGAACCTTTTGGATCGTTTCAAAAATTGGGGAGGTTTTACCCTGGAAAAGCCGGTTCAGAATGACCTTGGTCTCCTTCGGGTTGACCTTCCAATAGCTGATTCCCTCTTCATCCGAAAATTGACCCGGAAGAGTTTGATTGATCACTTCATAGGTATCTTTATTTTTAAAGGCCATGGCTAAGGCCCAGATTTGCCCCAGATTGAGATTGGTATCTATGGCCTGATAGACCTTAGGGATGATGATGGGAAGCTTGGGAATATTCCGGGGTGTCGTGGCTTCAGCTACAATGGCTTTCATCACTTCCTGCTGCCGGGAAGTTCGGGTAATATCCGCCAGTTCATCATTACGAAAACGGGCATATTGCAAGGCCTGGGTGCCATTGAGACGTTGGATACCTTTTTTAAGATTGATAAAACGGTCCTGGGCCTCTCCCGTATCGTAGTACATATCTTTTTCCACATCAATAGTAATTCCGCCCAGGCCATCCACAATATTTTTAAATCCTTGGAAATTGGTTAAGACATAGCCGTCAATGGGGGTCCCCAGCAGCTCCTGCAGATACTGTTGGGTTGAGATTGCTCCCTTTTGCAAACGCGCTATGGCATTGACCTTTTCTTTTTTTTGATTAAGAATAACCTGAGTATCCCGGGGAACAGAAAGCAACACCATTTTTTTGCTCTTTTGATCCAAGCTGGCCACCATCAGAGTATCCGTATTGCTGAGCGCTTCTCCGGGACGGTTATCCATACCAATAAGCAGCACTGTAACCCGGTCCTTCAGGGCAAGTTCACTGGAGATTTCATTGCTTAGAGTATTCTCAGGCAATGCTTCGTCCGCTGTGTTTTTTAAATTTCCTGCTTCACCGGGGCCGGAGGAGTCTTGATTCTGAGCTATATTCTCCTCCTGGGAAGTGGTTTGGATCATGTTCCTGCTGCGTGCTTCCTGGCCAAAAAGATCCTGTCTCCCCGAAAACAAAAACACAGCAAACACAATGACAATCCCCAGGCCAAAGCCCAGAACAGCATTAAATCCATAAGTATGAATGAAGTGAATCAGTCGATTCCTGAGATTCTTTTTGTCCATCTTTCCTCACTCCATATCCATAAAAATTCCCTCCCATAGCATCAAACAATTTGCAAGGCATTATACACCCTGGAGAAAATTTTTTTTGCTTTAAAAAAATCTCGGGTCGCCTAGCTTTACAGCAGGAAGCGAATTTAAGCGAGCGGAAACAAAACTTCGCGAAAAGCACGCAGCGGAGAAAGGTTGGAAACAGGACGTTTCCAGCCGGCTATGAGAACAAGTGCGAAAACAGTGCTTTTAAGGAGCTGATTTAGTCACGAAACCCGGGCGAGGGTTTCGCCCAAGCCGCCAAGCTATAGAGAATGACTTAGCGGCGCAGGTGGACCTTTCGGAGCGGAGAGCCTTTCGCATTAGTTTTGTCCGTGCAGCTTATTGAGTGACCGGCAGTAAAGCAAAATCCTGGAGCGTCAACCTTCGGCCGAGTAGCAAACAGCAAAAATTTGGAATATAATACCATGTCAAAACCTTGTCATTTTCATCTCTTTTAATTATGTTCATTCAGAATAAGGCTTAAACATGTGTGACGTGAAAAAGGCTTGGGCATGGTTTTCTTATCCCAGCACAAGCCACTCTCTCTAATTCGGCTGACCCCACTTAAATCGGTTTGAATGGAGGTAGCCTATGAACTCCTCTCTGTTCGGTTCACGGGGATCTTATGACTACTCAGGAAATTATTATCCCAGTTCCCCTTATCCCTATGGGCATCCAGGGGCGTATTCCACCTATCCAAATCCCTATCCACAATACACCTATCCTCAGTGCATCTATCCTTATGGCAATGCCCATCTATCTTATGGGCGGCCTTCTCTTCCTTCTTATTCTTATTCTTATTCCTATCCCATGCCCGCTCCGGCCCAACCTCCTGTACAGCCCCCTGCCCCCGCTTACCCCAACACCCTAACCTATGGCTGGGGTGAGCCAAGAATTATCATTCCTGACCGGGGCCTGGCGACCATTCTGATCGCTATCTTAATTCTGGTTGCTCTGGATCTCCTATTTGTGAGACCCAGACGCTAAGTTCTGTTGGTCCCTTACCTCAGCTATTTCTATAGGCTCCACATCCGCAACAGACCATTTCCCACACCGATCTCCCCAACGGGTCAGCACCTTATCCTCTTGCCTGATCTCCACCACCTCGCAGTGATTGCTGCAGCCTTTGCAATCAAAGCTCCGCGCTTGAAACTGGCTTTCAGCCATCTTCAAACCCCGGAAGTTCGTAGCCGGACTCTTTTTGTTCAGGAAGCGTTCTTGAGCCAGGAAAGCAGCGCCCAAGGCTCCCATGACTGAAAAATGCTCAGGAACAATGACCTCTTGGCTCAGTTCTTCTTCAAAGGCTTGGCGAATCCCCGGATTGGCCGCCACCCCACCCTGGAAAAATACCGGCCCCAGGATCTCTTTGTTTTTCCCTACATTATTGAGATAGTTGCGCACCATGGCCTGGCATAGCCCGGCGATAATATCCGGGAGAGGATGACCTAATTGCTGTTTATGAATCATATCCGACTCCGCAAAAACGGAACACCGCCCGGCGATGCGTACAGGATGTTGAGCTTTTAAGGCCAACACCCCAAATTCTTCGATGGGAATCCCTAAACGTGACGCCTGCTGATCCAAAAACGACCCGGTTCCTGCTGCACAGACCGTATTCATAGCAAAGTCCACCACAACCCCATTGCGCAGGATGATGATTTTAGAATCCTGTCCGCCGATTTCTAAAATGGTTTGGACTTTGGCATTCATCCGGGAAGCAGCTACAGCATGGGCCGTGATTTCATTTTTCACCACATCGGCCCCTAACAGAGTAGCCGCTAACTGACGGGCGCTGCCCGTGGTTCCCACTCCCTTGATCTCCGCAGCCGAGCCAATACAGGCACGCAGCTCCCGCATTCCCTCCTGAATCGTCTGCATAGGGCGGCCTTGGGTCCGCAAATACATGGTCTGGGCTATGGTTCCATCTTCATCGAGGAGCACGATATTGGTACTGACCGAACCTACATCGACTCCCAGAAAATATTTACTTACCGGCAAGATCCAACACTCCCTCGCTGTTCACTCTTCTCTTCAGACGGGACCGCTCCAACAAATCCACAAACGCTTCAATCCGGGTTTGCACTCCGGCTTTTCCTGTATGTTCGTCCACGGTCAAGGTCATAATGGGTATGCCATAATCCCCTTGAACCTTGGGCAGAATGCTGGAGGCTACAATCTCCGGCATACAGCCCAGGGGCAAGAGCTGAACAACTCCATCATAGCCCTCCTGGGCGAACTGGATGGCGGCGCCGATAGTTTCCTGGGCATGGCCCCCGACAAAACGACCTAAATAAGGTTTGGCCAAAGGATAATAGGATTTCAGGGGACGGTAGCCTTGGGCCAAGCCGCGGAAAACATGCTGGCCCACCCACCCCGACAGATAGATGGAACGCTCCACTACCGCTCCCAGATTGCCCAATTCCTTCTCCACATCCATGGAAATAAAGGGCTCCAATATGGTATATATTTCACCGACTACCCCGATTTTCAGCAGCTCTTCTCCCTCGTAACCGGTACTGCTCCCCAGCTTTTGCTCCATCTCTTCCTTAAGCCATTGCAGAACATCCTTCATCCCTTGATCCGTCATAGCCTGAACCAGCCGTCCTTTAGCTTCTTCATAAAGGTGATCAGCCAGCTTGGCATCTTTAACAAGGGGACGAAAACCATGGAACCTATCTTCGATCTGATCCAGGACCACACTTTTTCGGTAAGCGAAAAGCATGGCTTTAAGAATGCGGTTCCAGGTGTTCCTTTTACCGGCCAGCTTGCGGATCCGCTCAGCCAGCCCCAACAGACTGCCATCAGGAGGCTCCAAAGTGATGACATCAAAGGGATATCCTGCTTCCTGTAAAATCTCCCTTTCCATTTCGCCATAATAGCCAAAACGGCAAGGGCCGATTCCCCCTGTGATCAGGGCCGTATCCGCTCCTTGGGCCGCAGCCTGGACAAAATTCCCCAGATTCAGTTTAAGAGGAAGGCAGAAGGATTCGGGAGCCAGCTGGGTCCCTATGTTTAGGGTCTCTTTGCTGTTGGGCGGTGGCACCACATAGTCCACAGCCAAGCTCTCAAGTAAGGCTTGAATCACGATCCAAGCGTTCCCCATATGAGGAAAGGTGACTTTCATAATCCCTCCTCCTTTCCAGCATGTCGAGAAAGGCTTCGATCCGGGTGACCACCCCTGCCTCGCCACTATGTTCATCTAAAGTAAGCACTAAATAGGGTTTTTGGTTCTGGCGGGCACGGCGGGCAAGTAGATCGTTAGTCATGGAATCCGTTCCGCAGCCGAAACAGGATAAATAAATCAAACCCTCGATTTCCGGATCCTCCACATAGACAGAACCCGCCCCGAAGATCTTTTTGGCATGGCTCCAAAAGATTTTTTTCTGGAGTTTGCTATGCTGCTCTTCAACAGGAGATGGGCCTACGTTCTCCACTACCACGACCTGGGCCTTTTCACGAAGCCGCTGCAACAAGTTCATAGTGGCATAGGATTCATAAGTCAGATAACTATGCCCCACCAGGGCAATCTTGGGCCCCTTCTCCTGGCACCCGGATCGGGCGACCTGGTCCAGCAGCCACCCGTCTTCAAATTCCTCAGGCTTTTGGTGGCGTCCCACTTGCTTAAATCCCAAATCCTTTAACTTCATAGGTTCTGCTAAGGCCTCAAAGCATTGCATACTTTCGGTAAAGGACCAGCCGCTATGACGCATTCTTTGGTAGGCTTTCTGCCAACGCTGCGCTTCAGCAAAGGCTTCCCTGATCCGGCCTTTGGCATGCCCGATCGTCCCTCCGAAGGCCATCAGCTGTTTCAAAACCTCTCTCTTCCCTTCCCGCCAGTTGATATCTACGGTGTAGAGCTGTACGCCTGCCGGAAGAGCATCGAGAACACTCTCCGGAAGCCCGAGAATTTTAGGACAGAGATAGGTATCTTTTTCCATGCTCACCAAACGGGGAAGAAAAATTCCATCCACATCACTTAAAACGGTGAGATGCCCCACCAGAATCTTCACCGGCAAACAGGTTTCATCAGGAGCCTTTTTAAGGCCACTCTCCATAATCTCCCGATTGGTTAGCGGCGAAGTAACCAGCTCGATTCCTAATTTATAAAAAAAACCTGCCCAGAAAGGGTAGTATTCATAGTACATCAAAGCCCGTGGAAACCCTAATCGCATAGTATCCTCCTTAGTTATTTTTCATCATGCCCTTGGGGCTGACGTATGGTATCTTTCGGCTTGAGAATACTGGGCCGCTTATTCTTTATGGGGAGAGGAGACCGCACCAGAACGGTACCCAAGGCTTTTATATCCAAAGGCAATAATGGCCATAAATAAGGAACACCGAAGGATTTCGTCCTCCACAGCAGGAAGAACAAGATCAGGACCCCGATGGCCAAACCGATGAAATTATTGAGGGCTACCATGAGCAAAAGGAACAGCCGTGCCAGGCGGTTGGCCTGGGCGAGCTCATAACTGGGTGTAGCAAAGGTACCTACTGTGACAATGGCAATGTAAACAATAATTTCTTGGGCAAAAAGCCCAACCTTGATGGCCACATCACCGATCATAAAGGTAGCAATTAAACCCAGAGCTACAGTCAAAGGTCCCGGCGTGTGAATGGCAGCCATGCGGACTAAATCCACCCCAAATTCCGCAAGAAACACCTGGGGAATCAACCCGATCTTCCCTACTTCTTGAACGCCCAAAAATTGCAGCCATTCGGGAAGGAGGTGAGGATTTAAGGCACAGGCCAGCCACAGAGGCAAGAGGAAAAGAGCGGCAAAAATCCCCATAAAGCGAACCCAGCGCAAATAGGCGCCGACGATGGGTTCCTGACGATACTCTTCCGCGTGCTGAGTATGGGACCAAAAGGTAGCCGGAGCAATCATCACCGAAGGAGAAGTATCTACCAAGACCACCACATGGCCTTCCAGCAAGTGAACGGCTGCCACATCCGGCCGTTCCGTATAGCGCACCCGGGGATAGGGATTCCAAATCTTGCTGCCGAGAATAAATTCCTCCACACTTTTTTCCGCCATAGGAATACCGTCGATCTTGATCTTCTGAATCTCTTCAGATATCTCCTTGACTAAATCATCGTTGGTTATATCTTCAATATAGGCTACACAGACATCGGTTTTGGACCGTCTCCCTACCTGCATTAATTTCATCCTGAGTTTAGGATCCCGCAAACGGCGGCGTATGAGGGCCGTATTAAAGGCTAAGGTCTCCGTAAAGCCATCCCTGGCTCCCCGGGTAACCCGCTCAATATCCGGCTCACTGGGAGAGCGGGCCGGAAAACTGCGGGCATCGACAATGATTGCTTTTTCCTGGCCTTCGACAAATAGAGCCATGGGGCCGGACAAAATGAAATAGAGGATTTTATCCATGGTGTCCACTTCAGATACCTGCAGGCCGACGATACGGCCTTTCACCAGAGTCTGCAGGGCATTCACCACGAGATCCGCCCGCTCAAGCTCCACAAGAGCGTCGAGGATGATACTGACAACCTGGGTATCCACCATACCATTCACAGAGTAAATGGCTATTTTCTTTCCACCAATGGTCATTTCCCGCAGGACGATATCAAAATTATCGGGAACCCCCAGTTCCCGATTAAGATAGTCCAGATTCTTTTGGTAATGTTTACTGACCTTAACATTGCTTTCACTTGAATTATCCAAACTACCGCCTCCAGACACACTTCCCGTTCATCCTTTAATCGCGCTCAACGCTCAAGCTTCATTCACCGGCTTAGCCCTTGGGGTTAAAGGTTATGGAAACCAAATAGCCAAAAAAGACTGCCGCTGCAATCCCTACGGCTCCCGCCTCTACCCCGCCTGAAAAAGCTCCGATCAGGCCTTTTTCTCCCACAGCCTCTATGGCTCCTTTAGCCAGGGAATAACCGAATCCTGACAGAGGGACCGAGGCTCCGGCTCCGGCAAATTTCACTAAGGGTCCATAGACACCAAGTGCACCCAAAACAGCTCCTCCGGTGACAAAGGTTACCAACACATGAGCCGGAGTGAACGTGGGTTTCGTTAAATCCATAAGCAGCTGACCAACTACGCAAATCAGGCCGCCTACCACAAACGCTGGAATAATCTGCTCAAACATTGCTTTTCCTCCTTTATCAAGCCTCGATGACTACAGCATGCCCTATTCCCGGAATGGACTCTCCCTGCAGGCTGGAAGTAGGGCTGTGTAAGGCCCCGCTCCCGACGAGAAGGATTCTTTTATACTGACCGGATTTGATCTTTTCCATCAGATGTCCGGCGAAGACCACTGCCGAGCAGCCGCAGCCACTGGCTCCGGCATGAGCGTCCTGACTTTTGTCATAAATCAATACGCCACAGTCCGAGAAATTCCGAAAATGGAGCCCCGACTTTTTCAGTACTTCTTGAGTAAGATTTAATCCTACATTGCCTAAATCACCGGAGATAATCAGATCATAGTCCTCCGGTGTCCGATTCATATCCTGAAAATGATTGATAACCGTATCAGCTACAGCCGGAGCCATGGCGGCTCCCATATTATTGGCATCTGTTTCCCCAAAATCCACAATCCTGCCGATGGTGGCAGCAGTAATCCGCGGTCCCTCTCCGCTCTGACCAAGGACGAGACTGCCTGCCCCGGTCACCGTCCATTGAGCACTCATAGCCCGTTGGCCACCCTGCTCCGTAGGCAAACGATACTGGCGTTCGGCTGTATCATGATGGCTGGATACTCCCACCAGCACCTTGCGGGCAAATCCCCCGTCAATGAGCATGGTTCCCACCGACATGCTCAAGGCCATGGTGGAACAGGCCCCGTAGAGGCCGATGAAAGGGATGCCCATAGTGCGGGCAGCAAAATTCGCAGAAATGATCTGATTCAGCAAATCCCCGGCCAAAAGGTAATCGATCTCATCTTTCTTGATTTGGGATTGCTTTACAGCCCCTTCCATGGCTTCCTCCAACATTTTGGTTTCCGCAACTTCCCAGGATGTATTGCCATTGATATTATCTTTCCACACCTTATTGAAGGTCTTGCCCAAGGGACCTTGACCCTCCATAGGGCCAACTACGGAATAAGAGGAGAGAATTACGGACGGATTCGAGAAAACCACCGTTTGATTGCCTATACGTTTTAGGTTCATTTCTTTTTCATCCCCCGTTTCATTTACTTTTCATACTAAGGATGCTTGATCAGCGCAGGAAATAGGTGATGAGCCCTATAGCAATCGAAGCCGCAATCCCGTAAACCAATACCGGCCCCGCTACGGTAAATAATTTGGCACCGACACCCATCACATAACCTTCCCGTTTAAACTCCAAGGCCGGGGATACTATGGAGTTGGCAAATCCCGTGACCGGGACGATGGATCCGGCCCCGGCAAATTTGCCGATTTCATCATAGATACCCAACCCGGTGAGAAGCGCCCCCAAGAGGATCAGGAAGGCTGTCGCCGCCGTTGAGGCGTCATCTTTGGGCAACCCCATTTGGACTAAAAAATTAATGACAATTTGTCCGAAAGCGCAAATGATTCCACCTACCAGGAAAGCCCGGATGATATTCTTCATAATCGTAGGCTTTGGAGTCATGGATTGTGTGAGTTCTTTGTACTCCTCAGGAGTCACATTAAGAGTTGGTGGTCGCAGTTTTTGGTCAGCCAAGGAAATCACTCCTTTCGTTATGCCTGTTAATCCTTGTCAATAGTGCTAACACATAGTATGAATCTGGAATTCCCTTTTTATGCGGTTCCCCGAATCAACTACCATATTCTTCTTGCACTATCAGAAAGTATAAGCTTGCGCACTATACTTTCCAAGCATAAGGGTAACCAGCGACTTCGCCTCTTTTATGAGTATGGGTTTAAAGCAACAAGTGGGTCGACAGTGTCGACCTGGCGAAGCCGGGTTTTCTTGATTATAAATATTTTTACACTTTAGCAGGAAAATTATGGATGTCGTCGAATTGAACTTTGAGAAGACTCAATAGGGGGGAACACCATTGCTTATTGACAAAAAACTGGAGCGTCAGACCTTGCTCTTGACTTTAAAGGGAGAACTTGACATGAATACCTCTGAAAGTCTACGCCAGACCATAGATAGTGAGATTGAACGTCGTGGAGTGCGAACCGTCGTACTTAATCTGGAGGATATCAGCTTTATCGACAGTTCGGGGCTGGGCGTTATTCTTGGGCGTTACAAGAAGCTTCTCCCCATGGGGGGGAAAGTCATCATCACCCGGGTACCTCCCCATATCTATAAGATCATGGAATTATCCGGTCTCCCACGTATCATTCAATTCGAAGATATGCTGAACCAGGAAGATGGAAGGAAGGGAAAAACTGTATGAAAAGAAACCTTTTAGATCTTAAGTTCTCCAGTCTGGGCGAGAATGTGGGGATCGCCCGGATGCTGATTGCCTCCGTCGGGGCCCAACTGGACCTTTCACTCAACGATATTGAGGAACTTAAGGTCGTCGTCAGTGAAGCGGTTTCCAATGCAATTATTCATGGTTATGCCAATCATCCGGACAGGCTGGTTCAATTAATCATTGAACAAAATCCCGAAGCCTTAAAAATCATTGTCAAGGATGAGGGATGTGGAATACCCGACGTAGAACAAGCCATGCAGCCGGCCTTCAGCACGGATCCTGAGCGCATGGGGCTGGGATTTGTCTTCATGCAATCCTTCATGGATGATCTCCAGGTGGAGTCAGCAGTCAATCAAGGTACCACTGTCACAATGATTAAAGAACTTGACAATATCCAGCCCTCCACGCATTAGGGGGGGATAGAATTATGATTCAAAGACTAACGGAAATGAACCTTCCCCGCTTCCCTCTTCTATCAGACGAAGAGATGATGGATTTGCTCCATCGTGCCCAAAACGGTGATGTTGAAGCCAGAGAGCGGTTGATTAACTGCAATCTTAAGCTGATCTTCAATCTTGTCCAACGCTTTTCCCACCGCGGGTATGAGCTGGAGGATCTCTTTCAAATCGGCACCATCGGCCTGATCAAGGCTATCGACAAATTTGACTTTACTTATGGTGTAAAATTCTCCACCTATGCAGTCCCGATGATTATCGGGGAGATCCGCCGTTTCCTGCGGGACGATCATCCTGTTAAGGTCCCCCGCTCCTACAAAGAGCTGGTGTACAAAGTTAATAAGGCCCGGGAAAGCCTGTCGGCAACCTTGGGCCGGGACCCTACCATCGGCGAAATCGCAGAAAATATCGGAGTCGATCGAGAAGATATTGTATCCGCCTTAGAAGCGGTCCAAAGTCCCACTTCCATTCATGATACCCTCTATCAAGATGACTCCGATCCCATCTATATTTTGGATCAACTTCCTATGGAGAAGGATTTGGAGGCCGGTTGGTTTGAAAAGATTGCTCTGAAAGAGGTTCTGGACAAACTCCCTGAACGGGAAAAACGAGTTTTGATGATGCGTTTTTATGAAGATAAGACCCAAAGCGAGATCGCGGCCCTCCTTAGCCTCTCCCAAGTTCAAATCTCAAGGATCGAGCGGGCTGCTCTGCACCGTATTCGTCAATATCTCCATGAACCGGAACCTCAGGATGATTAGAATCCAAATACCCCTTCGAAAGTACGGAGAATTTGCTTGCCAATCCCTGCTTTCTCAATATCCTTTTCAGCCACCAGATTAACGGAGGCCATCATTTCATTATCGCGATAGAGAAGGATTTCCCCCACCTTTTGACCCGCTTTCACAGGCGCTTCCACATCTGGGTTGAGCTTCGTCTCGGCCCAGATGTTTTTGTCGTTTCCTTTCGACACAGTGACTCCCAGGGCTTTTTCCGTAACAGCTACCAGATCGTCCTCCATGCCCTTGCGGACCTTAATCACTCCTTGTTTCTGACCGACGGGAGCATATTCTTTATAGGCATAGTTGGCAAAGCCATAATTGTACAGCTTCATGGATTCCGTAAAATGTCCCCTGACCTGGGGAACTCCCATGACCACTGCAATCAGGCGCAGCCCATCCCGCTCGGCGGTGGAGGCAAGACAATAATTCGCTTCACTGGTCCAACCGGTTTTAAAGCCATCGGCTCCCTCATACCACCACAGCAGTTTATTGGTATTCCAAAGTTTGAATTTGCCCCCGCGCAAATCATACTCCTTCATACTTGTCAATTTGCGGACCAGAGGATACTTTAAAGCTTCACGACCCATCAGGGCCAGATCATAGGCACTGGTATAGTGTCCTTGTGCCGGTAAACCATAGGCATTCACAAAATGGGTATGATTGGCACCGATCTCCTTGGCCTTCTTATTCATCTCTTCCACAAAGGCCTCATGAGTGCCGCTGATATGTTCTCCTACAGCATAACAAGCATCATTAGCCGAGCCCACCGCGATCGAAATCAGCATTTCTTCCAGAGAAAAGGTTTCCCCCGGCTCCAGATAGATTTGCGAACCGCCTAAACTGCTGGCGCCTTCACTGGCGGTCACTTTATCGGTGAGACTTACTCGTCCCGATTCCACCGCCTCCGCGGCCACTAGCAGAGTCATCAGCTTGGTCACACTGGCCGGCGGCAGTTCTTTATGGATCTCTTTTTCAAAAAGTATTTGACCGGACTTAGCATCCATAAGAATCGCACTCGCTGCCTCGGTCTCCAATACGGCACCATAGGCCTGATGGGGAACGGCCAGATTGCCAATGAATAACGCCAAAGCAAAAATCCAAGATAATGTTTTACGCATTCGTTTTTAGCCCCCTTACGAAACATATTTATTCTATTATCCCCAGAAAAATAAATTATATCGAAAGGCAACTTAAACATATCAACTCTCGTTAAAGGAGTTTGAGCATTGCTGATTTAACATAACTAAAAAGAAAAGAAGTAGCTACAACTTAGTGCTGTTACCAAGTCGTGGCTACTTCTTTTCTTTTTTAGTTGTTCTCCCTGTTCGCGCCGCTAACGCCTCTTGGGAGCCTTTGGTGATTTCAATCCATGCCAATAACAGGGATGAAGATAAGCAAAAGGCTTCGGATAAATTTTGTGCTTCAGGAGGCATCCCCGAATTACCTGAATTCCGGCGACATCTGCTTGTTCCTGAAATTCTTCTGTCCAATTGCGCTCTTGAAACCAAACGAATTGAGCCCCACATTCCTGAGCCTGACTGATAATATTCGGAATCGATTCCGATTTTAAGCAGGGGACCACCACATCCACTTTATCCTGCAAAGCTGCCAGCCCTGCATAGACTTTAAAGCCTTCCAAACGCTGTAAATCCTCAGCCACAGGATGAACCACACAGCCAAATTGCTTTAAGAGCCTCCAGACTTTATAAGCATGCTTATGTTTCAGAAAGCGATCGGCATTACCTACCACAGCATAACGATGAGCTGTTGTCGTTTCCCCGGCCAGGGAAAACACTTTTTTTTCACGCATCCGTAGTCACCCCTAACTTCAGGTACTAAAGATTACGTGAAAACTGCTCATCTTATGACTCCCAGATTAGCTTACCACTTCATGAATAGTTGCTGTCACGTTAGGTACGCTCTCCTGAAATGCATAGGCTTTTAAGATATCCGTTTCTACATGATCAAGATTGGTGTGAAGAATGCAGAGAGGTTCATTAAGGTCAACATAATCCCCCACCTTCTTCAAAAGCGTAACCCCGGCCGCATAATCAATGGCATCATCCTTCTTCTTTCTTCCTGCCCCCAACAGCATAGCCGCAAGCCCGATCTGTTCAGCGTCGATAGCCCTTATATAGCCTGCCTGGTTGGAGAAAATTTCGATATGATACTCTGCTTGAGGTAATTGGAACAGATCATGAACTACTTGGGGATTTCCTCCTTGGCTGGAGATAAGCTCTTCTAGCTTTTCTATAGCCTTACCCGAACTAATAACTTGCTGAAGTTCCTCATAAGTTGACCGAAAATCATGATAGCCGCCACTGGCAATGGCCATATAGGAGGCGATTGTCAAAGCAATCCCGGTTTCATCTTCAGCTCCCTTGCCCCTTAACACATCAATAACTTCTCTTATCTCATTGGCATTGCCCACTTCATGACCAAGAGGCTGATTCATATCGGTGATGATGGCGATGGTCCTTCTCTTTAATGACTTGCCTATCTGTACCATGCACTCGGCAAGTTTTTTGGCTTCGGCCAGGGATTTCATGAAAGCCCCTGAACCTACTTTAACATCAAGAACTATGGCATCCGCCCCGGAGGCAATCTTTTTGCTCATGATGGAACTGGCTATGAGAGGAATACTATCCACGGTTCCCGTCACATCTCTTAAGGCATAAGTCAGTTTGTCGGCAGGGGTTAAATTGGCTGTTTGGCCCACTACCGCCATGCCGTGGTTATTCACATTGGCGATAAATTCCTCTGCACTTAAAGCGGTCCTGAATCCTGGGATCGCTTCAAGTTTATCAATGGTCCCCCCGGTATGGCCTAATCCTCTGCCACTCATTTTCGCCACAGGGATTCCTAAAGAAGCAACCAGGGGAATGACAATTAGGCTGATCTTATCCCCCACTCCCCCTGTTGAATGCTTATCGACCTTTATCCCTGCGATACCGGATAAATCAATGGTCTCTCCTGAGTTCACATAGGCCATGGTTAAGTCGGCGATTTCCTCATCATTCATCCCTTGGAAGTAAATAGCCATGTAAAGAGCGGATATTTGATAGTCGGGAACCTCCCCCTTTACATAACCTTGTACGAAAAACTCTATTTCTTCTTTTGTTAATGCCTCGCCTTTTTTCTTTTTGTTGATTATATCAACGACCCGCATTGCACCCACCCCCGTATGTTCCTAGGCAGCTTGCCAAAGCTCCCTATAATCTCAAGACCTTAGGCCAGCCCCTTAACCAAAGCCTGCACAAACCGCACAAACTGCTTCTCAATGCGCTCGGCCGTCTCCATGACCTCGGCATGGCTGAGGCGCTGGGAAAGAATTCCGGCCGCCATGTTGGTAACACAGGAGATGCCGAGGACCCGCATTCCGCCATGATTAGCTATGATGACTTCAGGGACGGTACTCATACCCACCAGATCAGCCCCTATAGTGCGCAGGAAGCGAATTTCTGCCGGGCTTTCATAGCTGGGACCGCTCATCGCCGCATAGATCCCTTCCTGAGGATGGATCCCCACTTCCCGGGCTATGGTGAGCGCTTTTTGCCGCCACTCCAGATCATACCCTTCACTTAGATCGGGAAAACGAGGACCCAGGTTACTGAGATTGGCTCCACGGAGGGGATTATCTCCCATCATATTAATATGATCCTTGATCAAAATCAGATCCCCCGGACGGTAAGCAGGGTTAATCCCACCAGCAGCATTGGTCACGATCAGCCCGGATACTCCCAAAACCTGCATGACCCGAACAGGAAACGTTACGCTTTGCATGGAATACCCTTCATAAAAGTGAAAGCGTCCTTGCATAGCCACCACGGTCTTACCCAGAACTTTTCCGAACACCAATTGACCTTTATGTCCCTCAACGGTGGAAACAGGGAAATTGGGGATCTCCTGATAAGGAATGACAACCTTATCTTCAATCAAGTCCACAAAGCCACCCAGTCCCGAGCCAAGAATAACACCCATTTGGGGCTCTATATTTACTTTTTCAATAATAAACCGCCGGGTTTCGCTGAGTTTGTCCATAAATTCTTGCTCACGCATCATAGTGATCGTCTCCTTTAGCCTTTATTTTGAATAGGTGCATTACAGTAGCCGCTCATATCGGCTGCAACAGCAACAGAGAATGAAAAACGTCGTTCAGGTCGTGTCGCCTTATCGTCCGGGTCGCGTAGCTTTACGCACAACGTTCACTCCATAGCTCCAGGGCTGGTTCACTCGCTTTCTTAACAGCATCTGCGGCGGATACGTATGCTTTGTAGCTTGCCGCCTTGAGCGAAACTGTCCACTGGACACTTTCGACACCAAACCCCGCTGCTTTCTGCATGTTAACCGTGGCTCCGCTACGTTAAGAAAGCCTCGTTCACCCGACCGCCCCTCCGCTAAATCCGTTCGCTTTTGTACGTAAAGCTACGTCTTGCGGGTCTCTTTCAGTTTTTTATCGAGCTCTGAGGCTTGAGTTTTTGTAAGTGGGCGCCTCTTGTGAGCGGTTTATGAGGTCACCTTTAGATCTGCTCTTTTCTTCAGTGCCTTTCTTAGGTTCGCCGACCATGCCGCTCAAGCGGCGTCGGTAAAGACGGAAAAAGCAGCCCAAGGATTTTGCCTTACAAAAGGGAGCGAATTTAAGCGAGCGGAAACAAACTTCACGAAGTGCTTTCCGCGTTAGTTTTGTCCGCGCAGCTTATGGAGCAACCGATGTAAAGCAAAATCCTGGAGACCCAGCTTGCGGACCTTCTTCAAACCAATTCCCCCCAAAAACTCTGCCCATTGGCTAACTCTTCCGTCCCCAAATACTCAGCAATAGTAGCCCCCAAATCGGCAAAAGAAGATCTGATTCCCAGATCCCTTCCGGGCACAACCTTTTTCCCATAGACCAGTAAAGGGACATACTCCCGGGAATGGTCCGTGCTTTCCGTGGTGGGATCACAACCATGGTCGGCGGTGATGAAGAGGATATCCTCCTCCTCAAGTGAAGCGAGGATTTCCGGCAATCTCCCGTCAAACTCCTCAAGGGCCTGAGCATAGTTCTCCACATCATTGCGATGACCGTAAAGCATATCAAAATCCACCAGATTGGTCATGATCAAGCCCGGCTTCTTCTCCTTGATAAAGGCCAGGGTCTTCTCCACGCCATCCCTGTTCCCCTTGCTGGCAAGATGATCTGTGACCCCATGGCCTGCGTAAATGTCTTTGATTTTTCCTACAGCCATGACCTGAAGTCCTTTTTCCTGCACCCTATCCAGGAGGATTTTGTGGGGCGGTTCAATGGCATAATCATGGCGATTGGTAGTCCGGTAGAAGTTTCCTTCCTCGCCTGAAAAGGGGCGGGCGATGACTCGGCCTACTCTTAAATCCCCCTCCAGCATTTCCCGGGCTGTCCCGCAGATTCGATATAATTCCTCTAAAGGGATCACCTCTTCATGGGCCGCGATCTGAAACACTGAATCTGCTGATGTGTAGACGATGGGTTTCCCCGTCAGCACATGCTCCTGTCCCAGGCGCTGAATGATTTCTGTGCCGGAAGCCACTTCATTGCCTATGACCTGGCGGCCGATGCGCTCCGCAAAAGCTTGGAGAAAATCCTCCGGAAAACCCTTGGAAAAGGTAGGAAAGGCCCTTTCCAGGACCACACCGGCTATTTCCCAATGTCCCGTAGTGGTATCCTTGCCGGGGGACTTTTCCGCCATTTTTCCATAACAGCCTTGAGGGCTTGCCTCAGGGTCCACCCCTTGGATAGGTGCAATATTGCCCAGACCTAATCTCTGAAGATGAGGCAAATGAAGACCTCCGCGGGCCTTGGCAATATTGCCTAAGGTATTGCTGCCCACATCTCCGTATTCATGGGCATCGGGCATTTCACCGATCCCCACACTATCTAAAACAATCAAGATGGCTCGTTTCAAAAAGCGCTTCCTCCTTTAATTTCGTTAAACTTATCAACTCGTTAAACTTATCAATCCATTAAAACTTATCAATCCTATTAAATTTTATCACATCTTAATCAGCCCGGGGATGGGCTTTGCGGAATACTTCCAACAGCCTTTGCCGGGAAAGATGGGTATAAATCTGGGTCGTGGCAATATCGGCATGCCCCAGCATTTCCTGGACGGAGCGTAAATCCGCTCCATGATCCAAGAGATGAGTAGCAAAACTGTGTCTGAATTTATGGGGATAAATATTTTCCTGAACGCCATGGTTTTGTGCCCACTTTTTGAGGATATCCCAAACCCCTTGCCGGGTCAGAGCCGTACCTCGGGAATTAAGGAAGAGGACTTCCGTTTTATGTTTTCCCCTCAGGTGTTCCCGATCATGCTCCAGATAATCCTGCAAAACCTCAAGGGCATATTCTCCGATGGGGACAATCCGTTCTTTGTTCCCCTTGCCCCGGCAGCGCAGGGTCCTCGTCTCAAAGATGATATCTGAAACCTTTAAGCCCACCAGTTCGGAGACACGCAAGCCACAACCATAGAGTACCTCAATCATGGCCATATTACGCATCAATAGTCCTTTATCTTTCCCCTCAGGGTCAGCGTTCCCAGCTCTTTTACCGCTCTTGTCATGTTTGGGCCATTCTTTGTCCCGATCTCCTCCCTCACCCATAAGCTTGCCGATCGACCCTTCAGACAGAACATGGGGCAGATGCTGTTCAAGCTTCGGAGTGCTCAGGTATTCGGTGGGATCATCTTCCCGCATCTCCTCTCCTAAGAGAAAAGCAAAGAAACCCCGCAGGGTTGCGAGGTACCGTGCCAATGTGCGGGCAGACCTCCCCTGGTTCTTCTCCTGAAGAAGAAATAAGAAAAGGTCGTTGCCCTCACAAGCTATAATGTTTTTCCCACGTTGTTGAAGAAAGGCTGTGAATTTCCGTAAATCACGCTCATAGCTGTTTCGGGTATTGGGGGAAAGTCCTCGTTCCACATTAAGGTAGATCAAATATTTCTTAAGCCAAGCTTCGGTTTGAACCTCCACAGCAATCCCTCCCTCGCTTAGAAAGTTCTACAAGAGGGAAAGGTTTTCCTGCGGGTTTAAACCGGCGGATCCCTATCTTTTTATATCAGGAAAAAGCTGTATGACAAATTCGCTCCACACCGTGCCTTCCTCTTCAACCCGCATCGGGTTGCCGCTGGGCTTCTCATCTTTGTCCCCTTGGGATGTAAGCAAGAGGCTGCAGACCGTGACCAGCTTGGGCAGCATGACGGCCAGCAGCATCATTAAAATAACGATCCGGGCGATAGTGAAAAGAAACTCCGGCCAGCTTTTACCTCTCTGCATAACTTCGACCCCCAATCCCTAAAATTTATGCAGAGGGGGATTGTCTTGATGCCATTAAGGCCGCTCCCAAAGCGGCAGTGATCGAGGGTTCACTATACACCAGCAGAGGATGGCTCAATTGTCGGCGGAGCGCAGCCAGCACCCCCTGATTGCGGGCTACCCCGCCGGTAAACACAATATCCGGCACTAAGCCGATCCGCTGTGCTAAAGATGCTACACGGCTGGCCACGGATTCACAGACCCCGGCCAGTATATCCTCTTTCGGCTTTCCTGCCGACACATGCGTAATCACTTCCGATTCTGCAAAGACCGTACAAAAGGAGGATATGGCCGTGGGATTCCGAGACGTTGCCGCAAGACTTCCTATGTCATTCAGACTAATTTCCAGAGCCGAGGCCATGACTTCGAGAAAGCGGCCTGTTCCCGCCGCGCATTTGTCATTCATGGCA
The DNA here is from genome assembly GCF_900143285.1 of Desulfitobacterium chlororespirans DSM 11544. Lineage (NCBI taxonomy): Bacteria > Bacillati > Bacillota > Clostridia > Eubacteriales > Desulfitobacteriaceae > Desulfitobacterium > Desulfitobacterium chlororespirans. The sequence goes on from NZ_FRDN01000009.1 coordinate 145,893, forward strand.
AAATCCACGACTTTTCCGTTAGGCAACATTTGAATCACCTTGCTGTCCTGTCCCCCGATATCAATAATAGTGCGGGCGGTGGGAAAAAGGTGGTGAATTCCTCTGGCCTGACAGGTGATTTCCGATACTTCCCGGTCGGCGGGAAAAGTAATCCTCCCGTATCCGGTAGCAACCGTCCCGCCCACATCCTCCCGGCCAAGCCCTGACTCCGCCAGCAGCTTAGCCACCATCTGAACCGCCACTTCCCGTCCGCTATACCCGGCCCGGGCTGTATCATAAGCGACCATCTTAGTTTCCTGATCGATAAGAACGACTTTCACCGTCAGGGAGCCGATATCCACCCCAATATATACCTTGGCCATACCTTCCCTCTTTCCTTTGCCACCTCAATCGAAGGTCTCCAAAAAGGCCTGAACACGATTGCGGATGGGTTCTTCTGCATAAGCCCGGGGATCAGCCATATCGGCTTCGATCATCAATCCCGGAACACCCGTCTCCATCATGACTCTTCTGCGGATAACCTCCTGGACCAGAGAATAGGGCTTACAGGAGCGATTGGAGTGCATTACGAATCCATCGGCCTGATAGTCCCGAATGAGCTGCACCAGTTGTTTGGTGCGGAATTCCGGGGAACGGTTCAGGAAAACTTCCGTATAGGTAGCGGCCAGACTTTCCAAGGGGGTACCCGGTGCCTGCTCCATGGCCCAGCCGCCGCTATAGGTATCGGTGACAAAGCATGCTCCCCGCTCCGTGAACATCTTATTAAAACTGAATACTTTAGGCCAAATCGCAATGTTATCCCAAACCAAACGAATCCGTTCATTTTCCACTGCTCCCTGGGCCAGGGCCTCCCGTTCCCTGACCTCATCACGAAAGAGCCGGTAATAATCCCGCCCCGCCTTGGTTCCCCTCATCACCACGATAGGAGCCATGTGGATAAAGAGATCGGGAGCATTCAGAGGTGAAGGACGGGATTGACAAGCCTGACGGGCTTCTTTCCATAGACCGGTGGTTTCCCGGCTGAACTCCATCTGCTTCTCCAGTTCGCTTTCGTCCAAGGTCCTGCCGGTAATTTTCTCCAGCTCTGCAACCATGGCCTTAAGCTGCTCCAGGACATAATTCCTGGCCTGCGACCTCATCTCTCCCGTCAGGTAAGGAGTATCCAGCACCAGCAGGGGAACTTTAAAGTGCCGGGCCAGCACTTCATACCACTTTAAGACTGTACCGCAGATATTATTGCAAGCCACCAGCAGATCGGGCTTGGGCATCCCTCCTAAAGGGGCCAGATCCGGCCGCAAAACCCCACCGATATTGGAGCGGGCATAGGAGCATAGATCCTGGGAATAGCCTGCCGCTTCCGCCACCTGGCATAATTGGGCCGTAGCTTTATTGGTGCTGTAAATAGCAGCGTATTGCTCCGGGTAGGCCGGATGAATCTTAAAAGCGCGCAAAATTTCCACAGGAGCGCCGCTGGTTACCCAGGCAATCCTGCGGCCCATCGGCTTACCCCAATAGCGGTGATACCCGGTTAAAATATAGTAACGCTTCATGGTTTTCTTCAGAGTATCGGTACTGCGCAGGGGACGATAATTCCGTTGCTGCGTCTTCTGGGTCATGCTTGTGCCCTCCCCTCCGAATCTGAAGACCGGTTCTCCAGAATGCTCTCCAAGAATGCCTGCAGCCGGGTCCTCTCCTGCCCCCCTACATCCGCTCCCTCCAGTTCCAGAACCAAGGTACGAACCCCCCGGTTCTGGAGGGTTTCCGCCAAGGGAACCGCATCCCAGGCATGGGGTTCGCAATACTTGCGGATGACCAGCACCGCACCTTCCACCTGCCGCCGGGAGGCTAAATTCCCCAAATACTCCAGGCGGGCATTGAGGCTTTGATTCTTACAGGGACAGGGAGGCATATCCTCATAACGCTTCACCAGATCATACCAGGGGTCAGACGATTCCTCCATCGGGGGTCCGGAGTAGTGGCGGTAACCCGTACAGGTGTCATCCACCACGACCCGCCCCCCCAGTTCCTCGATCATAGCATACAAATGATCATTCTCCAGAACAGCCCCCGTAACCATCAAGCGCGCTCTTGAACCGGATTCCTCCGCCCTGGCATAGAGTTCAGGGAGCACCTCATCCAGGACTTCCGCATAGATTGCCCTGGGCATGAGCTGCCCGGCCCGCAGCAGGGCCGCCGTCAGGGGGGAAGGCAATTTTCCCCGCAGCTCCTCCACTTCGTTAACCTTTTCCCTGATGCGCCGGCATAAGCGGATAGCTTCCCTCAAGCTCTCCTCTGTGGGTTCATGGCCGGTCAGCCTTTGCAATTGCTCCCAGGCCCTTTTGGCCTCCTCCTGATAATACTGATTAGCTCCGGCTGCTTTAAGCATGACAGGAGGAACCATATTGATGATATTTTGTTTGCCGGCAAACTCCCAAATACCGCTTAAACACTGCATGGTATCACAGGTATGGACAAAGCCGACCCCCAGCAGATCTTCCCAGCGGCCCTGTAACTCCATATCCAATATCCCCCGGGCTAAAGAGCAGGAAAAAGGAGGCAGTTCCGCAGGGGTCCGCTGGGCGGAATCCGGCAAAAGGCGCAGGGGCTCAAGACCAAAGGCCATAATCAGTTCTTCCGGAAAATAGGAACATAGTATTCCCAAAAAACGGTGATTGGGATAGCGGGTTTTGCGTTTTGAGCCCTTAAGGGCGGACTCCTCCAACAGTAAGCTTAGTGAATCTCTTTTCTCCTCAGGCACACTCCATTCCATCATCGGGGCATCCTCCTAACTTTGCATCTATTGTGTTGATGCCACTTCCTTGGAAGCCTGTTTTGCTTCCCCTTCTGCAGGAGGAATGTCCCGTAAGGCCCGGCGCAGGATCTTACCAATAGCCGTCTTGGGTAAATCGGTACGGAATTCCACCGTTTTAGGAACTTTATAAGGGACCAGGTGTTTGCGGCAAAAGGCGATGATATCCTGTTCTGTAGCGGCAGCTCCATCTTTAAGACTGACAAACGCCACCACCTTTTCCCCGCTGTAACCGTCCTTAACCCCGATCACACAGGCTTCCTTAACCGCCGGATGTTCATACAGTACATCCTCCACTTCCCGGGGATAGACATTGAAGCCACCGGTGATAATCATATCCTTTTTACGGTCCACAAGATAAAAATACCCGTCTTCATCCATGGTCGCGATATCTCCGGTGTATAGCCAGCCATCCCTTAAAGCGTAGGCCGTCTCTTCCGGCCGGTTATAGTAGCCGAGCATTAAGTCCGGACACTGAATCACCAGTTCCCCCGATTCACCAGGGGCCAGATCCTCTTCACCCTTGTCAATATCCCTGATTTTGAAATTCACATCCGGGAAAGGGAAACCGATGCTGCCGGTTCTGTTTTCACCACGTAAGGGGTTACAGCAGAGGGCATTGACTCCTTCAGTAAGGCCGTACCCTTCCATCAGCCGGGCTCCGGTAAGCTCTTCAAAGCTTCTCTTCACCTCGGGGGCCAGAGCAGCCGCTCCCACGAAACACCCCACTAAGGAGGAAAGACTATAGCGTTTTAATTGAGGGTAATTGATCATGCCTATATACATCGTCGGAACTCCGGCAAAATACGTGGGCTTATGCTTGTGAATAGCCTTCAAGACATCCTTCGCTTCAAACCGGGGGATCAGAATCGTGGAAGCTCCGGAGAATAAGGGGGCATTCATGCATACGGACATGCCAAACCCATGAAAGGCCGGGAGAACGGTAACCAAACGATCCTTGCTGCCCATTTGAACCCAGGCTATCGCTTGATAAGCATTGGCGAGCAAGCCATAATGGGAAAGCATCACTCCCTTGGGGCGTCCGGTAGTGCCGCCGGTATAGATAAGGACCGCTATATCCTTACGAACATCTACTTTTTGGGACGGATAATCTCTCAGCACGGAACCGTTGCCCTCATTCAGCAGATCCTTAAACCTCCTGGCAACTTTGAGGCGTTCCTTACCTCCCGGGGGCAGCTTCCGTGTGAATGGATAAAGAAATTTAAGAGGAAAAGGCATATACTCATTGAGGGCCGTGTAGAAGGTATGCTTCAGCAATTGAGCCTCCCCGGCCTGATGACAAATGTCTCTCACATTTTCCAGCCGCTCTGCCAGAAGATCCAGGCAAATGGCTGCTTTGACCTGAGCATCCCGAAAGATATGCAATAATTCTGATTCGGTACTGAGAGGATTGACAGGAACGACCACCCCACCAATGGCAAGGATAGCATAATAAGCAATCACGTATTGGGGACAATTAGCCAGCAAAAGGGCCACCCGATCCCCGGGATCAATACCCAGCTTTTGCAGGGAATCTGCCAAGCGTTCAACTTTATTGCCCAAATCACTGTAACTCATTTTTTTATTAAAATAGATCAGGGCAACCTCTCCGGAATTTTTTTGCGCACTTTTGCGGAATAACGCATCCACCGTCTCTTCAGGATAGCTTAGGTCATGGGGAACCTGTTGGTCGTATTGAGCTCTCCAGGGAAATTCATGCCTTTTATTTTCCTGACTCATGAGTATACCTCCCGCTTCCATTAACATGGTTCTTTTCTTCTAACCCTTAATCCCGGACACCCTGATTTCTATAATGAGCTCACCGCTTTTATCTTTCTCCAGCCATGAGCCAAACCTTTTGCGGCCTCATCGACCTTATGGGCGACTACTCATATACTTTTTCCTCCGTCAAATGAGCATTCACCGCATCTTCTTCCAGGGAGCGATGGCATTGTAAATTCCCCCGCCGTTCTTTGTAATACTCATGTTGGATAATGAGATTCATCACTTCATTGGTGCCGGTCCAAATCATGATGAGACGGATATCCCGCAGCAATCGCTCGATGGGGAAGATATTGGTATAACCAATGCCTCCCATGATCTGCATCGCATCGTTCACCACGGCCCAGGCCGAATCCGTTGCGAACTTTTTCGCCTCGGAGACCAAACGACGTGCCACATGGCCCGGCACTCGGTCATCCACGGCCCGGGCGGTGGCATAGACCAAAGCGCGGGCTGCATCCAGGCGGGTGATTGAATCAGCCACTTTGAAGTTGACCCCTTGAAAATCTTTAATTTTTCTGCCAAAGGCTTTGCGCCTGGTGCTGTAGTCAGAAGCTACTTCCAGAGCCGCCCGGGCCATCCCCAAGGCTCCCGCGGCACTGGTTAATCGTTCCGGGATCATCATCTGATAAAAAATATCTGCCGCACCGTTTTCCACGCCGAGAAGGTTTTCGGCGGGAACTTTTACATCCTTAAAAACCACACGGCCTGCCCCGCCCCCGCGGGTTCCCATTAAGCCGTAGATATGTTCCACTTCCACTCCGGGACCACGGTCTACGATAAAAGCGCTGATACTCTGATGGGCAGGTCCTTCCGGAGCGGTCTTGGCATAAACCATAAAATAGTCGGCCCCTTCTGCTCCCACCACAAAACGCTTTTGCCCATTGAGAACATAGACATCCCCCTCACGCCGAGCCAGGGTCGTTGCCCCAAAAAAATCCGATCCTCCTCTCGGTTCAGTCAACGCCTCGGCAGTGTACAGCTTTCCTTCTAAAGTAGGCTTTAAATAGCGGTTCTTAAGCACCTCTGAGCCAAAATGATCAATAGCTTCGCCGACGATGGAAGGCAGGGAGTAAAGGCAGGCCAGGCTCGTGCCCAAAACCCCAATCTCTTCGAGAATCGAAACTTCATCCACCCACTGCAAACCTCTTCCGCTGTACTTCTCAGCAAAGCGCAACCCCAGAAGTTTGGCTTGACCCAGCTCCATTAAATACTCTTTCGGATAGATTACCTTTTCTTCATCCATAGCCAAGATCAGCTGTTTAGGTACCTTTTCTTTGACAAACCGCGCCGCCTCTTCTTGCAGACGTTTTTGCTCCGTGGTCAAGAGAAAATCAAACATATCCCCTCTCCTTTCCAAAAATGAATAGTCATTCATTTTCAACTATTAAGAATATTCTGACACCTATAGATAGGTACGTCAATACCCTTCTTAAATTTAGAATAGAGATATGCTCCCAGAGAGAGTAACTTGTCGACATTTTTGTTGGGGATGCTGTAATGAAGTTCTCTTTTCTGCGTTATACACTATGAAGGCCATCGCGATGAAACACCACAAAGGAGGTGGAAAATTTGGATGCAGAGCAATTAACAAGCATTTATGAGAGCTATCATAAGCGGGTATACAACTACATCAGCTTCCGTATCAACAACCATTATCATACCGAAGAGTTGGTCAGTGTCGTATTTGAAAAGATCATAACGTATTATGACACATACCGGCACGGTTCTTCGCCATTGGAAGCATGGATAATTACCATAGCCAGAAATGTTGTGATGGATTATTTCCGCAACATCAAGCGCGGGCATGATAGTTTCACTCCACTGGATGCTGCTATGAAGTTTATCTTCCCAGGGCAACAGCCGGATGAAATTTGTGTCTTGCAGGAAGAAAACAAGCAATTGCTGAAGGCATTGAACTCATTGTCTCCAAAAGAGCGCAATATTGTTGCCATGAAGTACGCAGGAGGCCTGAAGAACCGCGAAATCGCCCAAATAATGGACATAACGGAATCCAATACAGGTGTTGTGATACACAGAGCTTTACGAAAAATGCGCAAATATCTGCAAGAGGAGGAACTTAGCCATGGATTTAGAGAAAATGTTATTGACGGATTTTAGCCACGAAGCCCAACGTAAAAGAGAAACCCTGAATGACCTATTGGCAACCTTAGAGAAAGGTAAGCATACTGAGCAACAGCTCGAAAGGAGCCGTATCATTATGAACAAAAGAAAAGTGATAAGCGTATTTGCTGCAAGTTTGACACTGTTATTAAGCCTGACCACCTTTGCCTATGGCGAAGATATTTTTCGGGTGATCAGAGAGATAACTGTTGGCAGTCATGCCAAATTTATAGTAACTGAGGAGCAGCAATCTACTCCTCGCCCCATACCGGCAGAGCTGCAGGGCAAACTATTTGATGAAAACGGCAACGAACACGTGGAAGTAGCTATTGTAACCGAAGCCGACGCACAACAGAACGATGAAAAAACGTTTATAAGCACATCATCCAAGGAAAGAGCCCGACAGTACACTATGTTTGATTTTAAGATTCCTGGCTATCTTCCAGAGGGATATGATCAAGTAACCTATAAAATGTTGAAAAATGAAGAAGGGCAGCCGTACCCCAATTCCAAATACCTATTTGCCGAATTCAAAAATGCGGTCGGCGACGTGATTCATTGTCAGATGCGCTACATGGACGAGGAAACTACCTTTGAGCTGTCAGGAGTTGGGAAGGATATGGAAAGCATGACAATCAACGGCCACGAAGCTGCTGCCTCCGAAACCAGCATATATATTGAAATTGACAGCATCATGTACATGTTTACAAACAAAACCATAGAGGGTGACGAGTTTGTCAAAATCGCGTCCTCTCTGCGATAAAAATCTATTGTATAGAAAAAGTGGTTCAACTTCTGGGTAGAGCTGAGATAGGCTATATCGAAAGTTCTGAAAACCAAATCATCATTTACAGAATAGGTTATCACACCCCAAGTTTTGAGCCATAAAATGAAAAAAGGCTGTTGCACAACGAACTTTACAGTTCATTTTACAACGGCCTTTTATACACCTAAGACACACTCTTAGCTCTGTTCTTTCATGCGTCTGTGATACTCTTCTTTCATTTTCTCAAAGGAGTCCTGACTAATGACATGCTCCACACGGCAAGCGTCTTGAGCGGCGGTCTCTTCATCCACGCCTAAATAAACCAGATACCGGGTGAGGATATCATGGCGTTCGTAGATGCGGGAAGCGATCTTCTCACCCTCATCAGTCAGGGTGATGACGCCGGAAGAATCCACTTCGATATAGTCATTCTTCTTAAGAATTCCTACCGCACGGCTTATGCTCGGCTTAGTATAACCAAGCTCATGGGCAATATCAATGGAGCGAATATCGCCTTTTTTCTTCTGAAGTATATAAATAGTCTCAAGATACATCTCGCCGGATTCCTGAATACTCATGGCAATAGCTCCTTTTTATCATTATTTCATACAAACTTTTTGCATTATAGGGCTCTCTCTAAAAGCATAGTATAATTAAGCAGAAAAATCAATCGTTCGCCATCAAACTTTTGCTAAAGAGCCCGGCAGGGCCTTTGGTATAAGCATAAATCCAGTTCCTTTTGGCATTATGAAAAAAAGCCGCTGACTGATACACAGCAGCGGCTTTCGTCATAATGCTATTTAGACATTGGTTTTGACTATTCTACCTTATTTGTCTCGCAACCTTCGCTCCCACAGCCGCAGCTGCTTGAGCATCCTGAGCATCCGCCGCTCTTTCTCGTTTTATACACATTGCGGCCCGCCAGAGCAATGACAGCAAGGAGAACGGCACCGATAATTAAATTCACTCCATTGGAGCTGATCCACTCAAGCATAGCATTCACCTTCTTATCCTAAAAATCAAACTCACCTAATAGGTTTCACCCTTTGACAGGAATCCCGCTGACTCTCGGGGTAGGCCGGCCGGGTCTAAAGAGCAGATACAATAACCCTGCGAAGACAAGGGCTGCGACGGCTGTACCTACAGTAAATCCTGCACCAGCGAACAAAGAACCAAATTGGAATACCAGGAAAGCAATGGCATAAGCGAAAACCATTTGATAACCGATGGCAAACCAGGTCCATTTCATATCATTCATTTCCCCTTTGATGGCTCCGATAGCTGCGAAGCAAGGAGCGCACAAAAGGTTAAAGACTAGGAAGGAGTAAGCGGAAAGGGCGGTGAAATGAACGGCAATGGCGCTCAGGCCGCCAAAAGCCCCTTCTTCAACCAATTCCAGAGCATCCCCTGATACTCCGTAAAGAACCCCGAACACGCCGACCACTTCTTCCTTAGCCACCAGACCCATTAAGGTAGCTACCGTACTTTGCCAGGTGCCGAAGCCAAGGGGAGCAAAAATCGGTGCGACAACGCCGCCAATAACAGCCAGAATACTGGCATCCATGTCTTCAACCATCTGGAAGGATCCTTCAACCATACCGAAGGAGGACAGGAACCAAATAAAGATACTGGCTAACAAGATGATGGTTCCAGCTTTTTTAATAAAGGAGTAGCCCCGTTCCCAGGTGCTGCGCAGGACACTTCCCGCAGTGGGCGTATGGTAAGCCGGCAGTTCCATGACAAAGGGAGAAGGGTCTCCGGCAAAACGGCTGGTCTTTTTGAGAATAATACCAGAAATGACGATAGCAGCGACTCCGATAAAATAGGCACTGGGAGCAACCCACCATACACCGCCGAATACCGCACCGGCGATCAACGCTACGATAGGCATCTTGGCACCGCAAGGCATAAAGGTGGTGGTCATAACGGTCATTCTCCGGTCACGATCGCTTTCAATGGTCCGGGTGGCCATAACTCCAGGCACACCGCAACCGGTACCAACCAGCATGGGGATAAAGGATTTCCCGGAAAGACCAAAGCGACGAAAGATCCGGTCCATGATAAAGGCGATCCTCGCCATATAACCGCATTCTTCAAGAATAGCCAGCAAGAAGAAGAGAACGAGCATTTGGGGAACAAAGCCCAGTACCGCCCCTACCCCGCCGACGATCCCATCGACGATAAGTCCGGCCAACCAACCGGCTGCACCGATTTCCTCAAACCAGCCGGCTAAAGGCTCGCTGATCCATTCTCCAAAAAGGGTATCATTGGTGAATCCGGTGAGTATATCACCGACTGTAGTAATAGAGATATAATAGACCAAAGTCATGATGACGGCAAAAATAGGCAAAGCCAGCCAGCGATTGGTTACCACCTTGTCGATCTTATCCGAGGTGGTGATTTTAGAGGAACTCTTCTTAACATAGCTTCCCTTTATAATAGAAGTAATAAAATTATACCGGGCATTGGTGATAATGGATTCGCTATCATCATCCAGAGCATCTTCTACCGCAAGAATGATCTCTTCCACATTCACAGCGGTCATTTGTTCCAGGATTTTCTCATCCCGTTCGAAGAGTTTTATGGCATACCAACGTTTTTGCTCCTCAGCAATACCACCCGGCAGCTTGCCGCTAATTGCCTTGAGAGCTTCTTCGATTTCCGATTGAAAGGCAAGTTTGGCAGAACGGCTTTTCCCATTTTGTGCTGTCTTTACTGCTTGAGCAGCTAATTCAGAGATTCCCATTCTTTTAAGAGCGGAAATCTCCATGATTTCACACCCTAAAGACTTGGAGAGCTTCTCGATATTGATCTTATCGCCATTTTTGTTGACGATGTCCATCATATTAATGGCAATGATGACAGGAATCCCAATCTCAGTGAGTTGGGTTGTAAGATATAAGTTCCGCTCCAAATTCGAGCCGTCAATAATATTAATAATAGCGTCCGGCTTTTCACCGATTAAATAATTCCGGGAGACGACCTCTTCCAGGGTGTAGGGTGAGAGGGAATAAATTCCCGGCAGGTCAACGATGGTTACATCCTTATGTCCCTTGAGCTTGCCTTCTTTTTTCTCTACGGTCACTCCTGGCCAGTTTCCTACAGTTTGGTTAGAACCCGTAAGGGCATTAAACAGGGTGGTTTTTCCACTGTTAGGGTTCCCTGCCAGTGCAATTTTCAATGGCATCTTTTTTCCTCCTTCTAAAAAGTTAGCATCAACTAACTATGGGCCAAAAAAATAGAATCTTACTACTCAACTTCGATATTGGCGGCATCCTCTTTGCGAATGGAAAGCTCATACCCACGAACATTCAGCTCAATGGGATCTCCCAAAGGTGCTACTTTACGCACAAATACCTCCGTGCCTTTCGTCAGACCCATGTCCATAATGCGGCGTTTAAGAGCCCCTTGACTATGGAGCTTTACTACCGTTACTGTTTGACCTACCTTCACATCCTTCAGGGTAGACATTCCAGTTCCTCCTTCATTGTCCTTCATCAATCTTCATTGCCAGAGCTAAAAAGAACTTCTTTCTGCTCTTTATACTTTAACCGTAAGAATCCGTGTTGCCAGGGATTTATTCACTGCAACCCGAGTATCCTTAACAGCAACAATGACATTACCGGCAAGCTCAGTGACCACGGAGATCACTGCTCCTTCTATAAAGCCTAAGTTCTCCAAAAAGCGTTTGGTGTTGTCTCTTCCTTTGATAGAAACGACTTTGACTTCCTCACCGGGAGCTACCATGGCTAAGGGCATTGAACCTGCAGCAGGTGCCAAAGCGGATCCATTCATGTTTCCAATTGGGAGACCAATAGTTTGTGTTGTCATTATGATCACTCCTTAATCCACAGAATACAGTAAGGCAACGCTAACTAGGTATAGTTTACCACCGCTAACTTCATTAATCAATATATTTTCTATTTATTTCCCGACAAATTTAATAAGAATTGCACAACAAAAAATAATGCCGGAGAAGGCAGCCGAACCTGTATCCCGGCTTCTGCCTTCTCGGCATTTATTCGCGGTAAATCATTATTTATTATGGGCAACTTTATCACAGGTTAAAGAAACGCACGCCCAAAATAGAGAAATACCCTTGGGAAACCCCGATGAAGACGGCTCCCAGAGAGACCAGAATAGTGGCTACGGAATAATACATAAACTCCCGCCGCAAAGACTCTCCAACTTGTTTACCTTTTAAGAGCATCATGGAGAAGATGGTAGCCAAACCCGCCCCCAGAAGGAGAAAGGGGATCCCCGCCAAGGCCGGAATCAAGATGGAAATCAAGACAAGCCCTAATCCCCACAGGCCTTTCATGCCAATAATGAAGCTCAAGGTGAAGCCAAACACAAAGCCTCTCGTAAATACGATGAGAAAAATCAAAGGGGTCCCGATGACGGTCAAACCAAGCAACCAGATACCAGCCATAATGATAAATTGCTCCCTGGCCAGCTGAATAAGGAAGTTGGTGTCAAGAGTGGTAGGCTGGCTGGCCAGCAGCTTGTCCAGAAAACCGCTGAGTTCCTGAGTTTCTCCAGTGTTTAACGCTCCCACACCCACTGCTCCGAAGATGACACCTGCCAGATAGACACTGACCAGAGCCAGATAAATCACCCAATATTGTCGGATATGCTCGCTAAGTTTACGCATACCTCCAGCCTCCTGTCTATAGCCACGCCGTGGCTCCCGGCACACTGGAATCATGTGCCGACATCCTCTATAGACATCCTATTCGGAAAGCTAGGAAAGTATGTCCACTACCTTGCCAAATACTCCTCCCCCACCCGCCTGAAAGAGAAGCTTTCCCTGGCGGGAAAGCTCTATCCAGCGGGCAGCCTTTTCCCCCGCTACCTTCACCAGCTCTTCTCTGGGGACCTGATGAAGCACATTCATCTCCGTCCCAAAATGCTGGAGTAAATTCCGCACCATTTTCGGTCCGATTCCCGGCAAATCCTTAAGGGGCAACTGATAAATATACCGCGGATCCGGTTCAGACGTAATTTCGGCATCGGCAATACTGACCAAGCGATCCAATACACCCATGACCACCTGCCGGCCCCCGCAAGCAGGACATTCCAGCAAGGGCGGCTCCCCTTCAACGACCTTTTCGCAAACCAAGCAATAGGTACGGTGGTATTTGCCAAACACAGGGGGCAGCCCATAGTTGACCAAAACTTCTCCCTTAATCTTATAGACCAGTTCCTGCAGTCCCAGAAAGGATCCCTCGGCCAAACTCAGCAGATTATACTCCCGGGCGATCTTAGGCAGAGAGTGGGCATCTGAATTGCTGAAAAGCACGGCCTGACCCAATTCGCGGATGGAACGTGCCATTTGCCGGTCCGCGCTCAGACCAATCTCCAGGGCAAGAGGCATTCCTGGCAAAACATCAAGAAGGCTTTCACAGCAATTGCCATAAATCCCTTTGTGGGGTGTAAAGGCGTGGGCGGGCAGCCAGATACCCTCCCCAGCCGCTACAGCTTCCAGCCATTGTTCCACACCCAGATGAGCTTTTTGCGAGCTGAGCTGCCAGTTCTTCACATAGGGCCGCAATTTACGGATATAGTTTTCCAGATGGTTCAAGGTCGGGAAATAAGCAAGAAAATGTGCCGCCCCCGTCCCCAGCGAGAGTTCAATTTCCGTACCTGGGATAATGATCAATCCTTGGGCCGTATATCCTCCCCCCTCAAGGGGTTGGAGTACCCCTTCCTGAAGCAAGGTGCGGAAATCCTCCCGCACTCCCTGGGATTGGGCATCGATGATCCCGATCATGGAAAGACCTTTGATATCACGGGCTACCTGGATGACGCCGGGCAGATTCATGGTCTTGGCCGCTGTAATCTTGACTGCTTTGCCATCTAAGCTTTGGCCGATGTGAATATGAAGATCCGCGTAATAATTGGTCACTGCTCTTTACCCAATACCAGCAAAATTCCCAGTATGGTCTTAGCATCACGGAGTTCTCCGGCCAGGACCATTTCTTTTGCCTTCGTCCAGGCAACACTCTCGACATTTAAAAATTCATCCTCGTCAGCCTGCAAGGGATCCCAGACTAAATCCGTCGCCTTATAAAGATGAATGACTTCATCTGTAAAGCCGGGAGTGGTATAGATACTGATCAGATGTTCCAATGTCCCCCCATAGCCGGTCTCTTCCCTTAACTCACGCTCCGCACAAGCTAGAGGCGCTTCCCCCGGGTCCAGTTTCCCTGCCGGGATCTCCAGGGTTATTCGCTCGATAGGATAACGATACTGTCGCACTAAGAGCAGTTCCTCCCCTTTAAAGGGTAAGATTCCTACAGCACCCGGATGTCTAACCACTTCCCGGGTAGTTTCCGCCCCATTGGGCAAACGAACCGTATCCCGGTCCATTCTCAACATACGCCCGGCAAAAATGATTTCTTTTTCTATGCATTTCTCTTCCAGCCCCGCGTCCTCAATCACGCCGGCCTTTTGTTGAATAAAGTGATCACTCATAAACTATTTCATCTCCCAAAGTATCGATCTTATTTAGTCTGTCCGTTCCCTATTCATTATAGCATACTGTCTTAGGTCCTTGAAATGAAGCCAAAATTCGTAGGATAGTCTCTGCCTCGAACCCTTTATAAACGAAAAAAGCGGGCAGCCGCAGCTACCCGCTCAGGTTTTCCTATCTAGTTACGAATCTCCAATCCTCCCTGCATCTTCAGAGTGTTTAAGTCATTAGCTTTCAAATAGCTGTTGGATAAAGTGTAAATCGTATCTCCAATAGTGAGGCTGCGGGAAATATCCCGGTTGTAATCATAGCGCCCAGCCTTTTGAAGATTCACCACTGCTCCCGGAGGATGGTGGGTTATCATCCCTTTCAGGGTGAAGCCCTTCTCAGCAGAAAGATTATAGACAAAGGCTCCTTGGAAAACCGGCTGCCCATAGGCCAGGCGCGGGTCTTTTTGAGCCAGGTAATCATCTTTGCTTACGGTGGCCGGGTCGATATCGCAGACCGTCACCGGGAAGGCCAGGATGCCTTTCTCTTGATCGAAAAGAAGGGCCTTATGGTTAGAGAACAATTCCGACTCTGTTCCCCTGTCCCCGATTTCAATCTTAAATTTCTCCTGGGGGTTGTTCACATCACTGACATCAAAGAGAGCCACCTTCATACCAAGATAATAGGCATTTTTCACCGTTCCTTCTCCGGACCAGTGAGGTTCTTCCACTTCTATGGCTTCTTTGCCAAAGCCGATAATATGATTCTCATCATAAGGATGGAGGTAATTGCTGTAGCCCGGGATCTTAAGTTCACCGAGAATAACGGGACGATTCGGATCTTTTAAGTCCAGAACGAACAAGGGATCCACTGTTTTAAAGGTGACCATATAGCCTCTATCACCCATAAAACGAACCGAGTAGATTTTCTCTCCGGGAGCGATGTTTTCTATTTTCCCTGCTTGCTTCATGTTCTGATCCAAAATATAAAGATTATTGGTCAGCTCCGCTTCTCCTGTCCGGATCGGCAATTTCTGAAGGGTGGTTGCAATCCGGAAATAGCCGTTATGCTCATCCATGCTGAACTGATTGAGGATATTGCCGGGTACGCTGCCCATCCCTAAATACTTTGTATCTCCAGCCTGCAAATTGAATTTATAAACGCTGGTGTTCACTTCTGCCGGCATGACCGCAATCATTCTGGATATGGCAGAGGTATTGCTGCCTGCCGTATCAGCCGGCTCCGGAAGGGGCTGGACTTGCTCGTATTTATATTCGGGTACGGCCCATAGAGATTTTCTAAGGAACTGTAGATATTCTGACCGGCTCCCAGATAAGTTTTTACTTCCGTCTTTTTGGTACTCAGATTGCCGAGATCAATTCCGGCAATCAGCAGGTAATTCGGTTGAGGAGACCCCGGAAAATAGCATATTTCTTCATAACCGATCCGCTGAATCTCCCCGCCTTCAAGACTGTCCCGATAGCCGGGGGTCATCAGCGCCTCCGGTTGCTCCTGCAGCCGGTAAAGGGAAATGTATTTATTATTGACCAGATAGAGAATATCGCCGATTTTTCTTGAGGAAAGATAGCTTCCGTCAAGCTCTATTTCCCTGACCTGTTTGAGATTGCTGCGATCAGCCAGATCATAGATCAGAACCTTGACACTGTTTTCAAAAGGAGGAGCCGGTGCCGGATAAACTTGTCGCCAGTCATAGCTTTGGTTGAGAATAACGGTCAGATGCCGGTCGTCCACATACATCTCCAGCGGATGGACTTCCCCGTCAAACTGCAGTGTAGCAACGACTTCCATCTCCTCCACCGGATAGGCTTTGGCGATGATCAGCTGATTATCGGTGATCTTATAGATGTATTCCCCGTCTGTTTTAACCGTATCGGCCTCATCTACACCCTGGACCTGAACATTGGTTTCGGAATAATCCGGCTTACCATTTTGAACGACGGAGCCGGCCCTCGCGGCACCATCACCGTTTAAAAGCCCCCCCATTGCAGAAGAATCGGCTGGAGCTCGTAAAACACTCTCAGCAGCAGCCATATCGCCACCGCTGTACATCATGATATTCTGAGTATGGGATTGGGCTTCCGCCATCAGTTTCTTGAAGTTTTCAAAAGAACCCACAGTCGGCAGCGGTTCCACCGGCACCTCCTGCCCTACCTCTTGCGGCCCTTCCGCCCCTATTTTTTTATCGCCGCTTGCTGCTATCGTCTTCGTCTGGTAAGCATTCCAACCCAAAAGGGTGATTAAACAAGCCATCACCAGAACCAAACCCATCTTTTGCCTCTTCACCTGTTATCCCTCCTTATCCATATCCTTTATCCGTCTGCCTCATTTTTCCTTTATTCTATAGACGTAAAGAGCGGGGAAAAACTGTTTCCTGCGGTTGCCCTATTCTCTTGTTTCATGAATTTTTTCTTTAAGTTTCTGAAGTCCGATATACTCAATTACCGCATGACGTCCGATATTATTTAAGGAGAGTACTTCGGTTAAAAGGCGTCCGGTTGTATAAGCTCCCACAATAGATTGATTCAATGCGTCAATCCCTTGCTGGCATTCCGTTCTGCCTAAAAGATAATCTGTTGAAACATCGTAAAAATCAGCCAATTTAATAATTGCCCGGGTCTGAAGATCACATTCTCCCTGCTCACATCTGGAATAATGCTGTTGGGTTGTGCCAATAACTTCCGCAATATCCCGTTGCCTCAAATCTTTATCTTCGCGAAGCCCGCGGATTATTTCATAGGATTTTTTCATACTTTGCCCCTTCTACATTTTATTTGTGTATAAAATAATATCAGACACATTATTGATGTATTGACTTAAATCCACGATTGATGTACAATATCCCAGAATACATTTATTATGTGTAAATAAGGGGCTTTTTATTCATGGTTACCGGTCTTGTGAATCTAAGTTTATATTTATATAGAATGTATCGAAAAGACCAGCATAGTTTGCGGATTACATCAACCGATTCTCAAAATGACGCGCATAGGCGCGTCATTTCCTTATACTCCGGAGAGAAAGGTGAATAACAAATGGTTTTTAATACTTTAGCAGAAGCCTTAACCATCATTCAGGCACTGGAATCGGCAAATACATCGATTTGCATTACCGACACTGACCATAAGATCATTTATGAGAGCTCGAAGAGCGGGTATAAGCTGAATCTCTCCCCTGATCATCTTAATAAGCTTGAAACTGGCTTCTACCATTCTGCAAATGCTGCCTTTAGAGTTCTGTTAAATGATAACTCCCTTACTACCATAACTACACTACCTGTCCTCATTGCCGGCAGACCTTATTCATTGGAATTCAAACAACTTATCCGGCAAAATACGTATTTTAGCCTGGAATCTTACCACTTCGAAAATTTATCCATCCATCAAATCAAGGAAATGGCGATCACAGACTCCCTTACCAAACTTTATAATCGACGATATATCGACGAACGGCTGCCTATTGATATACAAAGTTCTTTTGAGCTGGCTCGGCCCTTAAGTATTCTCTTTATAGATATCGATTATTTCAAAAAGATCAATGACCAAAATGGACACGCAGCAGGGGACCAGGTGCTTCAAAAACTGGCTCTGCTCCTGCAAAAGCAGCTTCGCAGAGGAAGCGGCTGGGTTGCCCGGTACGGCGGCGACGAACTCCTCATCTGTCTGCCGGGCAGTGGCAAAAAAGTCGCCAGAAGCATTGCCAACCGACTCAGAGAAGCGATTGAACATTGTCCTTTTTATTTTAAAGGAAAAGCCATAAATATTACCTGCAGTATAGGCGTCCAAACAATCTTCAAAGATTCCGGCGTTGTCAACATAGCGGAATTGATAGCTATGGCAGACCATAATCTATATCAAGCCAAGAACGAAGGACGTAATAAAGTGCACTAATTTTAAATATAAGTTATAAAAACACTAGGAATCAGATCCGACTTTTCGGCTTAGAGTTGTAATCTCCTAGCTTATTGGCTATTATAATATTCGGTTCAATCCATTACATTTTGAAGGGTGAGGGATAATGTCTACAGATTTAGCCGAACTAACGAACCAACCATTGAGGCCTTGGATATTGGGTATTGCCTGGTTGTGCTTCACCATCTTTACGATCCCGGTAAAGCGATCAAAGAAATGACCAGAACCCTTAAGCCTGGAGGTCAGCTGATTATCGGCGATTTTGGTTCTCACAATTACAATCTGAATCCAGTAAAATGTTCCTCTTCAAAAGTTAATTTGAACCATGTGTTACTATATAAACGTTTTCAATTCAAAAACCCTTTCGCTTTTTTCACATGGGAAAAAAATCTTTCACCTAATTTTATTTCAAAATAGTATTTCCATATTGTGGCATTTTCTATAAAAGTTCATAAGCTATAGTATCTTCACACAAAGGAGGAACTCAAAATGGCATTAGGCACTGGTTGCGCAGGCGGTTCTAATTTCGGTGCAGGTATTGCGATTATTGTGGTTATCATTCTGTTGTTAATTGCCTTAGGAATCGTATTCTAAAGAAAATCTAAAATATTAGGAGGTAAAACTATGTTCGGAATGGGTAATATGGGAATGGGCGGAGCATGTTGTCCTCAACCTGTTATGCCAGTCAGCGGCGGCATGGGTGCAGGGGTCGGCGTAGGCATTATCGCTATCGCTATCTTGATTCTTATTGCTTTGGGCGTGATTTTCTAAAAACTGGCAGATGGAGCATGGCAGAACTACTTTTAGGAGTAGCCGTCCATGCTCCTTTTTCTCCAATTTTCCATACTTACCCCAAATTCGGAATCGCTTACGAATTTACGACTAATCCGGGCTGTTTTCAAGGCAACCAGGGGCAGTATAAGTATTTCAACAGGATTGGACGGCAAAAAGAAGCAGCCCAAGGTTCAAATGCCCTTGGACTGCACTTCTGTACAGGACTCATAGCCTACACTTTTGTTCCCTATTCCGGCTTTAAACGGCGCTGATAATAGATGAAGACCGGAAGAGGAATGACGATCCAACCAAAGCTCTTAATCAGGCTGTTTAAGGCCCGTTCCCTGGATCTGTTTTTCTCATCATTCACTAGGGTCTGGTAATCTGCTTTGAGCTGTTCTTCGCTTTTTTCCACAGCAGGGGGCGTAGTTTCCGTTGTCCCTTTATCATAGCTCTGGCTCCTTTTATACTCTTCGAAAGACATATAGTAACTCTGGGGAGCCAATAAATCCGCCACAGCCATAAAGGCCGCCACACTGCCCCCGATCGTCATCATCAGGGTAGCAAACAATATCAAATAGGTGTATACAGTCTTAATCATTCCTTTTCCCCTTTCTTTCTGCTCGGATGGTTCTTCATTCCGATGTTGTGAGCGCACTGCTAAGGCAATTCCTGCAATAACCAAGACAACTACTATTAAGGCTATACCTAAAACCATCATTAACGAAAATCCCACCACTATTTCCCCCTCCTTTTTTCCATAGTATCACGACTTCTGTTTATTAGTATAGACGATCAAGAGGAAATCTTTCTTCTTCTCCATCTAAAAATATCTATAAAATCCATTGGAGTTATCTGCCGAAGAAGCTTCACTTTATAAGTAACCCTTCACCTTTGTTCCCCTAATGTCTTTCAGACATTAATTTAAATTTTAAATTTATCGATATATTGTTTCAGATCTGTCACTGTAGCCAAATTATTTTCTGAATTGCTTTTAATCTCCTTCATATGGTCCAAGATCATTTCGGTTTGCTGGAAAATCCCCTCAACGCTTTCGGCACTTGCTGAAATACTGCCGGAAACCTCGCCTGTTCTTGTGGATACTTCATTGGTTGACGCGCTGATTTCCTCGGAAGTAGAACTTAATTCCAGCATGATGGCATTGATATGTTTGGCATCACTGGCATACTTCGCCCCTACACTTACCATGTTGTCATAATTAGCAAGCACATCTTTTTCAATAAACACCAGAACCTGCCGGATATTGTCCACCAGTTTATCCACGGAAACAATGACCTGACGAGAGATCCCTTCAATTTTTTGCACGGTCAACGCCGTACTTTCCGCCAGTTTTCTTATCTCATCGGCAACAACCGCAAATCCTCGACCGGCTTCTCCGGCTCTGGCGCTTTCAATGGCAGCGTTTAAGGCCAACAAGTCCGTTTGATCGGCAATGGCGTTTATCTCACTTAAAAGGTGAATCATTTCCTCTACTTTTTTCACTTCGGATATGGCCTGCTCCACACCGGAACGGGTTGTATCGTATATTGCCTTAGTTTTTTTAATAGAATGGTTCGAATCATCCTGTAGTTTTTGCGCCCTATCACTTACTTCATGGGAAGAAACCGCCCCTTCTTCTGCTCTTTGGGAGATGGAGGTCAATGCTGCATCAATCTCCGCAATAGCCCGGGTGATTTCGCCGGTAGAGGCCGCCACCGCTTCCATCAATTCATTGATTCTGGCAGTCTTTTCCGCCGAATCCTGGACAGTATCTTCTACCCGCCCTGCTAAAGAATTGAAATCATTGGCTTGTTGCGTCAGATCTTGTACACCGTTTTGTGCGCCGCTGATAAAATTTCTTAACTGAGCGGACAGTTCATTGAGGGTTTTCGCCAGCAAGCCTATTTCGTCCTCAGAAGTATGGTTGATTTCCTGTATGTAAATCTGCCCGTTGGCATCTTTTTCGAAGGCCTTGACCAGGGCGTTGAGGGGATCGGAAATTCTCCGGCTGATTTGTAAACTAATGACTGCCAGAATAATCAATGCAGCGGCAGTAATCAGAACAGATACCATGACGATTTGCCTGAGATGGTTCCCTAATTCCTGATTTTTCTCCTGTATCAAAGCATCAATCGTGTCGACATAATTCCCCGTGCTGATTACCCAGTTCCAGGGCTGAAATTCCTTGGAATAGGCTCGTTTCGGGCTGAGTTCGTTTGTCCCCACATCATTGGGTTTTTCCCACATATAGTCTGAATACCCGCCGTTTTCATTTTCCTGGGCCGCCTTGAGCAGCTGTTGGATCAACTTGACTCCGTTAGGATCGGTCAGTTCCCGGCGATCCGTTCCTTCCTGATCCGGAAGCATGGGATGGGCAACGAGAATACCATGAACATCATCAATCCAAAAATATCCTTCGCTCCCATAGCGCAATTCCTTGACTGCCTTTTTAGCCGTTTCCTGGGCTTCTGCTTCTGTCATCAGACCCTCTTGGCATTGTTTATAATAAAAATCCACAAGATGGACTGCGGTCTCCACTTCACTTTTGATCACATTATCGTAATCATCATACAGCATTTTTTTAATGGATTGTCCCTCCAGCTGATTCCAGCCTATCAGACTGACAATGTTATAAGCGCCAAACAGGCCGATTAAGAGACCTGAAGAAATTAAAAAAGATAATAGTATTTTGTATTTAATTCTTTTCACACTGTTTTGCCTCCCTTTTCACAAATACTGTTGCTAGTGTTCGTTAAATAATGTTGCGTTTTGGCTTAATTTCAGAAAAAATAAGTAACTATCGCCAATTGATCTATCTCATTATAACTCTTTAATAATTTTTATAAAATAGCGTTCTAATTAAATAAATGTAATATTTTTTTATAACTTTTATTTAATAAAGATTCTCCTTACACACAACTAAGGCAATGGCTGGAGTTGCACTTACACTGCAAAAGGGGACCGGGACAGGGAAAAACGGTGGCTTCAATCTGAAACCACCGTCAAACTATGCAGCTTTAATACGTCAATATTTCGCATCCTGTATCCGTAACAAGAACCGTCTTTTCCCATTGGGCAGAGGGCTTGCCATCGGTTGTATAAACCGTCCAGCCATCGTTTTGGTCGAGAACTATTCCTGCCTTGCCCATATTGATCATCGGTTCTACAGTGAAAATCAGCCCAGGTACAAGCAACATTCCTGTACCCCGTTTAGATACATAGCCCACCCAGGGATCTTCATGGAACTTTTCCCCAATCCCATGTCCGCCTATCTCTTTCACAACAGTATAGCCATTCTTTTTGGCATGGTCATTCACCGCTTGCCCCACATCACCAAGAAATCGCCATGGTTTAACCTCTTGCACTCCCAGCTCAGTGCATTCTTTTGCCACCGTGACAAGTTTTCTTTTTTCAGCAGAGACTTCACCAATACAAAACATGCGTGATGAATCTGAATAAAAGCCCTTGTAGAGAGTGGAAACGTCAATGTTGACTATATCCCCGTTTCCCAGCTTTCCCCCCCCTGATGGGACACCATGACATACTATGTCATTGACAGAGATACAACTGCTTTTTTGATATCCCTTGTAGTTCAGGGTTGCAGGTATTCCGCCCAGTTCCTTTGTCTTGTTATAGATGAGCCGATCAAGGTCTTCGGTAGTTACACCTTCGACGACAAAATCCCCTATATAGTCCAGCAAGGCTATATTGATTTTACTGCTCTCGCGGATGCCCTCAATCTGTTTTTGGGTTTTCAGTAAACTGCGGTCCGGTGTTTCAAAGCCTTTTGCGGCATAGCTCTTTATTTTTTCTTCTATGTTGGCATGACACTTTTTGTACTTTTGTCCGCTGCCACACCAACACTCTTCATTCCTGCCTAATTTGTCTGACATGAAGTACCCCCCCACCTTGAGAAACTGGAATTAAACAGCCGTTTATCCCTCTGAAACCGGTATATTCGGCAAAGATTTGCGGAATTGACTTGGAGAACATTTGAATGCAGCCACAAAGGCCCTTGTCAATGATTCGGATGAGGAATAACCATACCGAAAGGCAATTTCCGTTATTTTATCATTGGTATTGGCCAAATCGCCAGCGGCGGCCTTAAGCCTGCACCGGGCCAGAAATTGTTTATAGGTCACGCCGATATGTTCGCGAAACTTTGCCGAACAATAATAGGGGGAATAGCCCACATATGCCGACATTTCTGTCAAGGTTGGATTCTTGGCGATATTATCCTCCACCCATTTGGCCATTGCTTCGATTGTCTGCACAGACATTGCCCTCACTCCCACCCTATTTTACTAAAACTATCCGTGAGATACCTGATATGAGTTGCAAACTTTTACTCTTATTTTTAACCATAAAAAACACCCTCCCAATCAATATGTCCTATTGATATAAAAGGGTGATTTTTTTACAGCATTTTCGCCATTCTTAATTTATCCGCCACCATGGCGATGAATTCAGAATTGGTGGGTTTACCCCTGTCCACATTGATGGTATAGCCGAAAAAGCGATTCATAAATTCAATATTGCCACGGTCCCAAGCCAGCTCAATAGCATGGCGGATAGCTCGCTCCACCCGGCTGGGAGTAGTATTGTACTTTTCCGCAATCATTGGATACAGTTCTTTCGTCACAGCTCCCAGGAGTGATACCTCCTGAACCACACAGACGATAGCATCTCTTAAATACTGGTATCCTTTAACATGAGCGGGAACACCCATCTGATGGATCATGCGGGTCACTTCAACTTCGAGATTACGTGTATTCGCACCAACGGCCGAAGAAGAAGAGGTCGCTGCAATAGAGGAGGCGGTCGCTGCACCATTTCCCGGACTCTCATATTTTACTAAAGGAATAAGTCCCTGCAGTTGGCGGATTCTTTTGCCCAGTGTTTCCAGGTCAAAGGGTTTGAGAATAAAATAATCCGCTCCCAGTTGAACAGCTCTTTGCGTCATATTTTCTTGCCCAAAAGCAGTAAGTATAATCACGCGAGGTTTCTTAATATCATCCTGAAGTTTTTCCAAAACTCCCAGACCATCCAAATGAGGCATGATTATATCCAGGACCACCAAGTCAGGCTGCTCACGGTAGATCAGGTCTAAGGCTTCGTTACCATGGTAAGCAATTCCCACCAGTTGCATATCCGCCTGGCGTACAATATACTCCTTTAAAACCTCAACAAACTCCCGATTATCATCGGCTAATAAAACTCTGATGGGTTTTTGCATAAAAAATGGCTCCCCCTTGCACGAACATGGTTAATCTTTCGACAATTGTATATTTATTTCCTGCTATAGGCAGATAAAATTACAATTGCAGCACGATTCCTCTTAATTCTCTCTTTTGTGAAAAAATTAAGCAACTTATTACAGTATACCACTTGAAATCAACTATTCAATAGCACTTACCTGATTTTGCCAAAATTCAGTCAAATATTCTATTATTCGACACAAATTCTTTAAAGAAAGACTTCCATTGAGACCGCCGTCTCAATGGAAGTGCTAAAGCTCATTGCCAATTTAGTTATGCTACTTCTTTTTTATCGATTATTTCAGCGTCCTTAAGCATATTCTGAATGAATACACCATAGCCACGGGAAGCATCATTAACAAAAACATGAGTAACCGCTCCAATAATTTTGCCGTCTTGGACGATAGGGCTCCCTGACATGCCCTGAATAATCCCGCCCGTCTTCTCGATAAGCTCCGGATCGGTTACTTTAATGACCATATTCTTGCTGTCCGTACGATTGTGCATAATCCGTTCTATCTGTACATCGTACTCTTCAATTCGTTCTCCCTCTAATACAGTATAGATTTTGGCAGGCCCTTCTTTAATTTCCGATTCCCAGCCTACGGTAATCGGTTCCTGGAAGTAAGGATTCTTGATTTCCCCCTCTAAAGAACCAAAAATACCGGACACGGTATTCTTCTCGATATTACCTGAGAATCTCGACTGGTTAACGAATGAGCCAATCTTTTCTCCGGGATGTCCCCGTTTTCCTTTCTCAATAGCATAGATTGTCGAAGCTACCACATTGCCGTTAAGAATCTCAATCTTTTGGTTGGTATCCACATCATTGATAACATGACCTAATGCTCCATATTTGTGATTTGTGGGGTCGTAGAAGGTTAGGGTACCGACACCCGCTGCTTCATTTCTTACATAGAGACCCACACGATGGCGGTTGGTTTCCGGGCAATAGACTGTTGACACCCTCTTTTGCATAGTCTGACCATTGTGATTTAAAAGAATTTCTGAGAACCCCTGCTTTTCGCCGGCACGATGAATGGCATTGGCTACATCCTGATCACTGTTCATTTCGCGACCGTCAATTTTCAGGATGATATCCCCTACTTCGATTCCCGCCTCTTTAGCCGGGTACACTAATTTCCCCTCCTGGTTCTGCACTGCAGCTTGACCGACCACCATGACACCTTTAGCCTGCAGGCTCACTCCAATCGATTGTCCACCCGGTAAAAGCTTCAGCTGCGGCATGACTTGGATCGCACTGGATTTAAAGGGAATCAGTCCGAACAGTTTGTAAGTGACCTGAACAATTTCAGACTTTCCCGTGTTGGCAGCCATGATCGCGTCCGTTTCGGCAGCTTTTACTTCTTCTGTAACTATCAGGCTGGACAAGATTCCTGTCAGCTGGGGAAAATCGCTCTGACTGGATTCTTGGAGTACCGGAAACTGAGCTACCTGATGGAGTGTTGGATTAAGACTGAGAAAGGTACAGAGAAGAACACTGGCGAAGACCATGGCTCTCTTCGTTTTCACTCTCTTATCACCCTCCGTCTTTTTGTCTCCCCATGTTCTTCCTTTCTCCCTATGCTATTATTTTTTTCGGATTCTAATAATAAATTAACCATTGCGATTTCTTTTCATCCTGTCAATTCCGTTCTGAATTACCAAATAAAAAAATAGAAGGCCAAATTCACCTTCTATTCTATAAAATCTCCATTATAATTCATTTCTATAAGAGATTATTGAATTTTTTTCCTAAGTTTGCGTGCATGCTCCAAGGCGATCGCTTCTTCATCGCCGCCCAGCATGCGGGCTAATTCATGGATCCTCTCATCTTCTGTCAAATATTGAATGCGGGTTCGTGTTCTTTCATTAATAATTTCTTTTTGGATACCAAAATGATGATCCCCAAAAGCGGCCACTTGAGGAGCATGGGTTATACAAAAAACCTGCTTGCCTTCAGCTATCCTGGCTAATTTTTCTCCCACCTTTTGAATAGTGCGTCCACCGACACCGCTGTCCACTTCATCAAAGACAAAAGTACCCACACTTTCAAGTTTGGAGAGCAAGCTTTTCATGGCCAGCATTAAGCGGGACATTTCCCCACCGGATGCTACCTTGGCCAAGGGCTTAAGGGGTTCACCCACATTGGCGGTGAAATAGAATTCAGCCTGTTCGGCTCCACCTGCCTGGGGTTCACTCAGGGCAGTGAAGTGAACTTGAAAACTGCTTTTCTCCAGCCCCAAATCAGCACATTCTTTTTTCAAACCCTCCGCCAGCCGCTGGGCCTGAACTTCCCGGACCCGGGATAGTTCCTTAGCTTTTTCCGCATAACCCCGGAGGGCTGCTTCCTTATCCCGGCGCAAAGATGCCAACTCGCCCTGAAGATGGGTTATGGTATGAAGTTCTTTCAACATCTCTTCTTTGGTTTGGAGAACCTCCTGGACCGTGTGCCCGTATTTTCGCAAGCGCTGCAATTGGATTAAACGCTCCTCGATTTGGTCTAAGCGGCCAGGGTCAAAGTCAAATCCTTCCCGGTAAGACATGACTTGAGAGGCTAAATCTTCAATCATGTAATAAATGGACTCGATGGGCTCAAGCATAGTGCTGCAATCCTCATCATAGCGGAGGATTTCCTGCAAGGCTTTCCTGCTCCGTCCGATTTGATCAAATGCAGAGGATTGCCCATTGCCCTCATATAAAAGGGAATATACTTCGGTGATATTTCCCATAATCTTTTCCGAATTGACCAAACGCTTCTTTTCCTGCAATAAGGAGTCCTCTTCATCCGGTTGGGGATCAACCGCGGTGATCTCATCGATTTGATAGCGCAAAATATCTTCACGCCGCTCTCTATCCGCTTCACTGCGCAGAAGCTGCTGTTCCCGCTGGAGAAGACCGCGATAATTTTTGGCTGATTGATTCACCCGCTTAAGAAGCTCCAGTTGCTGCTCTCCCCCAAAGGCATCCAGCAAGCGGCGATGGCTGTCCGGGTTAAACAGGGATTGATGTTCCATTTGACCGTGGATATCCACTAAACCTTGAACTAAGGTTCGATAGAGAGTTAAGGGAACAGTTCTTCCTTGAACACGGCAGATATTTCTGCCGCTGCGATTGATTTCACGGGAAAGAATCAGCTGACCGTCCTCAATGGGATAACCGGCTTCTGCCAGACCTTCGAGAACCTCCGGGGGACATTCTTCAAAAATTCCCTCCACCAAAGCTTTTTCCAGGCCATGACGAATAAAGTCCGTGCTGGCTCTGCCTCCGAGCAATACGCCAAGAGCATCGATAAGCATGGATTTACCTGTACCCGTTTCTCCGGAAAAAATAGTTAATCCCCGGGAAAAGGATAATTGCACGGCTTCCATCAAGGCGAAATTCTCTACATGGATTTCTGTTAACATATCAATCCATCTCCCCTTTGACCAATGACCCTATTCCATAAGCTTAGCGATGCGTTCCCGGACGATGGGTACGGCACCGGCCGGCTTAACCACTAAGAGAATGGTATCATCACCTGCCACTGTTCCAATCACTTCTTCCCAATTGCTGTGATCGATTAAACTGGCCAGAGCTTGGGCATTCCCCGGAATAGTCCGCAGAACCACTAAATTCTCGCTGTCATTCACTGTAACCACAGTTTCTCTCAGTCGCCTTTTCAGTCGATCCGGTGTGCTGAGAGGCTGAGCCGTCCCCGGAACAGCATACCGGTAATCATCTCCTGAAGTGGGAACTTTGATTAATCCCATTTCTTTGATGTCACGGGATACAGTGGCCTGGGTTACATCAAAGCCTGCCTTCCTTAATAGCTCAGCCAGCTCTTCCTGAGTATGAATCACTTGATTATTAATAATTTCTTGGATTTTCATCTGGCGACGGGTCTTCATTCGGTATCCCCCTTATTCTTCTGAACCAAAATCCAGTACGGTGCATTGGGGAGTTGATTGATATACTCTCCCCGCAAGACACTATACTTTCGGCGCGGCAAACAGCTTAAGAATTCCTCCACTGCAGCAGCTTCCTCCAACCCGCCGGGATGACCGCGATACACCGTAAGAGCGATGACACCGCCTTGGCGGAGCAATTGGAGTACGGCTTCCAGGGCCGCAAGGGTTGAGGCGGCTTGGGTGGTAATCTTCTGACTATGTCCCGGCAAATATCCTAAATTAAACATAGCTGCCTGGACAGGGTCTTGAACTTTTTCCAGCAACCGCCCATGATCCCAATGATACAGACAGACACGCTCTGCCATTTGCTGTTCCTTGAGCAGCCGTTGGGTTTCCTGAAGGGCAACCTCCTGAACATCAAAGGCATGAACCCTTCCTTCTGCTCCCACCAACTGGGCAAGAAACAAAGTATCCCGTCCCCGGCCGGCTGTGAGATCCAAAGCAATATCTCCCGCCTGGATGCTTGCCCTAAGCATAGTCCTCAGAAACCCTTGTATATCTTGAAGTCGATTATTCATGCCAACGATCCTTTAATTTCTCCCGCACCACATGAGGAAAACTTCTTTTCCCCAGGCGGATTAATAAGGCATTAATAGAAGCCCGTTTGATAACAACCTTTTCCCCATATTTAATAGCCGTCCGATGATAACCGTCAAAACTGACGATACACTCTTCGCCGCGGACTAAGCTGATTTCAATATTCTCTTGATCAGAAATGACCATCGGACGAGCCGATAAGGAATGAGCCGCCAGAGGAGTCAGCAAGATGGCCTCTACATTAGGGCTCATAATCGGTCCCCCTGCGGATAAAGCATAGGCAGTAGAGCCTGTAGGCGTGGATACAATCAAACCGTCGGCCGGGTAGCTTACAGAAGTCTCTCCCGTCAGATTAGCCTGCAAGGTAACCATAGCCGAAGAAGGCTCTCTCAAAAAGACCACATCGTTTAATACGTCGAAAGTCTGGTCTGCATCATTCACAGTCGCAGTGAGCATAAGCCGTTCCTGAATACTATAGTCATGATTCGTGATCTTGTCTAAAGCATCAAAGATCTCGTTTCGTTCAATTTCACAAAGAAATCCCAGGCGGCCAAGATTGACACCCAGAACGGGAATAGCATAAGGAGCCGCCTCCCGGGAGGCCTCCAGCAACGTCCCGTCCCCCCCTAAAGAGATGAGAAAGCGCACACCTTGAGCAGTGATCTTTTCCCAATCAGTATAAACATTCCACCCACGCTCTGCAAACCAGTGGGTGATCTGCCCGGCTAAGGTTATAGCTTCAGGTTTACTGTGATTAATCCACAAGCCGACTCGATCCACAGCTTCTCACGACCTTCCTCGTTGAGCATCTTGTACAATCTCAGGAATCCATTCCCGCCAAGGTAAGTTGCCCTGTTCACGGTTTAACCAGGCCAGATATTCAATATTTCCCTCCGGACCGCGGATCGGTGAAAAGTCCAAGCCTTTAACCTTAAGCCCATTTTTCTCCGCCTCTTCCAGGACATGAACCAGGACCTCCTGATGAACCTGCGGGTCCTTGACAACTCCCTTTTTTCCGATATGCTCCCGCCCCGCCTCAAACTGAGGTTTGATTAAGGTTATAATTTGGCCATCCTCTTTGAGTATCTTCAGCATGGCCGGAAAAATCTTTGTGACGGAGATAAAAGCCACATCAGATACCACAAAATCCACCTGTTCCGGCAAGGAATCCCCCTCAAGGTAGCGGGCATTGACACGTTCCATGCAGACAACCCGGGAATCCGTACGCAGTTTCCAATCCAACTGTCCATAGCCTACGTCAATGGCATAGACCCGCTGGGCACCGTTTTGCAAAGCACAATCCGTAAACCCTCCCGTAGAGGCGCCAATATCGGCGACAACGGCTCCCGCAAAGGATACGGGAAAAACCTTGAGGGCCTTCTCCAGTTTGAGACCGCCCCGGGAAACATAGGGTATAAGATCTCCCTTGACTTCCAGAAGGGTATCCTCAGCCAGTTCCAGGCCCGGCTTATCCAGCCGCCGCCCCTGGCTGTAGACCAGCCCGGCCATGATGGTGGCTTTGGCTTTTTCCCGGCTGGAGGATAATCCTCTTTTTACCAGCAAACTATCCAGTCGTTCTTTCCCTTTAGACACTGCTTCTACCCTCAATCCGCTGTAAAACCTTTAAACGCTCCGCTGCCTTTAGTATGCCAACAACAGACAAACCATACCCTTGATGCAGCAAAGAGATGGCTCCCTGATCCACATACCCGTCATAGCCTAAACGCTCGACGACCACATCAGCCAGTCCCTCATCCGCCAGAACTTCCACGACGGCACTTCCCATACCGCCGGCCAGCATATGGTCCTCCACAGTGATGATACGCTTGGTCATCCGGGCATAGCGAAGAATCGACTCCTTATCCAAAGGACTAATATAACGCAAATTAATGACGGTCGCTTCCACTCCCCGGTGGCGAAGCTCAACCGCCGCAGCCAGGCAGGTATACACCATCGGGCCAACCCCGATCAGAGTAATATCCTTACCCTCTTGAAGGATCTCGGCTTTACCCACGGGAAGCTCCCTCAGTTCCTCAGTCAGCTCCACCCCTTGGCCCACAGAACGGGGATAGCGCAGGGCCACCGGTCCGTCCAGCTGCAAAGAAGTATACAGCATATGGCGCAGCTCATTCTCATCCTTCGGCGCCATAAACACCAAATTCGGTATCACTCTTAAAAAAGAAATGTCAAAAACTCCATGGTGGGTTGGTCCGTCATCTCCAACCACTCCGGCCCGATCAATGGCCATGACCACATTGGCATGGGGCAGACAGACATCATGGAGAACCTGGTCGTAAGCCCGTTGATAAAAGGTAGAATAAATCGACACCACAGGCTTCATTCCCCCAAAAGCCAGGGCTGCTGAAAAGGTCACCGCATGCTGCTCCGCAATTCCTACATCAAAGAAACGATCAGGAAATTGCTGAGCGAAGAGATTAAGACCGGTACCGCTGGGCATGGCCGCTGTAATCGCTGCAATCCGCGGATCCTTTTCCGCAAGTTCGCACAGAGTCTCGCCAAAGACTTGGGTATAGGTGGGGGGAGCCGGTTTTTTAATCACTTCCCCGGTCACCTTATTGAAAGGTCCCACTCCATGAAAGAGAGCGGGATTTTTTTCTGAAGGCTCATAGCCTCTTCCTTTTTGAGTCAAAACATGAACAAGTACAGGTTCCTTCACCATCTTGGCTTGCTCAAAAACCTGTTCCAAAGCGATTTGATCATGACCGTTGATGGGGCCAAGATAGGTAAAGCCCATCTCTTCAAACAAGAGCCCCGGCACCAGCAGATATTTCAGGCTGTCTTTGGCTTTCTCCGCTGCTTTGGCCATCTTGGAACCGATTCCTGGAATCCTCTTGAGCAGATTCTCAATCTCATCTTTGCTACGATCATAACGGGGGTCCGTACGCAGCCGGTTAAGGTAAGAAGACATGGCCCCCACATTCTGGGCGATGGCCATCTCATTATCATTAAGGACCACAATCATATTGGTTTTGGTATGACCGGCGTGGTTCAACGCTTCAAAAGCCATTCCTCCGGTCATAGCTCCATCACCGATGACGGCAACCACTTGATTCTTCTCTTTACGAAGATCTCTTGCTTTGGCAAAGCCCACCGCCGCGGAAATAGAGGTGCTGGAGTGACCTGTTTCAAAGCAATCATGAGGGCTTTCACAGCGTTTCGGGAAACCGGACAGACCTTTATAAAGCCTTAAGCTTTTAAATTCCTTTTGCCGGCCTGTGACCAGTTTATGCACATAGCTTTGATGACCTACATCCCAGATGATTTTATCTTTCGGGCTGTCAAATACCCGATGCAAGGCAAGTGTTAATTCTACAACGCCAAGATTAGGAGCCAAATGCCCTCCATTGGCAGAGACCACATCGATCATTTCGGCGCGGATTTCTTGAGCAAGCTGTTCCAGCTCAGGATAAGTCAGTCCTTTTAAATCCCGCGGCTGCTCAATTTTTGCGAGAATTCCCATGTCGCTTTCCCCCCTTCCGTTTCTTATCTGTCATTGTCCAACCTGTTAAATCTTCAACTCGGGCCGTGAGGCTCCCCACCTGCCCAATAATCTCATCAGCTTTTTGAATAGCAAAGGTCTTGCCCGCAGCCTTTCCCGTTACGGTAACGGAGGCCACCAGGGCAATCAGCAGGGTATCAATCCAAATCTCATGAGCCTCTAAGGCCGGATAGGTCCTGATGATTTCCAGGACGATGGAAGCGGACATCCCGCCGCTGATGGCGCCTGTCACATCGCCAACTATATCATTGGTAAAATTCGCCACTGTATCCGCATGGCGGACCAAAAAGACGGTTTGCCGGGCACCGGGCACCTTGTTGGCCGCTTTGGCGTGATGAGGTTGCTCGGTAGCAGCGGTAGCAGCAGTTCCAATCACATCGAAACCAATATTAATAATAACAATGACCAGCAAAAGAATGAGGGCTAACACAATATTGGTTTTCCTCATTAAAATTGTCGTTCCCAGGCTGGTAATGACCGCCAATGTAAAACTGAGCAGGAAGACAAAGGCAATATGCTTCCAGCTCTTGCGCTTATATCCCAACAGTGACCCTCCACATCATGACCTTACATCAGCACCCCAACAATAATACCGACAATCGCCCCGGCAAAGACTTCAAAGGGTGTATGGCCGATTAACTCCTTAAGGCGTTCCTGGGACAGATGGGTCATTTGCTGATAAAGTCCCTCTACCAATTGATTGATCACTTCCGCTTGCTTGCCGGCTGCCCGTCGCACTCCGGCCGCATCGTACATGACAATCATGCCGAAAATCGCAGCAATGGCGAAAATCGGCGAACTCCATCCATAGTATTTCC
The DNA here is from genome assembly GCF_900143285.1 of Desulfitobacterium chlororespirans DSM 11544. Lineage (NCBI taxonomy): Bacteria > Bacillati > Bacillota > Clostridia > Eubacteriales > Desulfitobacteriaceae > Desulfitobacterium > Desulfitobacterium chlororespirans. The sequence continues at coordinate 178,623 of NZ_FRDN01000009.1, forward strand.
CAACGCCAATGGCCAGAGCACTCACGGTGGCGGAATGGGAACTGGGAAACCCTCCTGAGCTAAAAAGGAAAGCCACATCAAAGGTTCTATGGATGGAAAAATTGATGATCAGTTTCAATGTCTGAGCAATAAGCCAGGCTATCATAGCAGAGATCAGTATGTAGTTATCCAGAATTCCTGATAGTACGCTCATGCTTCACCTCAATACTTTCGCTGAGCAATATAATCAGCTAATTCGTGCAGAAAGACGGCCCGCTCTCCTAAAACCGTCAAGGCGGCGTGAGCCTCATCGGTCTTTATCTTCAATTCCAGCTTAGCGCCTGCCAAACCCATTAAAGAGGGATAAGTGGATTTATGCTGGCGGAGATCGCTATGGGCAGGCTTACCTAAGGTCTCGCTATCACTTTCCAGATCGAGGATATCATCCTTAATCTGGAAAGCAAGGCCGATGGCTTGAGCATAACGGGTCAACGCTTCAATCTTCTCTTCCGTTCCTCCGGCGAGAATTGCCCCTAAACGGGCGGCAACCACCAATATCGCTCCGGTTTTCAGGCGATGGACCCGCTCCAGCTCAGCAAGATTCAACTGCTTTTCTTCAGCTTCCAAATCCAGCATCTGACCGCCGACCATTCCCTCCGGTCCCGCTGCTTGGGCAACTTCCCTGACAGCCCGCAACTGACGTTGAGAATCTACCCCACTCATGGGCTGAGCAAGCAGTTCAAAAGCATAGGTTAAAAGGGCATCACCGGCAAGAATGGCCTGCCCTTCGCCAAAAACTTTATGATTGGCCAAACGTCCCCGCCGATAATCATCATTGTCCATGGCGGGAAGATCATCATGGATCAAAGAATAGGTATGTATAAGCTCTAAAGCACAGACCGCCGGAAGGATATCTTCACCTTCCCCTCCCACAGCATGTGCCGCCGCCAGAGCCAGTACAGGACGAATGCGTTTGCCCCCTGCAGAAAGGGAATAGTTCATGCTTTCAGTTAAAGTGCCGGTTGGCCAAGGAAATTGTGCCAAATACGAATCCACTAATCGAGCATAATCTTCTAATTCCTTTTGAAACATCAAATCATCCTTCCACAGGAAAATCGGCCGGGCGTACTTCCAACTCCCCATTGGGATTCTCCAGGAGAATCTGCATTTGCTTTTCAGCATAATCAAGCTGGTTATTGCATTTCTGAACAAGCTCAATTCCCTGGCGAAAGAGATTCAGTGCCTGCTCAAGAGGGACCTCTTTTTGCTCAAGCTCACGGACAATACGCTCTAAATGCTCGATCCCTTCTTCGAAGGATAACTCTTTATTCACTGCTTCCATCATATTTCCCCTTTAAGAATTTGCTGTATTAATCTGAATATTAATCTGCGTCAACACTCTTGGCTAATACGGCACAGGTCAGTATCCCCTGCTGCAGCCGCACTTGCACCTGCTGACCGACATTGATATCTTCGCTTTTGCGCAGAACATTCCCTTTGGGACCATAGGTGAGGGAGTAGCCCCTCCCCAAAATTGCTAAGGGACTTAATAAATCCAGCTTCGCAGTCAATAGCTTTAGTATACCATTTTTATCAGAAACAAATCTAGTCATGCCCTGCTCCACACGTTCACTGAGGGAATCCAGGCGTTGGCGGTTTTGATCGATACGCCAAAAGGGATTGGAAAGAGGTCCTATAGTTTTTAGGCTGTCCAACCGCTGCCTTTTCCGCTGCAGCTGTGAGCTCATGGTGCTGTGCAGCCGGGCCTCCAGCTGCTCAAGGTCGGATTTCAGTTCCCGCCAGACAGGGACAGCCAGTTCAGCCGCAGCAGAAGGTGTGGGGGCCCGCAGATCCGCTACCATATCCGCAATGGTCACATCAGTCTCATGGCCTACCGCAGAAATCACCGGAATTCCGGAGGCGGCAATGGCCCGGGCCACTTCCTCGGTATTGAAGGCCCAGAGCTCCTCCAGGGAGCCGCCGCCGCGGCCGACAATGATCACATCCACTTGGGAGTGCCGGTTCAACCGGGCAATGGCCTGAGCCACCTCCTTGGGAGCAAGTTCTCCTTGAACGGCGGCCGGTGCCAGAATCCAGGAAATTTGCGGATTACGACGAAACATGACCTTCAGGATATCTTTAATGGCAGCCCCTGTGGGACTGGTAACAATACCGATGCGACGGGGGTAACGGGGGATGGTTTTTTTGCGCTCCGGTGCAAATAAACCTTCCTGGCCTAAGCGTTCCTTAAGTTGTTCGAAGGCCAAATAAAGTGCACCTACTCCGCTGGGCTGCATCTCCTCAGCATAAAGCTGAATCGTGCCATCCCGCTCATAGATGCGGATACTTCCCCGCACCAGCACTTTCATCCCATCCTGAGGGGTGAAGCGAACCCGTTCCGCACGGCTGCGGAACATAACCCCCTTCATGCTGGACTGCTCATCCTTTAAAGTAAAATACCAATGTCCCGAGGGACGGTGGTTTTTGTAATTGGAAATCTCCCCGCTGACCCAGCAATTTACAAAATCCGGGTTGTCATTGAGGGTCTGACCGATTTCTCGTGTTAATTCGGCAACTGTCCAAATCTTAGGCACATTTTTCACCTCTTACTCATAATACAAAGATGCCTGCGACTTTTCAAGATAGAGGAAAAACAAAAAGGGAGGTCTCCCCCCCTATCAGAACATTTTCTTTTTCCACAAGGTCAAGGCACTGATGCCGGCAATACTAAAGGCAATCACGGTAACCAAGCCAAACCCGTAAGGGTTATTGCCAAAAGGAACGGGAACATTCATTCCCCAAAAGCTGGCCAACATGGTCGGTACCGCCATCGTAATGGTTATAGAAGTCAAAAGCTTGATGACCATATTTTGATTGTTGGAGATGATCGACGCAAAAGCATCGGAGAAACCAACAATAATATGACTGTACATCTCAACCATTTGGATCGCCTGATTGTTTTCAATGATGACATCTTCCAGCAAATCCTCGTCTTCTTCATACATCTTAATCAAGTGCTGGCTTTGACTATTGGACCGTAAACGCATCAAACGGTCCATGACCACTCCATTGGAGCGCAGAGAGACCGTGAAATAAGTCAAACCTTTTTGCAGATCCATCAATTGAAAAATTTCCTGGTTTTTCATGGAGGTGCGCAGGTCCATCTCGATTCGATCCGTGTACTTGTTAATCTGGCGCAGATACTTAAGATAATAAGAAGCCGATTTATAAAGAATCTGGAATAAAAAGCGGGTCCGCTTTGCCGTGTTGAAATTCCGGTAGGTACCGGCATTAAACTCCGAAAATACCGGATTATCTTCCAGGCAGACCGTAATAATGTGGCCTTCTGAGATAATCATTCCCAAAGGCAGAGTATCGTAATTCGTCTCATCAATCATCAAAGGAATATTGGTAATCACCAGCATACAATGGTCTTCCAGCTCAATACGTGAGCGTTCTTCTTCGTCCAAGGCAGCTTTAAGAAAATCCATAGGCACTTCCGTAGCCTCCGCTATGGCATTGAGTTCCCATGAGGTGGGATTCACAAGTTGAATCCAAGATCCTTTAACTAGATTGTCCAAGGATAGTTCTTGATAATTGCCTGCATCATTTTTACAAATTTTGATCATCCGGTCTCCCCCTTTAGGTGGCCGGCTGAATCACAAATTCTGCTTTAAAACCGGACACACCCCTATTTTTGGATAAAATATTCAATTTCCTTCGACTAGGGCCTCCAGCGTCCAGTTTAATCACCATCCCGTCATTTTAAGCTCCATTAGAACTATACTCCTTGAGTTAATATGTGTCAATAAGCTGTGCTCTTATAAAAATGCATCATGTTACATATTTTTTTATTTCCTAAAGGCCAAAGACTATTACTATTATGGCCCAAAGGAAAACTCAGCCATACTTAAAATGGGAGCATCACCGGCTGCTTTAAATAAAGCAGTTTTGTGACACTCCCCTTCTTAAGCAAACACCTATACTCTCTCTGAGCCTCGTTGATAAATCTTGATTCTTAAAGTCTGCTTTGCACCACGGCTACGGTCTCATTCTTAAGCTTTTCGGCTTGAGCAAAGAGGCGTTCCCGTTCCGCTTTAACCTTCTCCTGATAATCACTGTCTTTGACCTGGGGCAGATTGATGTCCACACTGAACATAGCTGCCTTGAGGGCGCTTTCAGCCAGATAGGCGGCTACACCCACATCACTGATGGCTCCTTTATTGCCGATGGGGGCCAGTTCCTGGGCCAGCTCCAGAACCGCATAGCAGTTTTGCGCAATGGCCAAAGGAGTGTCCGTAGCTGAAACCAGGACTTCCTGCATTTTGACCGAGCGCGCTTGTTTTTGCTCCTCTGTATCCTTAGGAAGCTTCAAGACAGCCATGAAATTGGAGAATTCTTCAATATCCTGGGTCAAACCATTTTTCAGATCATGGAGGAGCTTCTCACCTTTGGCCAGGATGACTTGGACTTGAGGCTCTACATCCTTATACTTTTCCTTACCCACAGTCAAATTTGCAACCATGCATACCATGGAAGCTCCTAAAGCACCCACATAAGCGGACACGCTTCCACCACCGGGGGTGGGGGCGGCACTGGCGGACTGGGCCAGGAATTCCGCGCTTGTCCATTGCCAGATTGTGTTCTCAGCCATTATTGACCCTCCTTGTGCTGCAGAGTAATCCCCTTCAGAACATTTTTCATGATCAAGGCGGTGGTTAATGAGCCTACGCCCCCCGGTACCGGTGAAATGAGGGAAGCGACTTCTTTAACTTCCTCAAAATCAACGTCCCCGCAAATTCCGCCCGGGATCTCATTGATACCGGCATCGACGACGATGGCACCTGGTTTCACCATATCTTTCTTAACAAGTTTTGCTTTACCTACAGCGGCCACGATGATATCCGCCTGACGGGTAAACGCTCCCAGATCCGGAGTACGGGAATGGCAGATGGTCACGGTGGCATTATGTTTAAGAATCAGGAAAACCAAGGGCTTGCCAACTGTCTCTCCCCGCCCTACGATCACCACATGCTTGCCGGCGATTTCAACTCCCGAGCGGAGCATGATTTCGATACAGCTTTCAGGAGTTGCCGGAAACAGACCTTCTTCCCCACTGAGAATATAGCCACGGTTAATGGGATGAACTCCGTCTACATCCTTATCAGGACGCACGGCTGCCATGACACGCTCTTTGGAAATATGTTTCGGTAAGGGCAGCTCGATCATAATACCATGAACATCGGGATTAGCGTTAAGGGAAGCAATCAGGGCCAGGATGGACTCTTCCGAACTTTCGGCAGGCAATAGGTCAAGTTCAAAGTCAATGCCTAAGCTGTCACTTACTTTTTGCTTGGATTTCGCATAGACCACAGAAGCCGGGTCGTCTCCAACGAGAACCACCGCCAGCTTAGGATTAACCCCTTGTTCCTTCCACCTCTTTACTTCTTCCTTGATCTCTTCTTTTAAAACTTTGGAAATTTCTTTTCCGTCCAGCAATTGAGCCAATGAAATCCCACTCCTCTCTTTCTTATCCATAAACTATACCAGTTCGTCCTTTACTATTCTCCATTCCGGCTGGAATTCCCTTTCCTTGGGAGCAATTTATGTGGTATTTTTGTAAACTTTTCGATTATTCCGTCATTAATCGCCAAGTTATGGTCAACTCGTTTATTATTGATTCCGTGGAGGATCTTTTATTATTTTACTTGATACTCTCGGCCATCTTGATCAACTCCGCCCGTTCTATTTCTCTGATCAGGGAAAACAGAGTATCATCTTCCCAGACAATGCTGGCCAGCCCCTGCTTTTCAGCTAAAATTGCCTCCTTGTCGTGAATCATAATATTCCGCACCGCAGCACCTTCAGTATCTATTCTCACATCAGTATTGCTGTTCAAGTACCGGGTGAAGCGGATAGTTTGCCCCTGATCGTTGGCATAATGAATGGCTTCCAGATGGTCCCGTTTTTCTATTTTGTCCACTTTAAATCCTTGGGGAACATAGCTTGGGGCATACCCCTAATCTGTGCTACCAAAACATATTAATAGTTAGCTTTTAAATTTCAATGTGGTATAGAAAAAAGTAAGCTACGCAGGCAAGCTCACTTCGGTATCCCAATGTAAGAAATTCATTGGTCTATATCAAGTATTTGTTGCAAAAAGCGTTCTTGGTTGTCTTTATTTGCAAAGAAAGATCGATGGAGGGATAGGTATTTTATAAAGCAGCGCTGCTTTAATTTAAGTCAGGAGGGAGGAGGACATGAATTTTCCAGCTGATCAGAACCGGGATATCCAAAGCTTAACCTATAGAGAAAAGGATGTATTACGATTAAGGGTAAAAGGGTATAGCAGTAAAAAGATCGCGGATTCTTTAACTATTGAAATAACTACAGTAAGGACTCATCTCAAGCATATTCACCGCAAGCTGGGAGTTTCAAGCCAAGTTGAGTTGATTCAATTCGTGCATAAAATGTATATTTAAATAGAAAACACTCGAAAATATCCTCCATGCGGGGGATAGACCCGTATTATAAAACGGTGCAAAATATACATAAGGAAAGCATAAGTATGTGGCTTAAAGTCAAAGAAGGGCAAAGAAAAGGAGGTGAATGTCATAAGAAAGAAAACCGTAGCGCTTACTCTGTCTCTTTTTCATTCTTTGTCTGACCCCTATGCAGATGTTTGCTCAGGGCACAAATCAGGCAACTGAATCGGACGTAAGGCCCAATGTGAGTTAACATCACCGAATTCACCAATTCTTTTGACATTTCCGGTAGTGGCTTAGCTCAATTTAATGCCAGTCTTTATGCCCGCAGCAACATCGATAAAGTCGCATTGATGCCAGCACCCAACAGCACAATAATGAAAGTTGGCAAACGATCAAAAGCTGGACGAGTACTTCCAACCGCAATAGCGGTTATCTGACTCAAAAAAGATATGTCGTGAGCGGGTATTATTATCGGCTGGTTTCGACAGGAACAGTCTATCAGAATGATGCCTTGTAGAACAACTCTATTTTAGGTTTTAGGAGGTAAAAAGTATGAAAAAAAATATAGTGGCATGTATTCTTGTTATTGCGATGTTATTAAGTGTCGGAACTACCGCAGTATTTGCAGAAAACACTGCTCAAAGTTTAGTCGAAGATATAAATATTGATAGAAAAGACATCTCTTCTTCGCAAGATCCTTTTGAATTTCCGATTACGCCGAATTCAAAAGAATGGGGAAATTACTCATCTGTACAATTGAAAGAAATGCTTAATATCCCATTAAGCACTGCAGAAAAAATGGATACAGCCGCATTGCTGAAAATGGTACTTGAGTACCCCTTTATGATTGACATTTATGCCTATGACACTATAGAACAAGGTTTTAAAGGGCTTTCCTTGGAGTTTAATGGCGCAGCCGTTCTTTTGCAAAGACCGGACTTAGCAAAAAATCTTTTGACTCATTACAAGACTTCTACAGAAAAAATGCTGGCCGTTGAAACAAAAAGCCATATTAGTGATAAAGAAATTATACAAAAAATGTTTATGGAGTCTCTGTTGCTCTATCCGAAAGTATCGGATAAGCTAAGTGAGGATGAAAAACATATCATAGTGACACTTTCACAACAAGTAGCTGATAAATTTCAGATATCTCCCCTTGTAGTGGGAGAAACATCGGTGACAGCGGCAGCACCAGGGGATGTCTTAGGTTACGGCTATGTTTACACTCCAGCGCCTCCTGTTACAGTTCTAGTCTTAAAACTACAAGATTTTGACGCAGAGCAAAAAAAAGTGATAAATAACGACTATGATACAAGATATCCTGCAGCTACAAGATTGTCTTCCGCTACTTATAACTACAACTGCCATTCATATGCATGGTATTTAGCTTCGAGCTCCAACCCGTGGTGGATGAATGATCCATCTGCATATATGTCTGAATCTCGTTATACACAAGTTACAAACCCCATAGCCGGCGACAAAGTATACTGGATTGGGACTCATTCTGGACTTGTAACATCTGTAAGCGGTTCCAATATAACAGTTACCTCCAAATGGGGGGCTGCCGGCTTATATCGTCACCCCATTAATGATTGCCCATACCCCATTGTAATTCAAAAAACCTTTTGGAGATAAGTGAGCAGTGGCTAAAATAATAGTGCACAGGGTTTTACGTGGCATTCTTTTCGCTTTTGTGTTTATATCCATCATGACGGCAATATTAGCATGTGGTAATCCCGATTCATTGAATGTGATTCAAAAAAAGAAAGATGAGATTTCCTTGGAAATTAGTAATACAAAAAGGATCAGCATCTATGATATAGTCAGCAGTGATAGCAATAATAATACCCATTTTACGGATCCGGCAATCATAAAGCAGATTGAGGATTTATTTAACAAAACGTCTTTTCTAAAATGCGAAGATAATAGCATACAAGGCTACTCCCTTTTTATTACCTTTTCCAACGACACGTTTTCCAGTGACAGTAATTCACTTCACTTTTTTGTTTACGCAAATGACATTGTCGATATTGATGGGATAAAATACAAATCGAGGGATAGTATTTTTGATGCAATCAATGATTTCTATCTTCAAAAAAAAATCTCTCCTCCAAGATAATTATGGACCTCAAAACCGTACCACCCACATTCCCCGGAGCTATCGTTCCAATTACGGTCAGGACCGCTATAAATCTATGTGTCCTTTATGTAACTCTTTCCGAAATTAAACCTAGGATGCAAGCATAAGCGCAGATAACTGGGATTATATTCTCATTAAAGAAAGCGAAGAATCTCCCTGGGTTATCCATAATTGGTGAGTTTGAAACAAAGCAAGCCTCCGGAGAGCTTCTCCAACAGGCTTGCTTTATTTCTGGCCTATATATTATCCGAATTACCTGAACCTTACCGCAGTAATTAACCCTTATTCTTAAGATAGGCGTTAATTCCCGCGGCCGCTTTCTTGCCGGCTCCCATAGCCAGAATAACCGTAGCGGCACCGGTCACAATATCGCCCCCGGCGAACACTCCGGGAATGGAGGTCTCCAGGGTTTCTTCATTGACGACGATATTGCCCCATTTGTTCAGTTCCAAGCCTTCCGTGGATTGGGTGACCAAAGGATTAGGACCTTGCCCAATGGCGACAACCACCGTATCCACTTCGATCTCAAACTCCGAGCCAGGAATAGCCACAGGTTTACGGCGTCCAGATGCATCCGGTTCTCCCAGCTCATAGCGGAGACAGGTCAAGGATTTGACCGCACCCTTTTCATCCCCTTGGATGGCTACCGGGTTGGTGAGAAGCTGAAAGTTAACCCCTTCCTCCTCGGCGTGCTCAAGCTCTTCATGACGAGCCGGCATTTCCGCCCGGGAACGACGATAGACAATGCTGACCTCTTCCGCACCCAGGCGCAGCGCCGTACGGGCGGCATCCATAGCCACGTTGCCGGCCCCAAAAACAGCAACCTTCTTGCCTATTTTAACCGGGGTCTTATACTCAGGGAAGCGATATCCCTTCATAAGGTTGGTACGGGTTAAGAACTCATTGGCGGAATAGACACCATTTAAGTTTTCACCGGGAATTCCCAGGAAATTAGGCAGTCCGGCCCCTGTGCCGATGAACACCGCATCATAGCCGTTTTGCATAAGCTCATGGACGGAGGTCACTTTACCCACCACTTGATTAACCAGAATCTCCACACCCATGGGCTCCAAATTGCAAATCTCATTTTGAACAATATCTTTGGGCAGACGGAACTCAGGAATACCATACATCAACACGCCGCCGGCCACATGGAGGGCTTCGAAGATCGTCACCTTGTGCCCGGCCTTAGCCAAATCGCCCGCACAGGCTAATCCTGCCGGACCGGCACCGATGATCGCAACCTTCTTGCCGCTGGGCTGAGCCACTTCGGGAATCTTACATCCTTTGCTGATTTCATAATCAGCCACAAAGCGCTCCAAACGGCCAATGGCCACCGATTCACCTTTGATGCCTAAGATACATTTAGCCTCACATTGGGACTCCTGGGGGCAAACCCGGCCGCACACCGCGGGCAGAGAACTGCTCTGCTTGATAATCCCTGCGGCTTCCTCAAACTTCTCTTCCGTGATTTTTTGAATGAATTCAGGAATGGCAATATTCACAGGGCAGCCTTCAACACATTTCGGTTTCTTGCATTGGAGACAACGCTGAGCTTCTTCGATAGCCGTTTCCGATGCATATCCCAAAGCAACTTCATTGAAATTGTGAGCACGCTCTTTAGGATCCTGGCAGGGCATTTCATGACGGGGTACTTTTAAAGCCATGATTATTGCGCCCCCTTTCCACAATCACAGTCTTTGGAGATTTTGGCACGTTCTTCTTCATCTTTATAAAAACTGAGCCGTTTCATTGCCAGATCGAAATCCACCAGATGACCGTCAAACTCGGGGCCATCCACACAGGCAAATTTGGTTTCATCCCCTACACTGAGACGGCAGGCGCCACACATCCCTGTTCCATCCACCATGATGGGATTCATGCTGACGATGGTCTTGATCCCTAAGGGACGGGTAAAATTGGCTACAGAACGCATCATAACCACCGGTCCGATAGCCCAAATGGCATCAATCTTAGTGCCTTGAGCGATAATCTGCTCCAGGCCATTGGTGACGAAGCCTTTGACCCCTTTGCTGCCATCATCAGTGGCAATCACCAGCTCATCACTAATAGCAGCCATCTCTTCTTCAAGAATAAGGATATCGGCGCTGCGGGCGCCAATTACAGATATGAGCTTGTTGCCGGCTTCTTTTAAAGCCCGGGCAATGGGGTATACCGGTGCCACGCCAAGCCCGCCGCCGATACAAACCACCGTACCAAGATTTTCGATTTCAGAAGGGACTCCCAAGGGACCTACAAAATCAAGGAAATAGCTTCCTTCCTCCATGGAGTTAATCATCGCTGAGGAATAGCCTACATCCTGAATAACAATAGTGATGGTGCCCTTTTCCCGATCAAAGTCCATGACTGTAAGCGGGATACGTTCAGATTGTTCATCCATACGCACAATGACAAATTGGCCTGGTTCAACTTTTGCTGCGACGGCCGGAGCTTCAACTTCCAGCAAAACAATGCAAGGAGCTGAAGCAAGCTGCCTTCTTTTCACTACCCGATACACGTACACTCCTCCTTAATTTCATGCAAAAAAATAATAACTTTCTAACTATTCGATATGGTCTGTCATATCTCCTGCCTAAATTATACATCCCCTGACTTTTTCAAGGGCAAGCAGGGCTACACCAATCGCGTTATCCCGGCTCCAATCAGGCTCCGCCCAGTGGAGATTGGCATGTCGAGCCAGTCTCTTTTTCAGCTCTTTGCGGATAAATTGATTGGAAGCTACACCACCTACAATGAGAATCTCTGACAATGCGGTTTTTTCCATTCCCGACTGCAGTAATTTCCCTAAAGTCCGCACAATACACCCTTCCACGGCACGAGCTACGTCGGCAGGATTCTTCCCCTGATCAATTAACCTTTGGGCAGCGGTCTCCACTCCGGAAAAGCTCACTTCAAAGCCCCTGACAGCGGAAGGAAGCCAGGCCGCTGCCCCGGGATCAGCCTGACGGGCCAACTCCTCCAAGCTTTTGCCCGCGGGGAAGGGCAGTCCTAAACGGACTCCTACCCGATCCACGAATTGACCGGCATGAAGATCCGTTGTCCCTCCCAAAAGCCGTATCGCAAGTTTCCCGGGCTGAGCATGGTGGACTTCCAACAACTCAGTGGTTCCGCCTGAAACATGAATGGCCAGGAAATGGGATTCTTTAAGCTTGCTGGAAGCAACTCCTGCCGCTAAATGTCCTTCCTGGTGACTGGTTTCAACCAAAGGGATGCACCGGGCAGAGGCCATCGCCGCTGCCACACCATATCCGGGCAGAAAAACCGGCATATAAGACTCTTTGAGAGGACGGGGTGCAGTGCTTACTCCCAGAGCGCTGACTTTCTCCCAATATTCGGGAGGCACCGCGGTCACCAGCTGGGGCAAATTCTGAACATGCTGAAAAAGGGCTGCCGATTGAGCAAGCCCTCTTTCACCTTCTGGAACAGTCAAGATCTTCCTGTTTTCATAGACCAGTCCAGCCTGCTCATCCACAATCGCCAATGAAGTGGTATATGCACTTGTATCAATCCCGAGATAGAGTGTCATTCCCTTTTTCATCCTTTTTGTTGACGCTTTCCACGACTTTATCCAAGATGCCATTGATAAATTTGCCGGATTCTTCACTGCCATAGCGTTTGGCAATCTCTATCGCTTCATTAATGGTCACCCGGCCGGGAATATCTTTCCGAAAGAGGATTTCATAACTGGCAAGGCGTAAAAGATTCCGATCCACATTAGCCATGCGGGCTAATGACCAGCCTTCGGATAATTTCTCCAGATTCTCATCGATCACTTCTTTATGAGTCAGTGTTCCTTCCGCCAGTTCCTCTGCAAAAGGAATACTTCCTTCCGGAACAGCAAATTCATCCGCCCATTTGTGAATTGCGGACTTCAGGTCCTGGCTTTCCCCAGTCATCTCCAGCTGGAATAAAACTTGCAATGCGGTTTCCCGAGCTAATCTGCGGCTCATAGGTTCCTCCTAGAATTATTTGTTATGATCATGTCGCCAAGAACTCTGATTCTATGTATTATTTTCTGCTTTCCCAGTATGTATTGGGGTACAGTTCCTGTCCCTCGGTTCCACTTACCTGACTCGCGGCGGACGATTGGATTGAACGGGATCCAGCCGGCGTGCCAATACTTTCACCTCGGCAACTTTGATGCCTGTAAAGCGTTCTACATCCTCTTTAATTTGAGTTTGCAGCTGCTCCGACACCTCCGGAATCACCGTTTCAAAATTAAACTGACAATCCAGCAAAATCTCCAAGCCATCCTCCCTTTGCTTAATCAAGGGTTTAACCAGTCGCACTTCGTTTTTACTCTGAGCACTGCGTACAATAAGATCTCCAATAGCATCCACGGTAACCCGCACTTCACCTAACTGGGAAACTGTCCGAAAGGTGTTGTCTATGCTTTTTCGCGGCTTTAAAAAGGGTAATATCCCCAGGATCATGATCAAGATGGCTATGACTAGGCTTTCCCAAGTATTCGTCCTTAACCAATCCAATCCGGACAATAAAAGTTCATAAGGGAGTTCCCACCCCGTACTTATGGCTAGAATACATCCCCCTATAACCACCAATAAGGCACCAACACTATACCCTAACAAACCGGTCACCACCTTATATTTGTTTACCCCCCCTGGTCCACCAGGGGGGGTAAATCCGTTTGCTTATTTTAACCGAGCAAGCTCTTCATCCTTAATCTCAGGAACTGGACGAAAATTAACTCCCTGGACATGAACATTGGTTTCGACGACCAGAAGGCCCGTCATGCTTTCAATAGCCTCTTTCACGGCTTCTTGAACCTTTAAAGACACTTCAGGTATTGACACACCGTATTCCACAACGAGATAAAGATTCACAGCAGCTTCCTGTTCCCCAACTTCAACCTTAACACCCTTGGAGAGGTTCTTGCCACGACCAAGCATCTGGGCAATATCTCCCACCAGGCCGCCGCTCATACCGGCTACACCTTCCACTTGGGAAGCGGCCAGGCCGGCAATAATTTCCACGACTTCATCCGCGATCTTGATCGTTCCCAGTGCATTTTCTATATCTGGTTTTTCCATAGTTTCACCTCATCATCCACATATTAATCCATAAGTATCTTTTGTCATTATAACAAAAGAAGACCATGCTGGCAAAGGTGAATGTACTATCTATTCTCCTAAAATCCGCCTTTGGATAAAGTTAGTATAGACTTCTCCCCGACGGAAAAAGGCATTGTCCAGTACCTTGAGATGGAAGGGAATGGTGGTATGTACTCCTTCAATATAAAACTCTTCCAAAGCACGTTTCATTCTTTGGATCGCTTCTTCCCGATCAGCACCCCAGACGATCAATTTTCCGATCATGGAGTCATAATAGGGGGGGATGGTGTAGCCCTGATAAGCGGCACTATCCACCCGAACTCCGGGACCGCCGGGCGGGTGATAGAACTCAATGGTTCCTGGGGAGGGCATAAAGTTCTTCTCTGAGTTTTCAGCATTAATCCGGCATTCCATAGCCCAGCCACGAATTTGCACATCTTCCTGGGCAATTCCCAAAGGCTCTCCCGCCGCAACGCGAATCTGAGCCTTCAACAGATCAATTCCTGTTACAAATTCAGTCACCGGATGCTCCACCTGAATTCGCGTATTCATCTCAATGAAATAGTAATCTCCATGCTTATCCAAGAGAAACTCGATGGTTCCGGCACTGGAATAATCAGCAGCCTTGGCAGCCTTTATCGCTGCTTCTCCCATGGCCTTACGCAGTTCAGGGGTAAGGGCGCTGGAAGGAGCCTCCTCCAGCAGTTTCTGATTTCTTCTTTGCAGGGAGCAATCCCTTTCTCCGAGATGAATCACATTGCCGTGTTTATCCGCTAAAATCTGAAACTCAATATGACGAGGTTCCTCCACGTACTTCTCCAGATAAATCTCCGAATTGCCAAAAGCAGCTTGTGCTTCGCTTTGGGCAGCTTGAATAGATTTGGCCAGCTCCTTGGGGTTTTGGGCAATGCGCATCCCTTTACCCCCGCCTCCTGCTGAGGCTTTGATCATGACGGGGTAGCCAATCTCCTTAGCCAGAACTGAGGCGGATTCCACATCGGTGAGCACCTCTTTGGAGCCGGGAACCACCGGAACTCCCGCCTCGATCATAGTCTTGCGCGCCGTAGCCTTATCCCCCATGGTTTCAATGGCTCGCGGCGAGGGACCGATAAAGGTGATGCCGCAGGACTCACAAATCTCGGCGAACCGTGCATTCTCCGATAAAAAGCCATAACCGGGATGAATGGCATCCACACCGGTTAACTCAGCAGCGCTGATGATATTGGGGATATTTAAATAACTCTTAGTCGAAGGATGGGGACCGATGCAGACGGCCTGGTCCGCTTCCCGGACATGCAGGGCATCCCGATCCGCCTCGGAAAAGACGGCCACGGTCTCAATGTCCATCTCCCGGCAGGCCCTGATAATCCGTAAGGCAATTTCTCCCCGATTGGCTATTAATACCTTTTTAAACATGCTGCCTATCTCCTCATTATTCAACTGCAAACAAAGGTTGACCGAACTCCACCGGCTGGCCGTTTTCAACCAAAATTTCCACGATGCGTCCACTGATTTCCGCTTCTATCTCATTCATGAGCTTCATCGCTTCAATGATGCATACCGTTTGGGATTCTTTCACCATCTGTCCCCGCTCCACAAAAGATGGAGCATCCGGTGCCGGTGAACGGTAGAAAGTTCCCACCATAGGCGCCTTGATGTATTGCAGATTTTTCTTAGGAGCCTCGGCAGGGCTTTGCAGTTCCTGGGCAGCTTTAACCGGTGCACTGACCGCCGCCGGTGCAGGCTGGACAGCGGCTTCAGCAGTTCCGCCCATGACAGGCAGCGCCATGGCTGGTGCGGGCGTACTGCCCTTTTTAATGGAGACCTTTACTCCTTCACTTTCAAGGTTCAATTCGGTAATATCTGTGTCACCAATGAGTTTAATGAGCTCTTTAATTTCTTTTAAATCCATTTTGGAATCCTCCTTCGAAACTGGAACGGACGGGCTTTTAGCAGCGACCGTGATCCCCTTCTCTCTTTCAATAAAGAACTTTTTAGCCACTTGTGGAAACAGGGCATAACTCAAGACATCCTCACGGGATAAGGCAAACTCTTTGCTTTCCTGTTCCGCTTTTTTAAGAGCAGGTTCTAATTTATCCGCAGGACGAATAGTAAGGACTTCTTCATCGCCGATGATCAGCTTCTGAATCTCGGGATCGACAGGTGCGGGAGGCTTGCCGTAAAGCCCACGGACATAGGCTTTCACCTCAGCAGGCACTAATTTATATCTTGCCCCGCTCAACACATTCAATACAGCTTGAGTCCCCACGATTTGGCTGGTTGGCGTTACCAAAGGTGGATAACCCAATTCTGCCCTAACACTGGGTATCTCGTCAAGCACTTCATTGATCCGATTCAGGGCTTTTTGTTCTTCCAGTTGGGATACGAGATTGGAGATCATTCCCCCAGGTACTTGATGTTCAAAAACACGCATGTCGGAAATACGAGTGATTCCCCGTTCAAAACCTCTGCTCTTGCGGAGCTCTTCAAAATAATTAGCAATGGTAAAGAGCTGGGGAATATCCATCTCCGGCGCGAATTCAAATTCCTGAAGTGCCCGTACCACAAGCTCTACCGGTGGCTGACTGGCACCGAAAGCCAAGGGAACACTGGCTGTGTCGATCACATCCACACGGGCTTCAGCAGCTTTAACATAGGCAATGGTCCCCATACCACCGATATAATGGGTATGCAGCTGGATCATGACCCCTAGTTCTTCTTTAAGCATTCTTACCAATTTATACCCACGCTGTGGGGTTAAGAGACCCGCCATATCCTTAATGCAAATAGAGTCAGCGCCTAAAGCCACAAGTTCTTTAGCCGTTTCCATATAATGCTCCAAAGTATGCACAGGACTTACGGTATAGACCACGGAAGCCTGAACATGGGCTCCGGCCGCTTTAGCCGCTTCCATGGGAACGATCATATTGCGAACATCATTTAAAGCATCAAAAATGCGGATAATATCAATTCCATTTTTTACACTGAGCTGGACAAATTCACGAACCACATCATCAGGATAATGCTGATAGCCCACTAAGGATTGACCTCTCAACAACATCTGCAATGGGGTTTTCTTGACATGCTGTTTTATGGTTCTTAATCTTTCCCAGGGATCTTCCCCAAGAAAACGCAGGCACACATCAAAGGTCGCTCCGCCCCAGACCTCAAGGGAATGGTATCCCACTTGATCCAATTCGGTCAGGATAGGGAGCATATCTTCTGTTCTCATCCGCGTAGCCCAAAGGCTTTGATGAGCATCACGCAGTGTCGTATCCGTAATTTTCACCGGTTTCATCCAGCACAACCCCTCTCTCATACCCTATCACGCTCTCTGTCTAAATTCCGTTTATGTTTTATTATATGAAACTGGTAAAATTTTTTCAACGAAACAGCGCCAAGTATACAATATCACGCCAAAGTATACAGTATAACCTTCGAAATCGAATTAATGGTTAAATCAAAAAAGATTCTGCACACCTTACTTCAGAAAAAACTCATTTTTGCCATGCACAGAATCTTTTTAAATTTTAATAACGATAGGCTATGCGGACTTGTTCTTTGGCGGTATTGGTAACACGAAACACAATATCTTGAATCACCTTGATCTCTGCCCCTTCCAGATTGGGGGCATAGACGATGACTGCAACTTCATTATTCCCAAAATCAGCTATGGCATCCTTAATTCCACTGATTTTAAGGAGATTCTCTATTTCTTCTTCCTTTTGAATCTTATGACTCAACTGCAACCATTTTTCCTGGGCTTCTTCCCTTGTCTTTACCACATTGGAATCTAAAAGGGGAGCCAGCATAGTTTTGGCCTCTTGCCGGGAGGCTTCCCGCTGCAGCCGGTAATTGACAAAATAATCTCCTCCGTGTGGTAAGGGCTTGACCACCTCTGCAGAAAAATAAATGCTCTGGCTTTCCGGTTGTACTTGGACCGGCACACTTTCATGAGTAGGCTGGCTAAGGGGCTCATCGCCAAAAACCAGATGCCAAAAGGCGTACAGCAGCAGCAACACGACAATAACAGAGCCCACCAGCACCCATCTATGTCCCTTCTTCAAATCGCCCCACCGCTTCAAAGTCACCACTTTCATAGTACTCCTCCCATGGGCTGAACATTTATTTTATCGGAAGGAATATCCAATAAGGTTCGTACTGCGTTATGAATATTTTCCCGGACATTGGGATCACTGGCCCCTTCAGCGATGATCAGAACTCCTGCCACATTAGGGCGTTCTTCCATGACAATGACCGGTTGACTGGCGCCGTTGGGCATCACCAGCTGATTGTTTTCGGTGACTTCTGTGGACTCCCGTGTGCCGCCACCTTTATCAGATTCTTTGGTTGTTTTCTTGGTCACACTGCCGTTGGTGGCATAATCAGAACGAAGGCTGGAAGATAAAGTTACGGATACCTGAACACTGCCAACTCCTGACATCTGCTGAAGATTCTGCACCAACTTCTTTTCCATTTCTTTTTCCAGAGTGCCGATTCGGGTGACCTCAACGGTATCCCGGTTCTCCACTGCCTGATTCATAGGCACCACAGGCTCACCTCCTCCGCCCTTGCCATAGAGCAGCATGCATACTGCAGCCACTACAAGCACTGCAGGAATTAAAATTTTAGGCTGGATATCTTTAAAAAGATTCATGAGTTGTTCCTCCCTTTCTACCCTTCCGTTATAATAATCTGCTCCCTGGGCATCTGCATAAAAACTGCTACTTTATCCCGGATTTCCAGAGCTGCTGCCGACAATACCTGCTCCTGATCCGGCTTGGGCTCATCCAGGTTAATCACGATGTCTTCAATAGGTTGAATTCCCTGTTCCTCGGCATCCAAATGAATCATAATTCGCTCGATTCGAGGTATATTCGTCAATCCGCCTGAGCCTTCCGCCAAGTCTACATTCACCTGAAGCTCTTTAATTCCTTCCATGCCAACCGTTAAGGCTTTAATCTGGCTGACAACGATTGCTTTATACTGTTCCTGAACTGCATTGGTGCCGATGGCCTCTCCCACTTCCCCTGGGGCAAGAACCGCCAACTCTTGGGCAGAGCTTTCCGTCCAAGCCGGGATGGCGCTCTCCACGGTCATTCCCAATAAGGCCGTCAGGGGCGTAAGGATGGCCGAGATGACGAACAACCCCATCACCAGTTTGACAAAGCCCTTCATAGACTTATTAGGAAGCAGCATCTCCAGAAAACTGGCCAGAAGCAAAATAATGGCTAAATTGCGCACAAGGGTTTGCAAACTCTCCAAAAACTTCACCTCCCTATCGCAGCATGACAGTTAAATTACCGGACCCCACCACCACGGCAATAGCCATAAAGAACATGATGGCTACAGAGGCTACAGAGGCAAAGATAAAAATCAAACTCTTGGACATTTCCTGAAGAGTATCCGCTAACTCCTTTTGTCCCAGCGGCTCAATCAAAGCTGAAGAGATTTTGAAAACCAGAATCATGGCGACCAGCTTGACCACCGGACCTAAACAAATTAAGGCTAAAGCGATAATAGCCACGATCCCTAAAGCATTTTTTAATAAGAGCCCTGAAGTGACCACCAATTCCACTGCATCTTTAAAGAATTTACCCACCACAGGAATCAGGTCTGCGGAGTATTTTGCTGTACGCAGAACGACCCCATCAGCCACACCTCCAGTGACCCCTTGCACGGCCATGACCCCAATGAAAACGGTTAAGATGATTCCCAAACTCAATTTTCCGGTAAACTCCAGGAGTCCCGCCAGTCTGCTGAGCTTGAATTCACTGGAAATGTGGTTAAATAGTTTGAGAACTGCTGCCAAAAAGAATAAAGGTAAGGCTACAGTTTTGATTAAGGTCGCCAAAAAGGTCAAACTGCCTAATACCATGGGCTTAAACAAAGCCGCAGTGGTCAAATTCCCCATAGCAACCAGCATAGTCATCATGACCGGAAGCAAGGTCTGCATGAATCCCGTCATAGTTTGAATGGAATCGGAGGCCAGGTTCATAGCTATTTGGAAGGTAGCCAGGGCAATCCCCATCAGCACCAAATAGGCAAGGATCTGGGCCATTTTCCCTACCTCACCGCTGAATGCCGACTGGAGTTGCTGGAGAACGGCAGTCAATACGGCTAAAATTAAGAGCTTTCCGATTAAAGGAGCACTCTCGAGAACTTCTTTTCCCAATAAGGCGAGGAGTGTTTTGCCGAGCTCCACAGGGTGAAGATTGATATCGCCCTGACGAAGGTCATCAAAGAATTTCGCCAGGGAAAAATTAGGCAAAGACTCCTGAACATCCCGATCAATTTGCTCCAGGAACCCGCGGACTTCTGTCAGATCCACTTGAGCAGCAAGATCTGCGGTCGGCTCTGACATTTCCTCCGCTCCATAAACCAAGGAGGGAGTTGTCCCATTTCCTATGAAAAAAAAGAAAAGAAAGATAATTATCACTCGCTGCATTGTTTCACCTCACGGCACAAGTCGCATAACGGACTCCAGTATCGCTACGATAATAGGAATCGCCAGAACTAAGACCCCTACCTTAGCGGCGATCTCAATTTTAGTCGCGAGAGCTTTTTCTCCCGCATCCCTGCAGATATCAGCACCAAATTCAGCCAGGTATGCGACTCCCACTATTTTCAAGACTATAATTAAATAGTAAGAGCTAATATTCGCCTGATCCGCAAGATTCTGCAGTAAATCAATGATGATTTTGATTTTGTCCAGAATCAGGGTAAAGATAATAACTCCGGTCAGTATGGTCAGTTGAAGGGCAATTTCTTTGCGCACTTCTTTTAGAACCACCCCGATAATGGCAACCACTAAAGCAATTCCTACAATCTGCCATATTTCCACATTCAGACCTCCCTAATAGATCTGAAATACACTGCGTACAAGGCTGAATAGGTCAGCCACAGCCTGAACGACAATATAAAGAACGACCACAACCCCTGCCAACACGGTAAGCTGAGCAATATCCTTGCGATTGGCCTGTTCCAGAACCATGACGAGAACTCCCACAAGGAGCCCGATTCCCGCTATTTTCATCACCATATAAAAATCCATAATCTCCACCTCATCTGCCTAAATTAAGAAGAGTACTCCAGCGGCTCCCCCCAAAAATCCGAGATAGGACCACATCTTGGCTTGTTTCTCCGACCATTGGGCTGCATGTTCTTTAACAAGGGAAACTTGTTGTTTGACCAGCTCGATTTGCTTATGCTGTTCCTGACGATCAGAGCGTCCCAGGCCTTTGCCTGCGTCTTTGATCACCTGCCAATCCTCATTTTCTAAACAAAAATTCTTCTTTTGCTGTTCAATCGTCTCATTCCAAGCACTATAGGCCCCTTCCCCCTTATCCAGCCGTCCTGATAATTCCGCAAAAAACCCGGACCATGCTCCATCGGTTCTATCCTTTAGAATGGCAAAGGCTTCCGGCAAGGGGGTATTTCCCCAAAAAATCTCCGTATCAAGAAGGGTCAGAGCCATCAGGCACTCCCGCAACTCCACCGGTCTTCTGCGGATGCGCGCGGCACTATAGAGTCCCAGACTTCCGCATCCCATAATCATCAAAAAAGCTCCCACCCAGATCAAAGAGCATCTCCCCCTAACCTTCCTTGGTGATCTC
Source organism: Desulfitobacterium chlororespirans DSM 11544 (assembly GCF_900143285.1). Lineage (NCBI taxonomy): Bacteria > Bacillati > Bacillota > Clostridia > Eubacteriales > Desulfitobacteriaceae > Desulfitobacterium > Desulfitobacterium chlororespirans. The sequence continues at coordinate 199,939 of NZ_FRDN01000009.1, forward strand.
TATCTATTGGCTCTAAAACAATAATTTCTTCAACGGTTCCGGGTCCTTGGCGGCGACTGAGCACAACCACCCGTTCAAAAACCCCGAATTCGAACAAAGCCCTCAGGGTGGGACGTTTCAATGCTTCCTTCATAGTGGATGCGTGGGCGGTACTGAGAATTTTTACCCCCGTCCTCAAGGCATCCAAGACGGCTTCCACATCTTCGGGATGTCCCAGCTCATCCACCGCCACCACCTGAGGAGCCATAGAGCGAATGAGCATATTGATACCCATCCGTTTCGGACAACCATCCAGAATATCGGTACGGCACCCTAAGTTATAAGCAGGGATACCCTGCCACATACCGGCCAATTCCCTTCGTTCATCCACCACCCCTACGGTCTGACCCGGCAGGTTAAGTGCGGGGCTGCCGTCGCTGAGCCTGCGGATTAGATCCCTCAGCAAGGTGGTCTTTCCTGCCCGTGGAGGTGAAAGGATCAAAGTATGGTGCAAAGCTCCTTCTTTGGTTAAGAGCCTGGGTAAAATAAGCTCTGCCTTGCCCTCAACAGCTTTGGCCAGGCGGATATTTAAAGCTGAAATATGCTTCAGAGTCTGTACTTCCCCATGTTTCATGATGGCTTCACCTGTAATCCCAACCCGATGCCCTCCAGGCAAAGTGATAAATCCCTGTTTCATCTCTTCTTCGGCAGCATAGAGAGAGCTTTGAGTCATCCGTTCCAAGGCCTGTAAAACATCTTCACGCTGAACCCGATACCCTTTTTCCGCCGTAACAGCTCTGCCCTGTTCATCAATAAACAACTCTCTATGATGCCCCAGGATCAAAAGAGGCCGATCAATGCGCAAGCGAATCTCTTCCATATCTTTGAATGCTATATCATGAACCTGCAGGAAAATGCGAGCCAGATTGCTGCCAAACCAACGTTCAAAATCCTCCAAGGGCTTCTTCTCTGCCACTTTTCCCTGATTTATAGAAACAGCCAGGGATCTAGATTTGGGTTTGAGTTCAGGATTGGGGCTTATCGGATGTAAAGTATAGCGCAGCGACACGGCATTGTCCCCCTTTGTTAAAAAGGTATGTCTGTGCCTATAGTTTTAGACATGCTTTTCTTGCTTCCCGCCAAAAAACTTGTCCATGTGAATCAAAGAGGATAGGCCCCCTGATTCAACGCCATCCAAAATGCCCCATAGAAGCGTTTTTAAATTTTAGCCTGTATTAATCAAAAGAAGAGACCCGACTGCCTATCCAGGCTTATCGAGTCTCTTCGCTATTACAACAACTATCTTGATCTAATGGATAACTGTATCTATTCTCTTTATTTGATTCCCTTGATTCACCCTCAGAACTGCAACAACACCGGCAAAATCATAGGTCTTCTCCGAGTTCTATCCCAAAGGTACTGACTTAGAGATTCATGGATGGACCCGCGGAGAACCCCCCATTCCCAGCGTTCTTTGTTGATCTGAGTTTCGATACTGGCTGCGACGACCTTCTTCGCCCCTTCCACCAGCTCCTCAGCTTCTTTCATAAAGGTAAAGCCCCGGGAGATAATATCCGGCCCCGACACTAAAGTGGGGGGAGATCCTTTGCTAAGTGCCGCTACCACCACCACTACCCCATCCTGGGATAGCTGCTGGCGATCTCTTAGAACGATTTGCCCCACATCACCAATTCCCAATCCGTCCACAAAGACGCTGCCGGATTCTACCCGTTCAGCGCATTCCATCTTATCCGTATCGAGAAGAACACGGGTGCCAATCTGAGTGATGGCAATTTTTTTATCATCATACCCCATAAGATTGCCGATCTTGCGGAAAGCCGCTTGATGTCTTACTTCACCATGGTGAGGGATTAAGAATTTCGGCCGGGTTAAACGAATGATGAGTTTAATCTCTTCTTGATTGGCATGGCCGGAAACATGAACCAGTCCCATATCCTTGGTAATGACATCAGCGCCGATCTGGAACAGATGGTTAATTGTTCTGCCAATCAGTTTTTCATTGCCTGGAACGGGTGTGGCTGAGATAACGACAGTATCCCCTGCCGAAACATTCACTTGACGGTGACTTCCGGTCGCCATCCGTGTCAAAGCAGCCAAAGGCTCTCCCTGGCTGCCCGTAGTAAGGATAAGTAAACGGGATGGAGATATATCATTTACCGAACTGGTCTCAATCAGCATATCCGGATCAGGAAGGTGCAGATAGCCTAATTCTCTGGCAGTAGCCACAACCGCTTCCATACTGCGGCCGACCACACATACCTTCCGTTTAAGAAGAGCCGCTGCCTCAAGTGCTTGTTGAATGCGGTGGACATTGGAAGCAAAGGTAGCCATGATTATTTTTCCCTCGGCCCTGGAGAAAGCATCCATCAGAGTTTTCCCCACCACCTTTTCCGATATGGTAGAACCGCTGCGCTCGGCATTGGTCGAATCACAGAGCAGAGCCAACACTCCCTCCTGACCCCAGGCTGCCAATCTTCCCAGATCCATCTCCTGACCATCAATGGGGGTATAATCCACCTTAAAATCTCCGGTATATATCACCCGCCCCAGGGGAGTCAGAATACCATAACCTACAGCATCCGGTATGCTGTGGGTCACCCTGAATGCTTCAACCTGAAAGTCCTTTGCTTCGACAGGCTCTCCCGGTTCAATGACTCTCAACAAATTTTCCGGATAACCGCCCCGTTCTCTCAGCTTAGCCCTTACTAAACCCATGGTCAGCTTTGTACCGTAAACAGGAGCTTCTAGTTTAGGCAGAATGAAGGGCAGACCGCCAATATGGTCTTCGTGGCCATGGGTAATGAAGATACCCTGGATTTTCTTCTTGCGTTTCTCCAGATAAGTAATATCCGGTATGACAAGATCAATCCCTAACAGCTCATCATCAGGAAACTTGACCCCGCCGTCAATGACAATAATGGAGTCTCCATATTCAAAAACCAAGAGATTTTTGCCGATTTCACCGGTTCCCCCTAAAGGAATAATGCTCAATTTCATACAATAAAGAACCCCCTCTGGTACACCTTTCTAACAAAAGGTTTCCCTAAAGGAGGCATTATGATTCGGGAATCTATGCGGATGTGCTATCTTTAAGCCCTTTGGACATAGTTTCCTGTACGGGTATCGATGATTAATTTTTCCCCTTCGTTGACAAAGAAAGGAACTTGTACCACTGCACCGGTCTCTAATGTTGCCGGCTTGGAACCGCCCGTAGCTGTATCGCCGCGAACACCGGGTTCAGTATGGGCAACCTCAAGAATGACGGTATTAGGAAGATCGACGCCAATGACGGTGCCGTTGAAGAAGAGAATACCTAGGTTCATATTCTCTTTCAGATATTTAACCCCATCCCCGATTTGAGCCTCAGTTAAAGATGTCTGCTCATAGGTCTCATTGTCCATAGCCACAAAATGATCGCCGTCTTTATAAAGATATTGCATTTCACGACGCTCCACATGAGCCTTGGGCACCTTTTCACCTGCATTGAACTTCCGCTCAGTGATGCCGCCGGTTTTGACATTCTTTAATTTCGTTCTCACGAAAGCCGCACCTTTACCGGGCTTGACGTGCTGAAACTCAATAATTGTATACACATCGTTGTCCACTTCAATTGTTAAACCTGTCTTAAATTCATTGGATGAAATCATAATTATCCTCCTAAAATATTGATTTTTATACTGTTTAGCTTATCCCAATTGAATCAAATTTACCACTGAGGCAAAGCTTCCTATATCCACACAGAGGATAAGTCAGCTAAGCTTGTGAACAAGCAAGCTTCCTATATAATGAGCTTTCTCTACTTCTGTGTCAAGGCCTCCAGGGCATAATCCATAGCTAAGCTATAGCTTTTGCCACCCAAGCCGGAAATCTGCCCACGGCAGACAGGAGCAATGACAGAGGTCTTCCGGAATTCTTCCCGGGCATGGATATTGGATAAATGAACCTCAATAGCCGGCACCTGAACACCGATTATGGCATCCCGAACCGCATAGCTGTAATGAGTCCATGCCCCAGGATTAATAATCAAAAAATCATCCGGCCCCATGCTGTGAATCCACTGAATCAATTCCCCTTCGAAGTTGGTCTGCTCCACCTGTATAGGAATTCCTGCCGTATGAGCCTTATGTAGAAGTTCCTTGTTGATATCGTCCAGAGTCTGAGTCCCATACTTATCCGGTTCACGCCGTCCCAGTAAATTTAAATTAGGGCCATGAAGCACCCAAATCTTTCCCATCCTATTCACTTCCTTAACAGCACGTCATGCACCCCAAAATTTTATCATAATTTCGTTTTTTCTACCAGAGGCCACGACAAAAAAAACGTAGAGATCAGCCCTCTGCAGTGCTCTTTCCCTACGATCGGTATGAGCTTCTATTCTTAGAGAAAAGAATATATTTGGCGAACTAAGTTAGTAGTCTGAACAGCTAAAAGACAGGCCGATCCTGGCGCACATCGGAGTACAGCTCCCTGACTTGAGAAAGCTCCGGTGCATTATTTTGCTGAGCATTCTCTTGATTGCCCTGGATTGTGCCACCATTCTGGGCTTCAACACGGGGCCGATCGCTCATCAAGCGGGGAGAATGAATGAGATTAACATTGCTTAACATAATCTGTACTTCGCAGGGACCATAAATACCGCAAGGCTGAATCTTTCGTATTTCGGTTCTCGGTACTGTGAGATGAACTTCATGAGGAATTCTGCTTTCTCCTATCCGTTTGATTCTGAACTTTACTCCTTCGACTTCCATCTCTACCTCGTCAAGATGATCCCCCGAATACTCTACCCCCTGATGTGGTGTAATGACGGCATAATGCTCATTTCCCCCGGGATTCACCGTTCTGGGAAGGTAAACCTTTTGACCGATTTGCAGATAATCCGGGTTCAAGCCCGGATTCGCCAAGCTCCACTCCTCACAGGTTCCCCCCCATCTTTGGGCAAGCTGGTAAAAGGTATCTCCCGGTTGAATCACATAATCTTCCACAGGGTCCACCCCCTCTTACCCATCTTATGGTCAGGAGAGATTGTCAGGTTCAAAGAAAAATATCTTCAGCAGAATTTCTCCCTCATTCTCTTTTAAAACTGCTTCTTCCACATAAATACCACCTTCAGATATGCCTTCAATACGGGTTAATCCCCTCTCTATCCCTGACCACGCTCCTTGTACTTTTAAGCGAATTAATGCGAAATGGAGAAAAGAAGGATTAGCCTCCCCCTCAAAAACCCCTTCAAGATGATACGAACGTACAGCTAAATTTTCTTCCCTAAGCATCCTAACACATTCATCCATGACCAGAAGCAAATCATCCATCTGCCAGGGGTCTGAAGCCGTCTCCTTTACCGGGTTCTGCAGGATGAGCCCTTCCATATATTTTATCTCTTGGCGAAGGTCCCCAACCTCTTGTCGGCGAAGAACCAATGTCCCCCCGATTAAGCAGAGCAAAATCACCAGAATTATCAGGGCACTATGGCCGAGCTTGGGAAATTGTCTTCTCATGCTTTCTTTCGCTTTAATCATCTTCTTCAGCCTTCAAAACGAATTGAATCGGCATTCCCTCCCTAAATGAATCCTCTAATGAATCCCCCGCTGTTTGATATTTGGCCAGTTGAACCTTCCCCCATCCTTGGGCTTTAAGTTGCTGAAACATTCTTTGAACCTCCAGTGATTCCGTAGCAAGGCCTTGGATTAACAAAGTCCGGCCTTTAATCTCAATCCGTTCGAGGTAAATCCCCTCAGGTGCATAGGCTGTTAATTCCCTTATCTCCTGCCCAACCGCAGTAGGGTTCCCGATAATCCCCTCCCATGTTTGCTTTAGGGCTGTTTCCTTCTCCCTCTCCCAAGTTTGGTTGGCGGTTATTTCACTTAGTCGTTGAGCCTCAACCCGCAAGGTATCAAGGGTCTGTTGGGTGGATACAAGCATCCTCAAACCGCCTATGCTCACGAGCAATAGCACTCCTGCAACACCCCGCTTAATACGCTGTCTCTTCTTCTTTAGATTCTCTGTTCTCCAAAAATTATTCTGCCCTAATTTCTCGTCTTCAAGGGCCAACCCCAATACAGCAAGGTATTTTTCCGGGGCATAGGCTGCCAAGGCATTTAAAGTCTGCGAACCCCAAAAGGCATAAAATGCCTCATCCACTCCCTGCAAGACCGGAACCTTTCCGCGAACACCCTTAATGTATTCCCCTATTCTTTTCCCTATTTTTTCAGCCTCCCTGTCCTGACTCCATAAGATTCTCGTAAGCTCCATTTGGTCATGGGGTGAAGAAAGATAGAGCAGCATCCGATGAATCTCATGCTTCCATTCCCCCTCATCGAAATATTGAAGGGTGGGAGGAAAACTGCGAATTATCTCAGGTATCCCTCCTTTATAGAAGACATATTGAATCTGCCCTTCATCTTCCCGAAGAAACAGAGTATTTTCCTCGTGACCAAATCCCATTACCTTCCCCCAAGCCAGTTGGGAAAAGCATACCTTGTTAATCTCAAAGCCTGCTTTCCGGAAACAAAAAATGACTGGAGATAAAACTGAATTCCTTATTCCGGATAAAATCACCCTCAATCGCCGCAACGGCCCCTTTTCCTCGTCAAGAAAGTAATCATAAACCAATTCTTCTTCAGGAATAGGAATCTCTTCTTCCGCCAAATAGCGAAGGAGCCCGGTACGGTGCCCTTTTTTTACCCAAGGCAAATGATACTCACGGATGAACTGGTTCTGGAGAGGTAATCCGATGCCAACCTTTGGATTACGCGGCAATTGGAAATCTACCCTGCGTTGTTCCAGGTGACCTCTTAAAATCGACAGGAGAGTCTCCGGATAAAGCACTTTACCCTGCTTGATCAGCCCTTTAGGAAGAGGAGTAATTTCAAACTGAGCCGGTACCAAAGCCCTCTTATCCTTCCCTTTTTGGGTATACCAAAGCCAACGCAGTTCGTGATCGGTTAGCTCAACACAGACTCGACCTTGTCCGGCAAGCATCATACATCACCCCTTCCCAATAATCCATTTCAAAACAAAGAGTCATAAAAAGAAAGGATAATTTGTCCCCAAAAAAATACAGCCCAACCTCCCAGGACCAGATAGGGCCCAAAGGGAATCTGTTCCCTGAAACTTCTTTTTTTAAAGGAGAGCATGATAAGTCCGCCTATGGATCCTGTGAAGCTGGCAATGAAAATAGCTATCAAAACTTCCGGAAACCCTAAAAATGCACTCAGGCCGGCAATAAGCTTTATATCCCCTAAGCCCATCCCTTCAGGATAGAGCCGAGTAATCAGCCAAAATACTCCACCCACCCCCAGTGCCGTAGCAAGGCTTTCCCAACCCGATGGACCCTGGGGCAGCAAAAAGCCTGCCCCAATACCGACACCCAGTAAGGGGAGTGTGAAAACATCCGGCAGACGGCAGGTATCCCAATCAATAGCAGCAAGAGCTAAAAGCGTGGATAGAAAATAAAAGTTTACCCCCAACTGAAGAAATGAGCCGTTATGATTCATCCAGGCAGCATAAAAATACAGAACTCCATTAAGGACCTCAATTAAGGGGTAACGCCAGGAAATCTTCTCCTGACATTGAACACATCGTCCTCTCAGGATAAGAAAACTTAGGACCGGAACCAGTTCCCAAGGGCGAAGATTATGACCACAGGCAGTGCAGTGAGAACCTGGGCGAATTATAGACTTTTCCTGGGGAACACGATAAATCACCACATTTAAAAAACTACCGATGATCACCCCCCATATTCCGGATAATATACTGAGTTCAATTCCCACTCTTTTCGTCCTTTCTCATGGTAATGCTGATTTTTTAGCCATCCGGCTTAATTAGCGGAGCTCCAAAGCGTGTTGATTAAGTTTGCATCATAGACCCGTACCTCTGCGGCCGAGCCATCGGCAGTGAGGTAGAGCATAATGAGATGGGTCTGAACACCCTCCGGTATCGACCCATTGGCAGCCAATGTTCCTATACCAAAACCCTTTTTACCTTCAGCTGCTTCCTGTTGTGTGGTATCCACATTCAATTTAGCGATATAGTTAGGGATAAGTACAGGCGCAGAAATATTCCCATCTTTTCCTGTTACCTCAGTGGATTTGGGATACCTTCCGTTCTCCACCTGATAACGATCTAAAGCGGATTTCACTTGATGACCTGTAGCAATATCCGAGTTTCGCCGTGCCGCTTCCGAACTTGCATTTACCTTAGGAATGATGATTGCTGACAGCATAGCTATGATAAAGACCACCATTAGAACTTCGACTAGGGTAAAACCCCTCTGCGCGTTATCGCTGTTTCCCTGTCCAAAGTGCATTATATCCTACTCTCCTTTTATCAAAACTCTTTCTTATTGAAGGTGTGTCCCTATATCAAAGATGGGCAGCAGGACACCGATTGCCACCAGACCGATGATGCCTGCTAAAACCATGACGAGCAGCGGACCTACCAGGTGAGGCACTTGAGCCATCTGTTCCTCAAGCTCCATCTGAAACAGGCGGCTCAAGTGATACAGCATGGTGCTCAGCTGTCCCGATTCCTCTCCTACTTCAAGCATCCGTGCTGCATCCCCCGGAAAGTCGGATCTATCAGCTAGAACAGCTGTCAGCCTCTTCCCCGCCCGGGCCGCTTCCTCAAGATCCGCAACCACCCTTTTCATGGAGAAGGTCAGCACCGATCCGTGGGTCAACCTCAAGGCTTCCAGAAGAGGAATTCCTGCTTCCAGCAATGTCCCCAATACCTGTGAAAACTGCAGATAATCATAAAGCTGATAGACCCTGCCCAAAAAAGGCACCTTACTCAGCCCACCCCGCAGCCTTTCTCTCCAATCATGCGGGTGGCGAAGGCGGAGAAGGAGAACAGAACTCATTCCCACACTAAATACCCCTAGGACCAGAAAAGGTAATCCATGAGAAACCCGGAATATGACTTGGGTCAGAACCGGAAGCTCAGCATCCATGCTGAGAAAAATCTGTTCATATACAGGTAAAACAAGAAAGCTTAAAGCATAAATCAGCCCTATGGTCAGTACAAGCAAGAATACCGGATAAGTTAAGGCACCCTTGAGTTTGCGGCGATAAGTATGCTCCTCAAAAAGATCTCGGGAAAGATGAGCGAGAACTTCCGGCAATCTACCCGCACGTTCCCCGGCTTGGGTCATCGCCCGGATATAGGTGGTCGGGGGAGGCACCACAGAATCAAGTGCTTCCGATAATTCTGCTCCCGCTTCCAGTTGTTCCTTCACCTGTCCCCAGGCTAAGCGTGTTACTCGCCCCTTACTCTGCTTTTCCAAAATATCGATGGCTGGGAGCAATGGCAGACCAGCCTCTAAAAGAAGGGATAAGCGCTGTGTAATGCCGGCCCAAATCCTCAGCCGATCGCTTTTCTTACTCAAAAGTTCAAAATAGGAGAACAGAGCGAAAAGTCTGCTGTGGCGGAGACTAATTGACAGCGGATAATATCCTTTGCGAAATAAGCGGCTTCTGACCTCTCTCTCCTGCCGAACTTCCCAAATCCCTTCGAGGCGATTTCCCTCCTGATCCAAAGCCCTCCACGCAAAGCTGCGGTTTCTCATCGATCATGCCTCCCTATCTCACGATGCCGCTGGTTGAAGACCAGACTTCCTCCAGACTTGTTAAACCTTGGTGCACTTTGCTATAGCCATCTCTGCGCAGAGGGATCATTCCTTTGACTATAGCCTTGTCTTCAATCACCCTCGAGCTTTGGCCTTCTAACACTAAATCCCTGATCTCCTGATGGTAAAGCAGTAATTCGTGGATACCGATACGTCCGGAATAGCCGGTCCCCCGGCATTGTGGGCAGCCTTTTGCCCTAAAAGCCTGCCGGATGCTCTCCGGCAAATCCATGGCATCCCTTTCCCGGGGATCCAGATGCCAAGGCTCTTTACACTGTTCACAAAGGCGGCGGACCAAGCGTTGGGATAGAACACCTCTTAAAACGGCCGCCACCAAATAGGGTTCTATCCCCATATCCAAAAGGCGGGGAAAAGCTTCCGCAGCTGTGTTGGTATGCAAGGTGGATAAGACCAAATGGCCCGTCAAGGCCGCAGTAATAGCAATACGGGCCGTCTCCTCGTCCCGAATCTCCCCAATCATAATCACATCGGGATCCTGACGCAATATGGAGCGCAATCCTTGAGCAAAGGTCAGGCCGATCTTGGGCTGGACCTGAACGGATACGACACCAGGCACCTGATATTCCACCGGATCTTCGATGGAGACCAGATTAAGCTGCTCAGAAACGAGTTCTCTCAGTAAAGCATAGAGGGTAGTTGTTTTGCCGCTGCCGGTGGGCCCTACGACGAGAATAATCCCATGAGGCTCCTTGATTAAGCGTTGCATACTCTGTTCAATCACTCTGCTCATGCCCAAAGATGGCAAGGAGCGTTGGGCTGTATCCTGATCCAGAATACGTATCACGATTTTTTCCCCATGGATCGTGGGGAGACTGGATATTCGCAGGTCAATGGTCTTTCCGACGACAAAAAAACTGCTCCTGCCGTCTTGGGGCAGCCTTCGTTCCGCCACATCCATACCCGACATAATTTTAATTCTGGCCAGCACATTGCGGGCAACCCCCAAAGGAAAAGAGCGCTTAGTCTCCAGCTTCCCATCTACCCGGTAGCGCACCCGCATTACCGTCTCACCCGGCTCCCAGTGAATATCACTAGCGCCTAGTACAATGGCATCCCGAATCAGAAAATCCACCAACTGAATCGTTGGGGCATCCTTCCCTTCCTCAGAATCAAGGGTATTGATCCGCCCCATCCCTTTATCCTCTTGTGTATCCTGCCCACTGAGTTCAGCAATGCTCTTTTCCACAGTAAGATATTTCTTGATGGCCGTCACCACCTGAGCTTGATCAGCCAGCAGCGGCTCGACCTCAAAACCTGTTAATATTCGAATATTCTCCACACAACGATGGTTTCCCGGGTCAAACATGGCGACCTGTAGCATTCTATCTTTAAGCCCCACGGGAAGTGCACCATAACGCAAAGCAGCCTGTTCACTCAGCAGGGAAGCCGCCTTAGGGTCAATATCGACCTGGGTCAAATCCACTTTAGCCACACCCAAATATCCACCCAGTTCAGTAAGCAGTTGCTCCAAAGTAAGCGCTTTATGCCGGACAAGAATTTCTCCCAAACGGGCACCTGTTTCCTCTTGCTCATCTAAAGCCTTGGACAATTGACCCAAGTCAATTTTTTGTCGGTTGAGCAAATATTGACCAAATTCTACCTCAGGGGAGGTTTGTTGTTTCAGCTCTTCCCGAAAGCCCTCGTGTTCTCCAGCCTTCTTGCGGCAGTTCGTCCAAAAAGGTATCTTATTCATGCTCATGAATCTCCTGATACTTCATAATCAGCCACTCCTCATCAAGCTTTGCCAGTTCCGCCTTAAGTATCCGTTGAGCACGGCCATATTGAGCCAAAGAAGTTACAGTATAGTTTCTTTCCACGGCCAGGACATTGACCTTTACTGTACCCTCCCCGATGCTAATGGTTCCTCCCATAAAGGCCGGCTCTTTTTCCAGCATCACCTTAGCCCACTCAATACCGCCTTCAGCCCCGTAGATTGCTTGGCGTGAGTTTACTTCCCGCCGGACAATTTTATTTTCCGAATGGGCTTTCACATACATTTCCAGGCCATACGCCGAAAATGTGGCAAGGAGAATAAGGATTAAGAGGGTAATATACCCTGATTCACCCCGTCCCTTGCCCTTACCCTGATCCTGCCTTGCCAGTAAACTCTTTGCTTCCCTATCTGTCCTTGAAAGGTTATCGTCCACAGCCCTGACACCCCTTGAGTGCAACTCCAGTCCACAATCCCGCTGACTATCGGATTATGGGCACCTTTATGATAGCGATACAAATCTTTAACCCCGTCGTAATCTTTATCATCCAGATAATATTGGTCACTATAGGTCTCTCCGCTGGGGGTTACTGTCAATACCCATTTTCCCCGGTTGGTCCACTGAACCGACTCAGCTTCACGGATAGCATCACTCACCCATCTCCCGGCAGTAACCACCGCATAATGAGCTTCCATTTTATCTTTAAGGGTTTGGCTGATATTCCACTCTGCATAAAAGAATCGCAAGGCAACACCTAAGAGCATGCCGGTTATTAAAAGGGCAAATAAAACTTCTATCAAGGTAAAGCCTCTATCCTGGTCTACCCTGCCTGAACGCTCTTTTTGATTCCGCCGAATAGTTTGCATACCGATGTCCTCTCCCGCTAATTGGAGCTATTGGATTTACTACAAGGCATAAAGGCTTTCCAAGGTATAGCTCTGAACGCTCCCTTGTTCCAGCCAGGAAATCTCCACCTTAACTCTTAATAATTCATCGGGGATATCCCAATCAGAATAAACTCTCCAACGGAAAAATCCTTCTGACCCTTCCACTTCTCCGCCGGGGATACAGCTGCCTCTCTGGATGTTATCCCGCCAGGACTCCGCTCCTAAGGTTTCCATGATATTTTGGGCATGATTGGCCGCCTCGGTGAGACGAAGCGCCTGGTCAGCTTCACTTAAAGCCTTCTCGCTTAAACCATACAAAGCAGCAAAACCTACCGTAAAAAGAAAGAGGGCCAGCATCACATCCAAAAGAACAAAACCCTTTTCATTATAGTCATTCATGGGACGACTTTGCCTCGTTCATCCAGTTTATAACCTTCTTCATTATCAGTAGGTTTGATAAAATTTTGTCTGAGATAAGGTCCCCGCCAACCTTCTATTCCCGGAGGTGGTGAATATAAATCTGCCATTCCTTCAGGTAACCTTCCAGTATCCAGTCTGTATAGTTCCACTGCCCCCTCGATCAGCACTCGATTAGCTAAATCCGCTTGAGTAGAAGTGTGATTCTTAGCAGTGCCCCATCGAGGTGCTGCAATGCTGATGATTGCCATCATCAAACAAAGAATTAAAAGAACTTCCAGCAGTGTAAAACCTTTCTCTTTACATTGATTCTCCATAAAATTATCTCGTTCTCCTCAACTCAATGGTAAAATACGCCTATTCTGGATGCATCTATAATATTCTATCAATTCCATGAAAAATTCCTTCTTTAGAATTGTCTTTAGACAATCTTTATTTGATTTGGAGAAAATTTGTCTCATTTAAAGCTTTTTTTACTTATTTTAGGATCATTCGACTTTTAGCCTCGCCAAAGCCCTTAAGTCGAAGAGGCATTAAAAAACCACGACTCATTGCCGTGGTTTTTCCTTAGTTTGAAGTTAATTTCTCACTCAATAACCTTATCCCAAGCTCTTAGAATTTCCTCATCGTTGGCGTCACGAATCACGATCCCCTGCCCTATCCCTTTAGGTAAGACCAAAACTTTTTGCCCTTTGTAATTCTTTTTATCTGCTCCCATAAGATCGGTTAACACTCGGGGATTCTTACCTCTGCCAGTTACCGGCAAACCGAACCCTTTGAGAAGCTTAATCAAGCGTTCCACTTCTCCACTGCTCATCAGTCCCCGTTCTTGGGCCAGATGGGCAGCTGCTACCATGCCGATGCTGACACCCTGTCCATGGGTAATCCCTTGGTAGGCCACCTCAGCCTCAAGAGCATGACCAAAGCTATGCCCATAATTAAGAAACATCCTCTTGCTCTGTTCCGTCTCGTCCTCAGAGACCAGCCTGACTTTAACCGCCGAGGAGCGGGAAGTCAGTTCCTTGTATAACTCAGGCTTCCGCGCCATGATTTCTTCCCGGTGTTTTTCGATAAAGGAGAGAAGCCCTTCATCGGCAATGACAGCATGCTTGATAGTCTCTGCCAGACCATTAAGCATTTCTTCCCAGGGCAGGGTCTCTAATGTACTAAAATCTGTCCATACAGCCAGAGGCGGGTAAAAATCTCCCAGCAGGTTCTTGCCTGCAGCATGGTTTACCGCAACTTTACCGCCGATGCTGCTATCCACCATTGCCAGAAGGGTGGTGGGAATTTGGACATAACGCATTCCCCGCATAAAGACACTGGCGAAGAAGCCGGCCAAATCTCCGATAACCCCTCCCCCCAAAGCCAAGACCACGGTTTTGCGATCCGCACCGCAGGCAATAGCTTCACTGGTTAAAGCGCTGAGGCGGTCCAGGGATTTCTCATCCTCACCCTGAGGTACAATCAGGGTATTGACTATAAAGGAGCCTAGCCCTTTTTGCAAAGTATCCAGATAGTAATCGCCAACATTAGGGTGAGTAATCACCAGAAGATGTTCCCCAGCTCCTATGCGGGTGGTCAGATAGTCACCCAGCTCCTCCAGCCTGGCCCCCAGGAAAACAGGGTAGGGCTTCACGGAGACAACATCAATCCTCTGTCCTTGCATCCATAGAACCTCCTTCATATAGGCTGAATATCTCTTCAACCACTTGTTCAATTCCCTTATGAGTCGTATCGATAGTCCAATTCGCCTGGTTATAGATAGGTTGTCTCTTGGCCCACAGCTCTTCAACCACTTGGCGATCTCCTCTTAAAAGAGGGCGGTCGTTGCGATAGCCAATCCGTTTGTAGATCTCATCAAGGGGCGCATATAAGCCGATAATAATACCGCTTTGTGCCAAATCCCGCCAATTCTCAGCATTCAGCACAGTCCCTCCTCCTGTAGCAATAACATACCCTTTTTGTTCAGCCAGACGTTTCACCAACAGCCGCTCCTCCGAACGAAAACGGGTCTCGCCATGGCGACGAAAAATTTCCGATACAGTCATTTCCGTTAGTCTTTCGATCTCCAGATCCGTATCAATAAACTCCCGTCCCAGGAGCTTAGCCAAGCGCCTGCCCACAGTGCTTTTGCCGGTACCCATAAAGCCTACAAGCACAATATTATCATTATGAGCAGCGCCAGAGAATCCCTCCCCCTCCTCCAAAGCATCATTTTTAGAGGGATCTCCTTTAAAAGATGTGATTTCATAATCAAAAAAATTATTCATACTATTGCTCACTCACAAATCGTTTATAATCCTGCCAGGCTTTATTCAGCTCATCCCATGTGTCGGCAGGGAACTTTTCCAGAATGGCCTGAAGGATTTCCCAAGCCGCCACATGCTTAAGGACCACCAGAGCGGCGGGAACCGCACACACATCGCTGCGCTCTACACTGGCCTCCATAACTTCTTTCGTTTCCAGATTAACCGTTGACAAAGGACTGTATAAGGTAGGGATGGGCTTCATGACCGCTTCGATTATCACCGGTTCTCCATTGGTCATTCCGCCTTCAATTCCGCCGGCATTATTGCTATAACGATAATAACCCCGCCCTCTGTCATAACCGATGGGATCATGGACTTTGGACCCAAAGTGCTGGCCTGCCGTAAAACCCATGCCAAAGGCTACTCCCTTGATGGCCTGGACAGATAAAACGGCCTGAGCCAACCGGCCATCCAATTTTCTATCCCACTGGACATAGGAACCCAGACCCGGCAGCAGGTTCCGCACTTGGATCTGCAGCACTCCCCCTAAGGACTCCCCTTGGCTCCGAGCCTCTTGCAGCTGAGCATCTAACGCTTCTTCACCCTTGGGGTCTCCTACCTTCCACTCAGAGGCCTGGACCCGTTGCCAATACTCAGGGGTATCCTCGCTATCCATGTGGACTTTTCCTACGGATAGGACCTGTCCTCTTATCTCCACTCCTAAAGCTTCCAGAATCTGTACGGCAATATTCCCGATAGCCACCCGCATAGCTGTCTCCCGGGCACTGGCTCGCTCCAGAACATTGCGCACTTCGGTCCGATATTTCAAATATCCCGTCAAATCCGCATGGCCTGGTCGCGGTGTCATAACTTTGCGGCTTTCCAAATCCGCTTCATCACCCCAGGCCATAATTTTCTCCCAATTGGCCCAGTCCCGGTTGATAATCTCTAAGGCTATAGGAGCCCCTGTGGTTAATCCCCCCCGGACTCCGGAAAGAATCGTGATCTGATCCTTTTCAATTTTCATTCGTCCCCCGCGGCCAGGACCCTTTTGCCGCTCTTGCAGTGCTTGATCGATGGTCGCTTTATCTATCTTAGCCCCTGAAGGAACCCCTTCAAGGATGCCGACAAGCTTTGGTCCGTGAGATTCACCTGCTGTCAAATAACGCATACCTTGCCTCCTTACTTAATTTCTTCCCGAACCCTACCTGTAATCAAGGCAGTAATGACATTTCTGGTATGTTTTCCATTGGTTAAGGAAATACTGCCGGTCCTGCTCGGTCCCCCCAGAAAGACGGGGGAACCTTCCGCAGAAAAGCGTATATTGCTCGGTTGATTGGCGAAGCTTATTTTTTCCGGAAGGGTGATGGTTTTCTCCAACGTTCCTTCTCTGAAAATACGATAAGTATTATTGCTTGGGTAAAGGCGGATTTCATACCAGGTATTTTCAGCCATCGCCTTGGCCCTGGCATCCCGTAGTTCCTGAATGAGCTGGGTGCTGGCTAAAGACAAATTGCGGTTGTCCATCTGCAGCGGAAGCTTCACTAAAAGCACAAAGCCTACCCCTGCCAGAAGGGTCAGGACCAGAAGCACCTCAAGGAGGGTGAAGCCTTTTGTCTTATCCGGTTGGCCAGCTTCATCAAGCAGCCTTTTCATTTATGCTCACTCCCTCATCCCATCCGGGTCGCGTAGCTTCACGCACAACGGTCTCTCCATAGCTCCAGGGCTGGTTCACTCGCTTTCTTAATAGCTCCGCCAAACCTCCGGGTAATACCTGATGTGAACCGTGGCTCCGCTATGTTAAGAAAGCTTCGCTCACCCGACCGCCCCTCCGCTAAATCCGTCCTCTTTTGTGCGCAAAGCTACTGCTTACGGGTCTTTTATGTGTGAAACTTACTGCTTGCGGTTCTAATCAAAGTAGACGTCAACCGGTCAAAGCCTGATACAAAGCCTTCCTCATAGATTCTACAGGCGCCTTATCCTCCAGCCAGAATTCCCAGGCATTAACTCCTTGATAAAGAAGCATATCGATTCCATTGACAATTTTGCAGCCCAAGGCTTTCGCCTCCTGTAGAAAAGGAGTCTCCCAGGGATTAAAAATGATGTCCACTACCAAAGCACCCGGCCGTATTCCTTCAAGGGAAAAAGGATATTCTTCCTTTTTTAGCCCTATGCTGGTGGTTTGGATCACGCAATCCGCCTGAGCCAGCCAGGCTCCCCTTCCCCATTCCTCCTGGTGCGCTTGTCCGCCCCACTCCAGTACTTTTCCCACCAACTCCGCCCCCCGCTCAGGAGTGCGGTTCATGATGCAAAGCTGGGCTTGAAAAGGCGCCAGGGCCATAGCAATCCCCTTGGCGGCACCTCCGGCTCCTAAGATAACGATTTGTTGTCGCTCATCTAACTCCATATGTTCCTGCAGGGAACGAACGAAGCCGGAACCGTCGGTGTTATGGCCGATCAGCCGACCCTTGTCCACTTTTACGGTGTTCACAGCGCCTGCTCTGACCGCCTCTTCTGTCAGTTCATCCAGAAAAGGAAGAATGGTTTCCTTATGGGGAACGGTTACATTCCAGCCGCTGAAGCCCAGAGCCTTAAGACCCAATACGGCCTCTCCCAAATCCTCAGGGCTCACCTGGAATTTTTGATAATCTGCAGCTAAGTTTAAAGCCTTATATCCGGCATTATGCATCACCGGAGATAAGGAATGAGCAATCGGATCGCCAATCACTGCAAAATGCTTTACCAAGCCTACACCCCCAAAGCTTTTGGATAGCACAACGGAATGGTTTTCCCATTCCGTTATCGTCATCATACAGTTCCTCGTTTAGCGTACCTTTGTACCATGGGGCTCCGACGTTTCATAACGCTTCATCAACCAGACCAATACTCGCTCCATTCTACGCAGGAGCCGTGTACCGATAAATTCCCGATCATTGATGGGGAGAACTAAAATCGTATACATTTCCATACGATTCCCGCCAAGGATATCCGTAAACAGTTGATCCCCAATGACAGCGGTATCCGAAATCCCGGTACCCAAAACATTCATTCCTGCCTGAAAAGCCCTACGACGTGGTTTCGTTGCCCGAAAAACAAAAGGTATTCCTAAACGCTCTGCTACAACGGCCACCCGTTGCTTGCGCTTATTATTGGATACGACACATGCCTGAATCCCTGCCACTTTAAGTTTCTCAAACCATTCCACAACCTTCGGTCCAACTTCCAAGTCATTCCAGGGCGTCATCGTGTTGTCAAGATCTATAATAAGCCCGCGAATACCATTCCTTTTCAAAACATCCATGGGTATACTATCCAATGAATCTGCCTGAAAAGTCGGCTTGAAGAGATCAAACATAGTGTCCTCCCCACATGGCATTTTTTACTTATTATATCCCAGAGTTCTACTCTGGGCAAGTTAAATGGAAGAGGGCTTTAGAAATAACCTCTGGTGAAATGTGAAAAAATATCATAAAATGTCCTGTATAGGAGTTGAACACATTTGATTAAATATTATGATCGCAAAACCCAAACTTATCAGATCGAAAAAGTGGCTGGGGAGAAAATGATTCGCTGGACTTATTCTTCTCCTGTGGGGATGAGACTATTGGAAACGGTGGTCAAAAAAAGGATGTGCTCCAGCTTTTACGGCTGGTATCTTGATCGGCGCATCAGCCGGCGCAAGATCCACCCTTTTGTTTGCAAATTTGATTTGGACTTATCCATTGCCGAGAAAAACCTCAAAGATTTTTCTTCATTTAATGATTTCTTTTACCGTAAGCTAAAACCATCAGCCCGTTCTATCGACCCCTGTCAAGACTCCCTCATCTCTTTGGGGGATGGTAAGTTGCTGGCCTACGAAGACATTAACTTGGACTGCTTGGTCCAGGTTAAAGGCCTTACTTACAGTCTTAAAGAACTGATTAAAGACCCGGAGACGGCTTCAAAATACAAGAGAGGCACCTGCTTGATTCTACGGCTATGCCCCACGGATTATCACCGTTTTCATTTTATCGACAGCGGTATCTGTGAACCCTCTCACCGTATTAAAGGCTCTTACTACTCCGTTAATCCGGTGGCTCTGCAGAAGGTAGCCAAGCTTTTCTGCGAGAACAAAAGGGAATGGAGCATTTTCCATTCAGACCATTTTGGAGATATTCTCACCATCGAAGTAGGCGCTACTTTTGTGGGCTCCATCATTCAGAGCTACACTCCCCACCAACCGGTGGCCCGGGGAGATGAAAAAGGTTATTTCAAATTCGGCGGTTCCACGGTTCTGCTCTTTTTCGAAGAAAATAAGATTAAGATCGATCCCGATATTGTTGAACAGACAAAATTAGGCTATGAGACTTATATTCTTTTCGGAGAAAAAATCGGTGTCCGCCATAAGGGCCGATAATTTACTCATACCGTGGCGTTATCAGCAGCGGATGGCCTCAGGTAAATACGAATTGCACCAGGGCCATATAGAGCACCGTTCCTCCGCCGATGCTGAGCAGCACATTGTTTTTCCACAGATGAATAAAGATGATAAACCCGATGGCAATCCCTTCCGGCAGCCCATAAGGAGCAGCCAGGAGGGATACATTTTTTAGACAATAGATAATCAACATAGCAATAGCAGCGAAGGGAATCACCTGACCAAGGTAAAGGATAAAAGCCGGCGTCTCCTTATGTGAAGGGAATAAAAGAAAGGGCAGCCCTCTGGTGAGAATTGTTCCCAGAGCGATCACTGCGATGATAACAAGGGACTGTTGGCTGGTAAGTATCATACTTGCTCCTCCTTGATAGCCATGGGAGTCGTTTCTGCCCCATCAAGTATGGACACCCGAGCCGACTTATAGAGGTTCTCCAGCGGCTTTCTGAACAGGAAAAGGATCCCAATGATGGCAACCATGGCGGGAATAATAAAATGTTCCGGTCCAAAGACCCATAAACAAAGCACTGAAGCGCCGAGGCCGATTAGAGCCGGAGCATGCTGCTTCTGGGACTTCCATTGTTCCAGAAAGATCACCACAAACAGAGCTGTCATCACAAAGTCTATCCCTTTCGTATTAAAAGACACCATGGACCCTAATATGCCGCCCAGGGCACAAGCAGCAATCCAGTAACTATGATTGAGGATCGTCACAAAAAACATGAACCAGCCACGATTTACTCCCTGGGGAGGATTCGTGGCACAAAGAATGGAGAAGGTCTCATCCGTAAGCCCAAAGACTAAATAAGGCTTTTTCCTTCCCGCTTCGCTGTACTTGCCTAAAAGAGAGAGACCGTAAAACAAATGCCTGGCATTCACCATCAAGGTCATAATAAAAGCATTTAAGGGATTAAAAGCCATGGTCAGCAGATTAATCGCCACATATTGCATAGAGCCGGCATAAATAAAAACACTCATCAGGATGGCCCAGCCAAAATGATAGCCCTTACTGTTCAAAAGAATCCCAAAGGCCATACCAAGAAATAAGTAGCCGGTCATTACCGGCAATGTATAGGGAAACGCCGCTTTCAAGGCTTTGATCTTATCCTGCATACTGGGTTGCTCTCCTCCTCTGCTCTTTCCATTCAACTCCATAGGCAACTCATACCTACTTAAAAAAATCGCCCCTAATCTTGATCTATAGGTATGGTTAACGTGCATTTATCTCTGTTCATGACAATACTGGTTTCTACTTTATCCACCCCCGGAATAGCCATAATGGTGTCGATGATAAAATCCCGAAAAGTAGCAATGTCCTTCGCCACCACTTTTAAAAGAAAATCCCGGCTGCCCGTCACTGTATAGCATTCGAGAACATTAGGGATTTCATTAATCGTCGCCAAAAAATGGTTGGCAACCTCTCTATTGAGAGGAGAAAGATTCACCATCGTGAAGGCAATTAACTCAACGCCAAGCTTTTTCTCATCGACAAAGGCAGTATATTGCTTAATGACCCCTTGTTCTTTTAAGTTTTTTGTCCGTGTTAAACAGGCCGAGGGTGATAAGCCAATCTTCTTCGATAGTTCCAAATTTGAGATAGAGGAATCTTCCTGCAAAGCATGGATAATGGCTTTATCCTGAGTGTCAAGATTAACTTCCAATTTAATTCTCCTTTTATAAAAATAACAAAATAAAATTCTAAATTACTATTTATATACTATATATTATTCTTTTCATTCTGACAAGCATTATCTGACAGCAGCGCTATAAATTGTGACAATAATACTATAAATCATGACAGCTGCCATTAAAGAAAGCTGCCCTAAATCATCGGGCAGCTTTATGCTTTACAAGCTATATACTGATCATCCAGCCTCTTTGCGTCAAAGCCTTTTCTGAATTATTCATTGCTTCCCGCCTTAAAAGCGGCAACACGAGAAGCGCACAAGATGGAAAGGAATTTAGATTCCGGAGTATCCGCACGACTGGGCAGAATGATCGGTGCTTTTGCTCCAAAGACTAATCCGGCTGAACGAAAAGAAGCTAAACAGGTGGCTGCTTTATAGATGGCATTTCCCGTCTCAATATTTGGCACCAAAAGGATATCCGCCTGCCCGGCTACCTCACTTCCCCGGATGCCTTTATGCTCGGCCCTTTCCACATTGACGGCGTTATCAAGGGCAAAAGGCCCATCCACCAGGCAATCTTTAATCTGGCCCCGGCGATTCATCTGAGTGAGTATAGCAGCATCTAAGGTTGAAGGTATATCGGGATTAACCACCTCAAGAGCAGAGAGGGCCGCAACTTTGGGCTGCTCTACACCTAAGGCCCGGGCCACTGTCACTGCATTTCTGATGATATCCGCTTTTTGCTTGATATCCGGGGCGATGTTCATTCCTGCATCGGTAATCAACAGCAGCCGATTTAAACTCGGAACTTCAATAATGGCAATATGACTAAGGGTTGAGCCCGCCCTTAAGCCCTTCTCTTTATCCAGCACAGCTTTGAGGATCTCCGCCGTTTGCAGCATGCCCTTCATGAGCAGATCGGCTTGACCTTCACGAACCAGATTGCTGGCATATAGGGCAGCTTTCCTGAGATTGGGTTCATGAACAAGGGGGCTGTCTGCAAGATCGATGCCCATTTCCTCAGCATAGCGGCGTATTTTTCCTTCATCTCCTACCAATATAGGCAAGGCCGCTCCCAGCTCCTTAGCCTTAAAAACTGCTTCTAAAACAGGTTTATCGTGGGCCGCGGCTACGGCAATCCTTTGGGGTGGCTTCAATACTTCAGATAAAATTCTAGCGAACATTCTCTATCTCCTTACTCCATAATGCTTAACCTTTTCCCGCCCGGTCAGTACAGCAAAAGCTCCCTCAGCCATAGCCTGCAATTCATCCTCACCCGGGTATACCGTAACCGGAGCCATTTTCCTTACCCGCTGGTCAATCAATTGGACAAACCGCCGGCTATAAGCCAATCCTCCCGTTAGTATGATTCCCTCCACTTCTCCCTCGAGAGCGGCAGCCATAGCCCCAATTTGCTTGGAAACTTGATAGGCCATGGCCTCCACTACCAATCGGGCATAGTCATCCCCTTGGTCGATTCTTTTCTCTGCTTCCCGCAAATCATTGGTTCCCAGAAGCATTTGCATCCCGCTCTTGGACATGACCTGGGTAAAAATAGTTTCCTTGGTGTAGAGTCCGGAAAAGCACAGCTCGATAACAGCCGATACGGGTAATCCACCTGCCCGTTCCGGCCCAAAAGGACCATCCCCGGCCGAAGCGTCATTGACATCGATGGTTCGTCCATTCTGGTGGGCACTGACTGAAATGCCCCCGCCCAGGTGAGCCACAATCAGGCGGCTCTCTTCATATCTCTTTTGGTTCTCTCTGCAAAACCGCTTTGCTATATATTTGGAATTAAGGGCATGAAAAATGCTGCGCCGCGCAATAGCTTTGATTCCCGTAAGCCTGGCCTGAGGAATCATTTCATCGATGGTCACCGGGTCCACCACATAAGCGGGAATGGATAGTTGCCGGCCTATTTCATAAGCAATGACTCCACCTAAAGAAGAAGCATGACGCATAGACTCCTCACTTGTTAAATCATGAACCAGATGTTCATCAAGCAAATACGTTCCGGATTCTAAAGATTTGACCATACCACAACGGCCGACCACAGCCTGCAGGGAAGTCATGGGAATGCCGGATTCCTGCACAGAGTTCAGGACAAATGCCCTGCGCAACTCCTTCTGCTCCATAATACTGGCATAGCCCTCCAATTCAGCACGGTGATAGCGAACGGTTTTATCAAATACACAGGTTAAATTCTCATAAATCCCGATCTTTGTAGAAGTAGAGCCTGGATTGATGACTAAAATCCGAACTGCAGGTTCCGCCAATCCTATTCCTCCTCAATTTTGCCGATACAGAGATGATTGAACTAAATTGCCTCCACTACGACTGCCATAGCCGGTCCTCCTCCGGCGCAAAGAGATGCACAGCCATACTGATTGCGGCGGCGCTTCATTTCCTGGACCAAGGTCAAAATAAGACGGGCACCGGTCATCCCTACAGGATGGCCCAGGGAAATTCCTGAGCCATTGACATTGACCTTATTCAAATCCAGCTTCAGTTCCCGGTTACAGGCCAGGAATTGAGCAGCAAAGGCTTCATTGATTTCCCAGAGGTCAATATCTTTGGTATCCATCCGGGCAAAGTTCAGAGCACGCTTAACAGCCGGTACCACACCAAACCCCATGATTTTAGGATCCACGGAAGCAGAAGCCGTGGCCACAATCCGGGCCAAGGGCTTAAACCCCAGCTCCTGGGCCTTTTCCCCGGACATCAGCAGCAAAGCCACCGCCCCATCATTGAGACTAGAGGCATTCCCCGCCGTCACCGTCCCCTCTTTTTGGAAAGCCGGCCTCAGCTTGGCAAAGCTCTCCAGCGTGACATCTTCACGAGGGTGCTCATCCTCAGCAATAAGGCGGGTTTCTTTCTTGGTTACGATCTCCACCGGGACAATCTCTTCTTTAAATTTTCCCTCTTTCAGAGCCCGACAGGCCCGCCGATGGCTTTCCAAAGCGTGCTCATCCTGCTCTTCCCGGGAAATGCCGTACATCTCCGCCAGATTCTCGGCTGTAATCCCCATATGATAGTTATAGAAAGCGTCAATCAGAGCATCATACAGCAAACCATCGTGAAGGGTATCGGACCCCATCCGATAGCCTTCGCGAGCCTTGAGCAGGAGATAGGGCACATTGGTCATGCTTTCTATTCCCACAGCAGCTCCAATCTGGATCTTCCCCAGCATAATTTCTTGGCTTACCATCTCTGTAGCCCGCATGGATGAAGGACATTGCTGATTGATAGTGGCCGCCACTGTTTCTACAGGACAACCGACTCCCATAGCCACTTGACGAGCGGGGTTCCCTTTACATCCCGCCTGATAGACATGGCCGGCTATCACCTCTTCTATCTGAGCCGGCTCAAGGTTGGATTTCTGAAGCGCCCCCTTCAGAGCAATCATTCCCAAATCCACGGCCTTAAAATCTTTAAGTGCTCCATTGAAATCCCCAATAGGTGTTCTGGCACCGCTCACGATAACTACATCTTGCATCAATAGACCCCTCCCTTTTTCATCCTCGGTACTGTTATGGCTATCCTCAGTTGAATAGATATTAATTTCGAGGAATATTCTTAATATTCTACTTTTTATATATTTCTCCTCTAAGCATCCAATTCTTTATATAAAAAAGCCCTCAGAAAATTCTTTGGGCTTATTTGTCTTTATATTAAATTCTTAAATTTTGTTCAGGCTCTACTTATAGGCATTACATTATTCACTTCTTCGGATCATGGTCTTCCATCTCTTCCATCAACTTCTGAATGGCTTTCTTCTCAATGCGGGAGACATAGGATCTGGAGATGCCCAAAGCCTTAGCTATTTCGCGCTGAGTTCTTCTGGGGCTGTTCATCAAACCATAACGAAGCTGCAGAACAAGCCGCTCCCGGCGAGTTAGATTTTTGACTTTATCCAGAAGGACCCGCTGTTCGAATTCATTTTCTATCCGGTCCGATATAGCCTCACCTTCTGAAGCCAGAACATCCATCAGGGATATTTCATTACCCTCTTTATCCACACCGATAGGGTCATAGATGGAGACTTCACCTCGGGATTTTTTGAGGGATCTGAGGTGCATGAGAATCTCATTTTCAATACAGCGGGCCGCATAAGTCGCCAGCTTCGTCCCTTTTCCAGGATCAAAGGTATCAATTCCTTTAATCAGGCCAATCGTACCAATGGAAATCAGGTCGTCACTGTCTTCTCCCGTACCGTCAAACTTTTTGACCAAATGGGCCACCAACCGCAGGTTATGCTCCACCAGCTTATTGCGGGCATATTCCGCTTTGGTAAGATCCTTGGGAGTGGCTTCCGGGCTTTTGCTGGCTCTAAGAACTTTAAGATAGTGAGCTTCATCCTGTTCGTTAAGAGGGTGTGGGAAAGCATTATTATTGATATAGGAGACAAGAAGGGTTACTCCCTTCAAGACCGTTAAGGCAATACTGGCCACAAGGATTTCGGTCAACATGGTTTAAGCCACTCCTTTCACGCTTACGTTTTAATACCTATGCGAAAGGAGGGCAATTTCTGCTTGGCCCTCTTACCTTTTTAGTTGAAACCTATTTTTGTCATAGAGTAGGGAAACTACTCGTTATGGCTTCCTCCTTAAGATCATTCCTAACTCATAGCCCATAAAAGTTTGATTTAATCCTTAAAACACAGAAAGAGAATATCTAAGTTTGCATTGTATACCCAAAACACCATGTTGCACCAAACAGGAATTGCTTTTTATTACGTTCACCTTTTATGACAACATTCTCTTTCTATTTCACTCCAACTAAATAAAATACGTTCAATATCCTGTTCAACCAGATGGCTGCCTTTCTGAATTTCAATGACCTCTAAATCAGTAATTGCGTGAAGGGAATGAGCATCTCCCTGAGAAATTTCCAATACCGAACCGGCTTTAACAGATAATATCACCCCATTCAAAGCCACTTCTCCTCTTCCTTGAACGATTGTCCAGGTCTCACTGCGCTGAAAGTGTCTTTGATAGCTAAGGTTTTTTCCGGCACTGATGCCCAACCTTTTGACCAGGATTTCATATCCATCATCGTAGTTCACATGTTCCAAAACCTTATACCACCCCCAGCCTCGTTCTTCATACATCGGCCTTTGCTCAATCTTACCGACAAATTGCTTTATTTGGGGGCTCATTTGTTTGTCTGACACCAGAATCCCATCCGGAGTTGCGACAACTACACTATTGCTTAATCCTACTGCAAGGACAGGAATACTTAGTTCATTAATAAGATGAACATTGTCAGACCCTGAGATGATTCCCTTTCCCAGTACCTTTTGAGGCATTTCCTCCGTTAAAGCATTCCATGTTCCCAAGTCTTTCCATCTTCCCGTATAAGGCAATACGACTATGTTTCTGCTTCTCTCCACGACCTGGTAATCAAAACTGATTTTAGGCAGCAGGTCATAGTGAGCCAGCAGCTTATCATAGTCAGTGGGCAGATTCTGTTCCTCAAGAATTTTTAACAAGAAGTTAAGTCTGAAAGCAAAGACCCCGCAATTCCAGAGAGCTTTTTGCTCCATTAGTTTTTGGGCCTCCACCGGTTGAGGTTTTTCCTTGAACTCTTTGACAACCCAATAGTTTTCCTGACTACCTCTTGCCTCCGGGATTATATAGCCGTATTTTTCCGTGGGAAATGTAGGCAGTGCACCTATTAAAGCCAAATCAGCCCCTGACCTTGTCAATATCTCTTCTGTTTCATTTACTCGCTCAAAAAAACTGTCGTCTACCATCGGATCGACAGGAATGACTCCGATCACTTCCTGGAGAGATATTCTTTCCACAGAATTAAAATAAGCGGCAACCAAAGCAATCGCCGGAAAAGTATCACGACGTTCCGGCTCAATGACCATTCTTATCTCCTTGCCCAGTTGTTTATGTAGCATCACCTGCTGATCTTTGCCGATGGCAAAAACAGCTTTGTCGGCCAATCCGCTTCCTACCAACTGCCGCCAAACCCTCTGGATCATCGACTCAGGATGTCCTTGTTCGTTCATTAATACTTTTATAAACTGTTTAGCCCGTGCTCCATTGGTCAACGGCCAAAGTCTTTGTCCCGATCCCCCGGATAATAAGATGACTTTCATAAACTCCTCATTTCTTTGCACTAACACCAGATGAATTTTTTTCACCGACTCGTTTGTAAATCGGGAAAGAAGCCTTTTCTTCCCTCCAGACCCAAAGCTTACTTAAAAAATAGTTACTAAAACTGGCACAAACGATACCAGCAAAATTCCCCCAATATTTGTTGATGTGTAAAAAATAATAAAGTAAAAATAAAATAATACTTTTAATCAAAATACCAAATGATGAAACCATTAAGTATTTGCTGAAACGTCTTAAATTGACCAAAAAAGCTTTATAATTAAATTTTATTCCCCTAATCTCCTTCCACGTAAATAAGTTATTTAGGGTATAGTTGGAGACCATGGCAATAAAGGCAGAAACAACAGCTTTTGCATTCACACTCATTCCAGGAAATCTGTAACCTAGTATGGCAAAAATCAGCATATCAATAAGAACCCCGGAACCTCCCACCAGACAGAAAACATAAAAACGCCGGTCACTCTCACTGCGTTTGAGCAAACCAATGATATGCCAAACATATTGAAGCTGAACCTTCAGATTTAATTTAGATTGCCCTAAATTGCGAGTACTAAAGACATAAGGAATTTCCACCAAATTTTGATAACTTCCCATCACCATTATTTCCATGAGTATTTTCCAGCCCACAGGATTCAGTTGTTTTCCTTGGATCACTTCTTTTCTCAGCATAAACATCCCGCCGGTATGATCTGAAGCTCGTCTCAGGCTTTTGATCAGGATTTTACCGATATATCGTGCTGTTGCCGATACGAGCTTTCTGAAATGGTTCAGCCCTCCATCACTGCCACCAGGAATAAAGCGGCTGGGAACTACAAGATCGGCTCCTTGCTCAATTTCTTTCATCATCTTAGGCAGTATTTCTGGAGGATGCTGCAGATCTCCGTCCATTACGGCTAGGATATCGCCCTGAGCATTTTCAAACCCACATATCACTGCCGAAGCCAATCCAGTCTTGTTTTTCCGGTGAATCAGCTTAATTCGCTGATCCCCGCAGGCAAACTGAGAAATTATCGCTGTGGTCTCGTCATTACTATCATCCACAAAGATAATTTCATAACTGTAATCTTTTAGGCTTTTTTCGACACGCTGAATCAGCTCATCAATATTATCCTTCTCATTAAATACGGGAATGACCAGAGACAGCATACTTACTCCTCCAACCGCTTGTATAATCTAGTTTTTGGACTGCTTTTCGGTGTTGTCTTTCTCAGCTTTTTGCCCTTCCGCACTCCCGTTCTCAGCTTCTTTAAACCCTTGTTCGGCTTTCATTTTCTCTCCTGCCTTAATAAATTCATTTTTAACCCGTCTCAGGCGTAGTAAAGCGATCAGAGCGGCAATAATTAAAACAATCAGAACGGCCACTAACCACCAAGGCATACGAGTGATTCGTTCTAAATCTTTTACCCGGTCTTCCGTTGTTTTGGGCACACTGACTGCTGCTTTTTCGCCAGCGTTTAAGTTGCTCACATCCAGAGAACTATTGACCAAGGAAAGCTGCTGTTCCATTTTTTGCAGAATTTCCTTATTGCTTAAAGCCTGTTTCAATACAGTCAGATCCTCTTGATTATTATACATAATCACATAAACTCTTCTTGTCGGATCCCAGGGTGAACGAATTACCTGAATCAAAACCTTGTTCTGCAAGGTCTCTGTAATGACATTGACATCGTCTTGTATTCTCAGTTGATTATTTTCAGTCGGGGCAACAGCCAAAGTTGTTTTTATCTCTTCCGGTAGATCAATCTCCTGATATGAGCAGAAAAAAATCAGATCCATTTTTTTCTGCTCTGAGGTTGGGGCATACTGCTCTAAGAGGTTCCAATCATAAACCCGGCCTGTATTCTGACCGAGGCGAGCCGCTAAAAGAGCTGCTGCTTCTAAAGAATCCGCGTCAAATTGTTCCGGCATTCCTAAGGCAACCTTTGCCGGCTCTCCATTCTGGCCGGAATATAAGTAAGGAAACATTTTTAAGGTTGGCTGGAGCATTACATCTCCTGGAAAAAACACAATTTGCGAATCCGCATCAATGACGGTCCAGGCGCTGTCTGAATAATCCTTGGAACAATCTACAGCTCCCAAATAGTTGTAGCATTCGATTCCTACCTCAAGAAGCGGGGATTTTAAGTACTTTTCCGGTATATTGATCTTTAGTGTTCCCTCTTCTGTATTAGCCGCCGTCAGCTTGGTACTGGCCACCGGGGTTCCGTTGAGCGTTACCGTAATCACCGAGCGGTCAGAAACAAGAGCCTGAGAATGGCTGAACTTCAAATTGATATAAGACCCTTTGCTGCTTCGAATTTCCTGAGGCTGTATAAAACTCAAATAAGCTCGCTGATGAAAAGCTCCTGCCAGATTGATCGTCGGATAGCCGAAATCAGAAAAAGAATAAACTCCTTCTTGGTTTGCAGTAAAGGCACTCTTAAATGACTGAATCTGAGATTTTAAGATAAGAGAGGATTGATTGGCTTGTTCCAGCAGAGTACGGTTAGTTATAAAGTTTACGGCCTTCTCGAATCCGGTTGCGTCTTTTCCCCCGATAATCGTCGTATAATAAGGCGTACTCTCCGTCGGTCCTGTAATGGCCAAATATCCTTCATCCTTGTCCAGGTTTTGAGACAGCGCCTGCAGCGGTTGATTATCACGCCAAGCCGAAAAAGGGCCCAAATATATCTTATTTCTCACCGAGGTCTCGTTTACCTGACCGGACTCATGGGCCATTTCTTCATATACTTGAAAATCCAACATCTGCCGGCCTGCATAGGCCGCACCTATGGAAGAACTGAGCTTAAGCAGAGCAGGCAGGGACTCTTCCCTATCTTCTTTAGGAAGTATAAAATCCGTTGCCAATAGATTTTGATTGGATAGGCCTTCATAATATACCGGATAAAACCCTGATAGCTCGGCGGTATAATCATCCTTCAATGTTATATTTAAATACGAATCACTATGCAAGATTACCCAGTTGTCTGGGTTATCAATATCGGCACAATCTCCTTCAAAAGAGCGTTGATTGCTGGTAAATTTGATTTCATTGGTATCATTCTGCCTAATTTTATCTATCGGAAGCTTAATGCTCCACCAGCCTTGCCCTTCTTTTTGCAGCGTATAAATGCCTTTGGTTTCTAAAGCTGTTCCATTGACATAGATTGTCAAGTTAGATCGGGTATCAAGCAAAGTGCTGGAAAAGGTAAAATGGATATTCAGGCTGCTCTGCTCAGTGATAGTTCCCCCTTTGGGCATAAAGAACCAGTAGGATACAGCATTTTTCGGCATATTAAGGGTTTGATCCGTACTGATAAAAGGAAGTCTATAGTTTTTTTCCGGCTGAAGCTGTTCCGTGGAGGGCTGGGCAAAAGCGCCCCACGGGATTAGCAATAAAACAATCATATTCCAAACGAATAATTGAGCTATCCCTAATTTGATAGTTCCCTTCATTGAGCCTCCTCCAATCTTTTATGTCTGAACTTTGATATTAAGTCGGTAGTTTGCTTCTGTTAACCGTATCGTATTTAACCGTAGTTAAACCATGAGTGGTTTTCTCCCAATAAAAAGGTTTGATGACCAATTGTATCAAAGCTTTATAAGCAGCAACACTCATCAATATCCAATAAAGGGGAGTAAGCAAGGCATACTTTACCAAGCCGTAAGAAAAAGGCTGTTCATTTTTTAGCGAACAATCACGAATCACATGATACATTCCAACTGCATTGGTATACATAAACATAAAATTACCGAAAATCAGCTGAAAGCAAGCTATATAATATAGAATTCCAGGAAACAGATCGCTGATCCAGCCTGCTTCAGTCAAATACCATAAGACCAGCAAGGACCAAAAAATCGGATTCAATAAGGGAAGAAGGGGCGTTCCCAATACCATAGCCTGATAGCCGATGAATCCTTTCAGACCACAAATCCTGAATAATTCAACGGGATGACGCATATGCACAAGCCAAGTCTGCATATATCCTTTGATCCAACGGGATCTCTGTCTCAGCCAATTTGATACTTTTGAGTTGGCTTCCTCCCAGGTCCGGGAATCTACAATCGCCGTATGGTATCCCTTTTTGAAAAGCCTGATCCCCAGATCCGCATCTTCGGTAACATTGAAGGGGTCCCATGCTCCTACTTCCCGCAGAAAGTCGATTTTAAAATGGTTGGATGTTCCGCCTAGGGGAATCGGCGTTTTTGTCTTCATTATGCCCACCAGCAACAATTCAAACCACATACTGTATTCCTGAGTAAAAAAACGGGTCAGCAGGTTTTGATTACTATTAAAATAATTCAGTTTACTTTGAATGCAAACATAGCTGTCTGGTAACCTTTTAAAAGCAAGGTATACTTTTTTCAGCTGATCCGGTTCGGGACGGTCTTCGGCATCATAGATAACCACATACCTGCCCTTAGCCCGGAGCAATCCGTAATTGCAGGCTTTCGGCTTTGTTTTAGGCTGAGAAGGAGGCACAATGACCGGTGTAAAATAGTGAGGCAAATTCATGTTCATAACTGTCTCTATGGTCTCCTTATCATCTTCTTCAAGCAGTATACATACGTCCAGCTTGTATTGGGGATAATCCAAGACCTGGATGTTGTGAATGAGCTGCCTAATCACTTCCTTTTCCTTATAAACCGGGACCAGAATCGTGTAAACAGGCAGTTGGCTTTCATCAATTGCTGCAACCTCTTCCACCGAAAAATGAAGTTGAGCATCTTTATAAGAACCTTTGTAGACAATATAGAGCTTTAAAATAGTCATCATGGCATACAGCCCCTGAATCAGGATATTGCCAATAAACAATGCAACTTGATAATTGGCGATAAGAACAATTAAAAATGCTATACTGGCTACAATCAAACCTATGCGCTGGCTTTTGGAAAACGTAACGATCGCGGAGTTCTCTGGCTGCTCCTCATACAGTTTGAACACACTGTCCTCCGACAATCTATTGCCATACACCGTCTCCCACAGGTTTTCAATCTCAACCATGGTAGCCAATACCTGCTCGACCGGCTTATCAAGATAGCTTTCGATTGTTTGAACACTCTCTTCAGGCAAAATGTCTCCTACTGCAACTATATAAGAGTCAGGACGGTTATTGATCAGGATCGCGTTAAATTGAAGCGCGATCTCATAAGGGATTTTTTTCGCCATTTGTTTATTGTATTGATTGCCAACCCGTCCCAAATTATTCTGAGTAGCTAAATAGCGATAAAGCGTCTCAGGGGTGACATATCTAAGGAACAATAAAATATCACCGATTTTTCCTCCGCTCTTATTCTGCATGGATATAGCTTCCTTGAGCTGCTCTTCAGTAATTTCTCCGTTTTGAACCAACATTTGCCCCAGAGGAAGCTTCTGTTTGGCATTGGAGTGCAAAAAGTCATCCAATTGTTCCGAATCGAGATATCCTAAAAGGACCAGTATATTTCCCAAACGGCCGCCATTTTGTTCCTGATAGGCTATGGCGTTTTTCAATTGAGCCGGGGTAATTATTTTAGCTTGGATTAACCGTTCCCCTAATCTGGAAAATTGGCTGGCTGTAATATATTCAGTCAATTCCTGGGGGGATAGAAAGCCGCTTTCAACCAGAATATTTCCTAACATACCTCCCTTTTCCTGTTGGATCTTTAAAACCGCATTAAGCTGTTCTTCAGTAATATAGCCCTGTTTCAGCAAGTTTTCGCCTATTCTGTTGCCGGCCTTCATCATCTTCCCTCCCCTGTCTTAATTTCTTTAATAGATTACTTTAAACAACTTAAATCCTGTAAAAATCATTTCTTCCGTACACCATTCCTCTTTTCCGGCATATAAGCCGGGATACCGTGAGTTAAGTGCATCCAGACTTCCGGTCCCTTCCTCCGGATCTGGAACTAGCAAATAAGTGATGCCATACTTGTGAGGGTTTTCCAAACAGTCATAGAAGTCAAGGCTGGCAGTGACTACCATATTGGACATCTGCTTAAGGTTCACCAGGATCTCTCCTGTGACAAAGGAATCAGTCAATATTCTTTCTTCAGGAAGATTTTCATCAATGTATTCCGCAATGCGCCGGCTTTCAGTGGTATCCATCGAGCTATGCTCTTCAGGTGATTTTTGAGGGTTTTCCAGGACACTCAGGGTTAGTCCCCACGACACAAGCAAAGACAATATTATAACGCTGCTCATTGTGAATTTTAGCACCTTATCAGCCTTGGCTATTTCCGCTAATTCATGAGGCAGCCAGGCAAAAGTAATAGGCAATACATAGGCGAAAAAGCGTAGCCAGCCGTAGGAGGAGCCGCTAAGAAGCATTATGTAGTGAAAGACAATTAATGCTGCCGACAGGATCAACAAAACGAAAAAATCATATTTCAATAATCTTCCGTTGAGAATCCGCACTACCACAATGCCTACAAACAATGGAATAAAAGGAAGGCTTTTTTCGACCACATAGAAAAGGATTCCCCAAGGGGTATCGCTGACTCCACTGCTAAGGCTTAAATATGCCGAATTTGAATAAGCCGAGTTAAGAAAATAGAGAGGATTGCCGGAAATAACCCAGTTAAAGGAAATCCACAAAATAACGGCAACCAATAAAGGAGTGTACAGAACAATCGCCGTTCCTTCCGCGTAATAATAGCTTTCCTTGATGGACCCGGCAGGAACACCGCTCTTCACAGACGGGCCAAAGAAAAGAAGGATAAGTACGCCGATTCCCATAGCAGCGGCAAAAGGGATGGCTTCGTACCGGCAAAAAAAAGCCAGAGCCAAAGCAAAGGCTATCCGCATAATATAATGAGCTTCTCCTTCTTTCATCCACAGTATCAGACAGGACTCCGCATAAATCATAAAAAAGAAGGTTATTCCTTCACTCATGCCGTTAAATCCATAAAAATAAATAAAAGGATTAAAGGCATATAAAAAAAGACAAAGGAATGTATACTTTACAGAAATATTTAATTTTATGAAGGTCCTAAATAGCACCACTACGCTGCCTGCGGCAAATAACGAGCTTATTATTGATGCAGCTATCCCATGAGTAACCAATGGTTTCCATATCTGACTTAAAAACACTAAAGGAAGCTGTAATACACTAGGCAATGGATTCCAAACCAATCCAATTGAAGCAAAGCGAGGAGGGGCTACAAAGAATACATAAAATGCGTTAGCCGTTCTGGCAAACGCATCCTGCATTTTAAAATCCTGAAAATAGCCATAATAGATTCCCAAAGCAATTTCCATGATAAAAATACCAATAAAGAGCCCAGATAATATTCTCCTGTTATGAGCGATATTATTCGTTTTCAATGAACTACCTTCCAACCCAATCTGTATTAATATTGCCTCATAGCTACTGCATATAATCACTTCTTCAGACTAGCTATATATAGCTTATAGGCCTTAGGGCCTATATGTCAATAGGGACCTAAGACCTATAATCATTAACGAAGTTTAGCATCAATTAGAGACTCAAACCTCAATCTAAAAAATAAAATCCGCATAAATACTGGCGTTTAGTATAATCAGGTTTTGGCTTAATTAACTAAAAACGAGGTATAATCATGCGGATTCTATCAAAGAAATTTCAGAATTAGATATTCTTACCTTTTTAAGGGTTTATTTCAAGTCAATAAGCCAAAATAGGCTTAAGTTAGGAACATTTAGTTTCTGAAAACAACCTCAAAGGGCATTCCTTCCAGAGCCTTTTTCAAGTCCGGCCAGGTGTACTTCGTCGTCTGAATCAGAACCTCCCCGGCATGACGGTCCGTAGTGGTAACGACACCCAGATGCCCAAGGCCTTCCACATATTTCACCAGCATCTGTATCTCTGATCGGGGCACCTGGGCCTTGATCAGCACATCGGAATCAGCATAAGGTATTTCTCTATTCATCTTTAGTTTTCCTTTCCCAAACATATTACCAATTTGTTAATCTTGCCTAGTTTGTGAGGTCAATCATTTCTTATCCTTCTTTGCCCTTCTCAAAATAGCGAAAGGAAGCAAAGGCCTGGGGAGCTCCAGCTTAAGAATCTCTTTGGCATGACGGGCAACGTCCACTTCTTCCCCTTCTACCGTATGAATGCCTTTAACTTCAAAGGTCCAAGGTTCTTCATGAGGTGAGAAAACTTCAATAAGCTCCCCTTTTTTGAAATGATAGCGTTGTTCCACCCAATATCCTTGACCGAATTCATTTTTGACTGAAGTCGGAATTTGGGGATGTTCCCGATTATCTGAAGCTAAGCCAAAGGCGACAAACTCATAATCACGGATGTAGTTGGAACTCTCAATATTATGGGATTCTGCTCCGGGTTTGCCAAAGAGGAATCCCGGTGAATAATCCCGGTGACTGACTTTGTCCATCTCTTCCAGCCAGCCGGGGAGTTTGGCTTTAAAGTCCTCTTCCCCTTGTTCCCAAAGGGTATCGATAGCTTCCCGATAAACCTTCACGGTGCTGGAGACATAATGGATGCTCTTCATGCGTCCTTCAATCTTATAGCTGTCAATACCCAGAGGCTTCAGCATAGGTAGATAAGGAAGCAAACAGAGATCATGGGAATTAAAGATATAAGTGCCCCGCTCATCTTCCTCTACGGGAAATACCTGACCGGGGCGTTTCTCTTCTACAAGACCGTATCCCCACCGGCAGGGCTGGGTGCATTCCCCCCGGTTGGCATCTCTTCCGGTGAGATAATTGGAGAGCAGACATCTTCCGGAATAGGACATGCACATTGCTCCATGAATGAACATTTCCAGCTCCCCGGGTACCTTCTCCCGTACTGCTTGGATCTCTGCCAAGGTCAGCTCCCGGGCCAGAACAATCCGCTCCAGTCCCTGTTTCAACCAAAAGTTTATACTGTAGGAATTGGTGCTGTTCATCTGGGTGCTGAGATGCAGAGGAAGCTTAGGGGCCGCTTCTTGAGCCAAGGCGATAATGCCGGGGTCTGAGACAATAGCTGCGTCGACACCCAAGGACTCCAATTGCTTTAAATACGCAGCCATTGCTTCAAAATCCTGTTCGTGGGCAAAGATGTTTACCGCCACATAGAGCTTGCGCCCGGCATGGTGAGTATACTGAATAGCTTCAGCCATCTGCTCCATGGTAAAATTCCCTGCATAAGCTCGGAGCCCGAAGGCGGGACCTCCCATATAGACCGCATCTGCCCCATAGGCGATGGCGAATTTCAACTTTTCATAATCTCCTGCCGGAGCAAGAAGTTCAGGTTTCCGGGATTGGTTTTGCTCTAACATAACGGTTCTTTCAACCTCTCTGTAATCAATTATAGCTTAGCCGTGTAAAAAAATGATGTGGTAAAAATCATCGTTTTATCAACTTCCCTTTTCATTGCCTTTACTTGGTGTTGCTACACTCATTTTTCTAATTCATTTATTTAATTCATATACTTAATTCATATACTTGGCCTGATTCTGCAAATGCTCCTGATGAGTTTTCGCATAAATCGTCTCGCCACTTGGAGTAGCTAAGAAGTAAAGGTAGTCGGAATCCGTGCTGTTGAGCACCGCATTCAGAGAGGCATGCCCCGGGCTGGCGATGGGGCTGGGAGGCAATCCCGGATATTTATAGGTGTTATAGGGAGACTCCACCTGGATATCTTCTAAAGAGAGGATATATTTCTGAGTTCCTAATACATATTGAATGGTGGCACAGGACTGGAGAGCCATGTCGATCTTGAGGCGATTAAGGAAAATTCCGGCGATAATCGGACGGTCCGCATCCTTGCCCGCTTCCTTTTCTACGATGGAAGCGAGATTCACCCATTCCCGCAGCGTAAGATTCATTTCTGCCAATTTAGTCATCACTTCCGGGGTTATTTCCTGTTCGAAGCGTTTAAGCATTCGATTGATGTTTTCCTTAGGATTAGCCTCCGGATCAAAGAAGTAGGTATCAGGAAACAGAAAGCCATCCAGTCGGTTCGATCCTGAAGGGATGTCGGCAAGGAAAGAATAACTGAAGGGCTCGCCTGCAATGACCTTCTGATAATCCTCTTTGGTTCCCAGGTCATTCTTTACAAAAAGCTCAATAATCTGAGCTGTTGTATATCCCTCGGGGATGGTGACCTTTACAGTATGCACGTCAGGTCCCTCAAGAATCTTATTAATCATTTCCTGGGGGGGCATTTGGGCGGAAAGCTGGTATTCTCCCGCCAGCAGCTTGGAATCCACATTTTGCTGACTGGCCAAAAAGCGAAAGGCCAGGGCATTGCGGATAAGCCCCTGATGCTCCAGTTCCTGAGCTACTTGGGAGGCATTCATTCCCGGAGTTATCATAAACTGCACTTCTGCAGCATTGCTTCCTTCCTCAGCGTAGGGTTGAATCGCCCAGTTCCACCAAGCTGCAATTCCTGCTCCCGCAAGAACTGCCATAATAAATAAAGTACTGAGCAGGCTTTTTAACCAGCGTCTTCCCATTCTCTCACTCTCTCTTTCTCTATCCTGTATTTATCACTCGACTAACCTTCAATGGGGGGCGAATCTCCCACTGAAGGACGTTCCGTTCAATGAACCCTTAAAGACTACACCGCTGCCGGCAACCCCCTACCAATCTGTCGCCTTAATCAGCACCTATTTTAAGAATTCTATTGGTGGGGGCATAGCTATCACGGCTCAAAAGCTGTTTTGTCTCTTTGCCTTGGGCATCGGTGACAATCTTCCAGGTTTTCACGATATATCCCTTACTCCCGCTTTGTTGTTGAATCACCGCACCGGGAAGCAAGTCTGGATCCATCTTGCGCACGGTATGATAATTCAGTTCTTTCTCGATTTCCTTCTCAAAGCGAACCTTCACCCCTGTTTTTTTACCATAAATCTTAATCGTAAGATTTCCTGCTTCTACTTTGGTACGGAAATAAAGATAGGATGAACTATCATTGCGCAATTTCAAATCAAGATTGGGATAGTTGATCGTAGCATCCTGACCCAATGGAATATAGGCCACCACCACCGCATGAGGGTGCCGTTCCACTATGGACAGATTTGCCAGCAACGCAGCATTATATAAGGTAGAGGATACCTGGCAGATTCCTCCCCCGATTCCCTTGACATACTCATTGTTGATGACGATATAGGCATCTTTAAAACCCGTCTCCGCTGTCCGCGGTCCAATAGTTCCATTAAAAGAAAACGTTTCCCCAGGTTTTAAAACGGCTTTATCCATTTTCTTCGCCGCCGTTATAAGATTAGCGGTACGGTTTTTATCACCGGCATTGTATTTGGTGGTGTATTCACCGATGACGCCGTCAAAAGCTAACGCTTCCAAGGACTCTGTAGTGACAGCAGCCGGAATCTCTACCCCTGTCAGGGAAATTCTCTTAGGCAAATCACCCAAAGACACTTCCTTAATCTCATCAAAAAAAGCATCCACATTGACGGCTTCCCCGGAAATGGCCGGGGTAATCTTAAATTGATCATTCTCAATCTTAAAAGAGGCATCCACCGCGGAACGATTAAACTCTGCCAGCTTCTCGTGAAGAACCTGATTGGCCATGACATAATCGATAGCTAAAACGCTTGGGCTTTCTTGACCGGTGTTCTCTAAGACATTCTGCCAAGTTCTTTCAAAATCGAGAGTAATACCAAGCTCTTCCGGTGTCAACTGAATCTCTGTCTCATTGTACACTAAGAAGAGGTTTTCTTCCAGTTTGTCCTTTGACCAACTCCTAATCTTCTCCTTGGCTTCTTCCTGCATCATCCCCCCTAATGCCAAGTCATCTAAAACTATGCCTGGAGGAAGCTGGTTTGGGTCTCTGGAAACGGCTTCTGGGGTAAGATTCAATAGGCGAGCTTCATTCATAGTACAGCCTGAAAAAGCCAACAACGCCAGTATTAAAAAATAGGAGTAGTACTTCCATCTTAGGCTCATCATCTTTCCCCCTTAGCACTGAACATTTATTTTTTGCTTTTCTATAGGGTCTGCAATTTGCTTAAAAAATATTGAGCAAAAATAAAAAAGCAGCCGATTCGATATTCATCGAACCCGACTGCTTTAAACAGCTGGTTTTTTTATTCTTCTTCCATGCTTTCCCAAGCATCTGCGACTTTTTCCCACTCTTCATCATCTTCGATATCCAGGAGCATTTCATTGCCTTCAGCATCTTTGCCAAGTTTGAGGATGATCGCTTCATCAGCTTCTTCATCTTCTTCAGCACCGATGGGCATTAAAACAAAATATGTAGACCCTTCAACTTCCAACGTATCAAGATGGAGAAATTCATGATCGTTTCCTTCATCATCAGTCAGAATAATTGTGTCAAATTCTTCAACGTCATGCTCGTGGTCGCAGTTCGGACCATGTGTATGTTCAGTCATTTGATTCACCTCTTATTAAAGATATAGTCATTGTACTCCCCGGGGGGAGGAATGTCAAATACATCTGAGCATTTCTAATGTTTCACTTATTCCTTATTCTGCCCATTTTTCAGCCTTATATAATCCAGGTACCCCTGTAAAATAAAGACGGCTGCCATCTTATCGATCACCTGCTTGCGTTTTGCCCGTGATACATCTGCTTCCAGCAAAGATCGCTGGGCCCCCATGGTGCTTAAACGCTCATCCCATAGGGTAACCGGCAACCCAAATTCCTCTTTAAGAATCTGGGCAAATTCCTCGGTGGCCTGGGCACGAGGCCCCAGCGTACCATTCATATTTTTCGGATAACCCAAGACAATGTGATCTACCTCATACTCCTGAAGCATAGTCCTTAGCTCCTCAAGCTCTTTTTTGGAGCGGCGGATGGTCTTTATCCCTTGGGCGGTAAGGAGCATAGCATCGCTCACTGCCACCCCGATGGTCCGTTCGCCAAAGTCCAGACCCATAATTCTCATTTAATCACCCCCGCTTCAGACAATTTTCTACTCAGACGATTTTCAGGCAAAAATGCGGGCATACTCTTCCGCAATACCCACAAAGGACACACTGCTCGGCTTCCACTACGGCCTGCACCATCCCGCCACCGGCCACTTCTTCCAAAGATAAGGCGCTTTGAGGGCAGGCTTCACAACAGCGGCCACAGCCTTGACACCAATCCGCTATATAGAGCTTCCGTTCCCTATAGGTAACGGATTGTCTTAATTCTTCGGGTATCTCCTGACCGGCGAGATATTTCAGATTAAAATCCACTTCCTCGACACTGGACATGCCTAAGGCCATGGCCTGAATCCAAGGAATGCTGCGGATAAAATCCAGGGCTTCCTGGGGATGAGCCGCCAAATGCCCTCCGCCGAAAATTTTCATGGCATAAATTCCGATCCCCAGCTCAGAAGCAAACCGAATGGCCGCCAGCATTTCCGCTAAAGTACCGTCGATGATGCCTAAGCCTTGATGGTTGATGATAGGATGGATCACATCAATGTCCGGGAGGAGGGCACCGGCCTTCACCGCATCCACGGCATGAGTGGAAATACCAATATATTTCACTCTTCCATCCTCTTTGGCTTTCCGCAACTCTTCCCATGCCCCCTGATGCCCTTTGAGGGTTAAAGCGCTCTCTTGTTCATGAAGAAGAAAGAAATCGATGACATCCCGATTGAGTTCTCTTCTTGCTCTTTCAATGCTTGTGGACATCTCTTGTGCTGTGACCGAGTAGGATTTGCTTACCAGCTTAACTTCCGGGTAATGCTGAAGGGCCTGGGCAATCTGGGGATAATTATCATATATTTCAGCGGTATCGATCCAATCAATTCCCTGCTCCAAGGCATAGCGGAGAACGTTCACTCCCTCCGCCAGGGATACACGCCCTTGCAGAGGAGAAATAGCTAAGCTGCCAAAACATACTTCAGATACCAAGGGACCATGCCAGCCCAACGAGACTTGCCTCATCATCGCTTCCCTTTCTCGCACAGAAACCCTCACCTTGAAGTGAGGGTTTCCTAAGCATTACTTCTTTTCCAAATACGAACGAACAAGCTCTTCCAGAAGCTCATACCGCTCCAGCTTCCGTATAAGGGATCGCGCTTGATTGTGGCTGGTGATATAAACCGGATCGCCCGACATTAAATATCCTACCAACTGATTGATCGGGTCGTATCCTTTCTCTTCCAGAGCCACATACACTTGCTGCAAAATCTCCTGGGGTGAAACATCTCCCCCCTGGGATTTAAACATCATAGTGTGTTCTAAACGGTCCATTAGCGTTCCCCCTTTGCTTCACTTTCAGAAAGTATAACTTCGTTGCATACTTTCCTCCAGCATAAGTGCAACCAACGACTTCGCCTTTCTGGATGCGTGATTAAAAGGCAAACAAGTGCGAAGACAGTGTCTTCGGGCGAAATCGGGTTTTCTTTACCACGTATCAGAAACCATAGTTTTTATTTCTCTTTGGAGAAGTGATTTTCCTTTATTTCAGGGTCAAAAACTTACATTTTATTTTATATAGCTTTTTATAATCCCAGGGACCTGATCGAGTGCTTCCCCTAATTTAGCCGCATCTTTTCCTCCGGCTTGGGCCATGTCGGGACGGCCGCCACCGCCACCGCCGGTGATTTTGGCCACTTCCTTAATAATCTGCCCCGCATGAAGCCCCCTTAAACCTACCGGTGTGACAACAGTTACCCAGTTGACCTTTCCTTCCACAGCGGCCCCCAGAACAAGGACACCGTCCTTCATTTTATCCTTTAAAAGGTCCGCTGTATTGCGGAGTGTATCCATATCCTGAGCGGAGACTTTAGCCGCCAGAACAGGTACCCCTTCGACATCCTTGACCTGTTGCAGGAGAGATTCCACTTCGGATTTGGCCACTTTGGCATTAAGCTGCTGAACTTCCTTCTCCAGATCCTTGACCTGGATTAAGAGTCCTTGGAT
Source organism: Desulfitobacterium chlororespirans DSM 11544 (assembly GCF_900143285.1). Classification (NCBI taxonomy): domain Bacteria; kingdom Bacillati; phylum Bacillota; class Clostridia; order Eubacteriales; family Desulfitobacteriaceae; genus Desulfitobacterium; species Desulfitobacterium chlororespirans. The sequence goes on from NZ_FRDN01000009.1 coordinate 241,810, forward strand.
GCGCTTGAGCAGATCCGAGGGCTGGGCTTTGAGAAGTTGAGCCGCGTCGAGAATCTGGTCATTGAGGGAGCGCATATATTTAAGAGCCTCTGCTCCCGCCACAGCCTCGATCCGTCTTAAACCTGCTCCGATTCCCCCCTCAGAGATGATCTTGACCAAACCGATATCTCCGGTAGCATGAATATGGGTCCCACCGCAAAGTTCCAGGGAATAATCCCCCATGGAGACGACGCGAACAGTGTCCCCGTATTTTTCTCCGAAAAGGGCAGTGGCTCCGCTGGCCTTCGCCGCATCCAGGCTCATTTCTTCCGCCGCAACGGGCATATTGGCCAGTACCGCCTCGTTCAAAAGATCCTCTACCCGCTGTAACTCAGCGGAGGTCAAGGCGGAGAAATGGGTAAAGTCAAAGCGGAGACGATCCGGTGTGACTAAGGAACCTGCCTGTTGAACATGCTCTCCCAATACGGTGCGGAGAGCAGCTTGGAGAAGGTGAGTGGCACTGTGGTGACGGGCTGTAGCCAGCCGCAGGTGTTCATCCACCAAAGCCTCCACTTCGTCCCCGGTATGCAAAACCCCCTGGGTGAGCAGAAAGCGATGATAGACGGTTCCTGTAACACCCTTCTTCACTTCGATAAGCTTTGCCTCAGCCCTTAGGCTGCGAATCACGCCACTGTCGGAGATTTGTCCTCCGCTTTCCGCATAGAAAGGAGATTCCCTCAGGAAGATCAGGACTTCGTCTCCTTCGGCAGCATCCTTAACCTCTTCTCCATCCCGGAATAGTGCTTCCACCTTAGTGTGAGCAGCCAGTTCATGATAACCCAGGAAGGGCGTCACGCCCAAAGCCTTGGCTTTTTCCGAAATGGCGGCACTTTCCTGAACTGCTTTCATCTGCTGGGACTGCTCTTTAGCCAGGCGGCGATGCTCTTCAGCCGCAGCATTAAAGGCTTCCATATCCACGCTCATCCCTTGTTCGATGAGCATCTCTTCTGTCAATTCCACCGGGAAACCATAGGTTTCATAGAGATAAAAGGCATCCGCGCCACTGAGCATTGTTTCTCCGGCTTCCTGAAGGGCTTTGACTTTTTCCTGGAGAATTTGCGTCCCTTGCTCTAAAGTGGCTTGGAAGTTCTTTTCCTCTAAGCGCAGATGATTGAGGATGAAGTTTTCATTTTCCTTAAGCTCAGGATAATGATGACTGTAGTCTCTCTGGATGATCAAAAAGATCTGCTCCAGGAAGGGCTTGTCGATACCCAGGAGGCGGGCGTAACGAATAGCCCGGCGCAGAATCCGGCGCAATACATACCCGCGGCCTTCACTGCCCGGACGAATGCCATCGGAGAGCATGAAAGATACAGCCCGGGTATGGTCGGCAACCACCTTCATGGCAACATCGTTTTTCGGATTATCGTGGTAAGGGATTCCGGAAAGTTCGGATACTTTATTGATGATCGGCAGGAATAAATCCGTATCAAAATTAGAAGCCGCGCCTTGCATAACAGAAGCGATCCGCTCCAGACCCATCCCTGTATCAATATTTTGCTTGGGCAACGGAGTAAGCACGCCGGCCTCATCCCGATTATACTGCATAAAGACGAGATTCCAGATCTCCAGGAAACGATCGCAATCGCAGCCTAAAGCACAGTCTGGTTTACCGCAGCCCCGGCTTTCGCCTAAATCCACATAGATTTCCGAGCAATAGCCGCATGGTCCCACTGGACCGGCTGCCCATAAATTTTCCGGGTCGTATTTAATACGCTCCGGAGATACGCCCGTCTTTTCGATCCAGAGGTTCTTGGCTTCTTCGTCTTCCGGATGAACCGTAATCCACAGCTGATCAATGGGCAGCTTCAAGACCTCGGTCACAAACTCCCAAGCCCAGGGAATAGCCTCGCCCTTGAAATAGTCACCGAAGGAGAAGTTTCCCAGCATTTCGAAAAAAGTATGATGGCGGGCTGTTTTACCCACTACCTCTAAGTCCGGTGTACGGACGCACTTCTGAGAAGTGGTAGCCCGGGGAAACGGTGGTTCCACTTTGCGCATAAAATAGGGTTTAAAAGGAACCATCCCGGCTACGGTAAGAAGCAAGGTAGGGTCATCCTTAGGGATCAGAGACGCACTGGGTAAGATTCTATGTCCTTTGGATGCAAAGAAATTTAAAAACATGTCTCTGAGCTGGTTACCTGTATACATTATATTTCCTCCCTTAATAATGAATTAAAATCTAAACCTCCAGTTTGAACAAAATCATAGAAAATCAGTGTAAAAAAAGATAAACCCGCCCCCTGAATCAGGGACGGGTTATATTACCGTGGTACCACCCTGCTTACTCACCCGAAGGTTCCTCAGAATGAGTCGCTTAGCGACAGTTTACTGTCATCGCATTTAACGCATGCCTCGTCAAGGTTTTTCCTCGCCCTCGGGAATAGCCTTCATACAAAATCCCTTGGCCTCCTTTCACCTCCGAAAGCCTCTCTGCAAAGGAATTAGGTATTACTCGTTCCGTCATCAGTTTAGCAGTTTAAATCTTACAAATTAATCTAAAGTATAGCGGAGGACCTGGGTTCTTGTCAACTTTCTGCTCATCTCAATCATAAAATAGTCATCACCATCATCCACTCTAAAACCGGTCCCTCAACGCGACAACGTTGCCGCGTTGAGGCATTCTCTCTATCTTTTACATAGTTGCCAAGATTCGTACCATAGGGTACTGCCAATTTCTTTTAAATGGGTTTAAAAAGTTCATCAACTGTTGTATTTAATTCTTTGGCAAGATTAAATGCTAACATCAATGTCGGGTCATATTTATTGTTTTCTATCGCATTTACTGTCTGGAAACTCCACATTTTTTGGCTAATTCCTCTTGTGACAATCCTAGTTCTTTTCGTCTATCCCTAATGATGTTTTCCATATCAGCCACTATGCCTTTTCTTAAAAAACAGAAGTGCAATAAAGTAAATTATGGCTGTAATTGTCAACTGGATGAACAGGTTTATCGTCACTGGCCGTGCCGTCACAAGGCTTTCAATGACGTTAAGAATCATTGTTCCCACTACTACAAGTAAGGTATATGCGCTGGCTTTCCATACGATTATCTGATTGCGTTAATCACCCGTTTTGACCAATGATACTACCATACCAATATCCAAAACAATAAATACCAGCAAGGCAACGCCGCCAAGGTACTCTTCCGGGGTAAATTTGACATAGGGCCCACATAGGATGCTTTTATGGTGCAAATTATGTCTTGATAACGTAGCGCGGTTGCCTACTCCATAAAGCCGGATCATTCTACGGACAGTGTATCACTGAATTGCATTATACAGTTTCCTATTATATTCATTTTGCTTCATAAGGAGACGACCTATTACTCCATTTTCTATTTTTGTACTTTCGATTTCCCCAAATCTTTTAAATCTTTCAAGAGTTTTTACCGTAATAAATTGCGTTCCTCTAATCACAAAAGTTCCTTCTTCACTGATTGACACAAATGAATGTAAACCATTTTCATCAAAAACAGATTCAAGATACTCAACTTTTCCTGTTTCAGTATTAGTTATTTTTACTTTTTTATAATCTGCACTTTTTGTGATTATTTCTACCTTGTAAACTTCCTTAAAATTAACAAAGATAGATGAAGTACAAGTTAACAATATAACGACAGCCAAAATAAATGAAATAGATCTTACCATAATAAACTCCATTCCGCCGTTGTCGCTTGCGGCACAATATTGTAATGAATTGAATTGTCAAATCTCGTTGAGTCCAGAAGCTCGTATTTTGGATTGTAATATAACTAGCTCTTTTTAGTGGCCGGATAGAGGAATACTGGAGAGCAATCCAAGCGACCGTTAGAGTTCTGTTAAGGATAGCCAGTGGAATTGTTATTCTTTTTAAGCTATTTTCTTATTACCCTTTGTAGAACTAAAAGCAAAACTTCGGGGTTCAGTATATTCTGTCAGGTCCTCTAACCACTTTTGATTAGGTAAGGACGTGCCAAAACTCCGTTGGATGAGGTTTTCACCGGATTGTTCCGCAATTATTTACAAGTCTTTTGACTAAAAAAATGATACTACTTACTTCGCTACTTTCTATATGAGTATACTAGGTTTTCATTCCAAACACATGCTACATTGGCCTAGAGGATCGTGCAAAAGCTAATAATTGGTCACTACATACCCCACAGTATACTTTGACCGTCTAAATAAGGGGAGCACAACGAAAGTGGGCAGCGCACCTTGCCCTGCCCTTATAAATACCCAGACACGAAGATTTTAGACGTGAGCAGTAAATTCTACTATTTCATTTACTGTTCCAATCTTATCCCAGTTATTATAGTAAACATCGAAGGTGGCGCGTACATACAAAGTCCTCCCAGCATCAATTCCATAGCTCACTTTAATGCCGTCAACAATCGGTATAACAAATATATAATAGGGCTGTGGTTCAAGTTCAACGTTAACTGGTACTACAAACCTCCAAAATCCAAGTGAGTTTTCAATCGCCCCCCACACAGTCATATAACCATGGGTAATTGTTTTAGTGTCTTTATAAAATACCGTTGCCATAATTTGATTCTCGACTAAGGGGTAACTTTGAAAAACTGTAGTTCCATCCTCTTGAGTAACCGCTCTTGTAGGAACGTCAACCCATTCCACATCTCCCAAAGACTTAATCTTCTCATCGGTTTCTTTGTTCACTTTAATAATCTTCTCAATTTCTTGTCTCATTATTTTTTCGAACTTATCTAACTCAACAGGATCTTGTTTTGCATAATAATCTTCAGATCCTAAGCTGGGTGGCGTTTCACTTGGGAGTATATTATATTCTTTGTGTAATTTTTGCATTACTTCATGTTTAGTTGTGGGGCTATTTGTGGCTTGGTTCTCCTCATTTGAAGCCATTACAAATGATGGCACAAGAAGCAAAAACGAAATTGCAAGAATAAGCACTTTTTTCATTATATGGGCCTCCCTTTTTAATTGATCTCTTTTACTAGAAACCGAAATACATAATACATGCTACTTTAAACAGTTGTTGAACTTGGAAACTATATTATGACTTTCATATTCATCACCTTCTTTAGTATTATATTTCCTCCCATACTTAATTAAAGAAGTCTTAAAGATTTCTCAAATAAAATAGACGTTCTAGGCGAATTCCAAATTTTGTGGAGTACTCCTTTTTCACCTCCCGGTGTTAGGTTTGAACATCTACAATGTCGGAAAAATCGAGGATTCTTTTTGTGCCAAAGACGATATAATACCAAGGGTTTTGAGTTATGCAACTAATTCGTTTTAGGTATCTATTTTATAACTAATTCCCCAACTAATGTAATTACTCCTGCACCCCGACAGTTTAAGTTGTTATACGACAATAATCAATGCAAACCAACATTTACAGTCTATGGGCAATTCTTTTATTTTCTTTTGGACTGTTTGCGCTAGCGCAAACAGCATAGGTTTCCGTGTTTACGATCTCAAACCCTTCCGGAACATATTCCGGGATATACACATTGCCCCAATGCTCAGGTATCCCTTCCCAATTAGACATCTTGTCGTTTTGTGCTTCCTTTTCCGGACCAGGCTGAAAACGGATCTTCATGAATTCGTCCTCGGCCTCAATCAGGAAATTCAGGATTTTAACACGGGCCGCTTCACTGGTGGCTGCTAACACGCCCAGACTTATGCACACTGCCAGGAAAACCATGGCAACCTTGGCAAAGATTTTAGAGCCACTCTTGCCTGCTTGGAAAAAATCCCCTTCAATTGCCTGCGCCTGAAAAATTTTTTCATACGAGCATCTAACTCAGGGGGAAAGGCGTTCTTCCATCATTTTTTCCTGGGCAGCTTCCTTAGGAGATAAGAGCTTATTCATGGTCCGATGCTTCCTTTCCTTCTGTCAGCATCTCTTTGAGCTTCTTCCGTGCCCTGCTGATTCTCATCCTCACATTCTCCGGGCTGATCCCCAGCATCTCAGCTAATTCCTGATCGGATAGGGCATAAATGTATTTTAAAAGGATGAGGTCCCCGTAAGCATTCGGCAATTCGTCGATCTTTTTCAGCAGGATATCAAACATTTCCCTATTAATGATGTCATCTTCAATTGAGACAGCCTCATCACCCACTAAATTCTCTATTTCATCTAAGGATGAATCCCGGCGGCTCCTTTTACGCCCGATATCAATAGCTGTATTTTTGGCGATAGAAAGGATGTAGGCTCTATCTTTTTCGTCTATGGTGTCCACTCTATCCGCTATTTTTATAAAAGATGTATGGACCGCATCCTGAGCCAGCTGATAGTCTTTTAATCTACTATAAGCGACATAAAACATATCCTTGTTATATAGGGAGTAGAGACGTTCAAGCTTATTTTGGCTCCGCCCTTTGCCAATCGTTTCCGCCTTAGCAAGCCTCTCTGCTTGAATTAACTTATTCAACCTCCATCAAGAGATTTCCTTCCACAAAATCCAAAATCTCCCTATACCTTCAATCTGATACAGGGAGGTTTTGATTTCAGTTCGTTAATTTTACCCTTGAGTAAGCCCCTCATTTCATCTCCGGCGATACCAGCCAGAAGTAGATATGCCGGATGATCACCCGCAGCACTGCGGCAAAAGGCACCGAAAACAGCATCCCCCAAAAGCCGGCGATTTCTCCACCTGCCAGGAGGGCAAAGATAATCCACAAAGGATGCAGTCCAACACTGTCTCCCATGAGCTTCGGTGAGATAATGCTGCTTTCAAGCTGCTGGACGATTAGGATGACTATGGCAACTTTTAAGGCCATCATGGGGGATTGAATCAGTCCCAGAAGCACCGAAGGAACAGCGCCGATCAAAGGGCCAAAATAAGGAATCAGATCAAAGACTCCGCAAATCACCCCGATCAGTAAGGCATAATCCATGCCTACCAGCTTTACTCCTACACCGGTGAGAATCCCAACGATCAAGGCCACGATAACATTGCCCCGGATAAAGCTACGGACAATATGGCTGATATCCTGAACCACTCTTTGCCAAGCTACCCGCTTGCGCTGAGGGACTAACCTTAAAAATCCTGCCTGGAGACGGTGCCAATCAGCCAATAAATAGATGGCAATGACCGGAGAGAGGATAAAAAGGCTCATGGAAGTCAAGGCTTTAGGCAAATTATCCAAAAATTCTTCCAACCAATGGAGCAGGAAGGACTCTCCTTCACCCAAATGTTCATCCAAGACATTGACCACCTGATGGGGAAGCCCGGTGGCTCTGAAGTTGGCTCGAAAATCCTGAATGGCCAGTTCCATGGTCCGGACGGTCTCCGGCAGCACCTGAGACAGTTTGGACAGTTCTATGTAAAGCTTAGGAATAACGATGAAGATGAGCAAAGCGAGGCTCAGAAGGATTCCGACAAACACAAAAGCAATGGATATTTTCCTCCCCACCCCCCGTCTCACTAAAGCTTCTACGACAGGAGCCAATAAATAGGCCAGGACAAAAGCCAGCATAAACGGGCTTAAGATAGGGCGCACCGAAAGAATCAGGAGCAAACCTAACAAAACAATAATGATGAGAAAAATCCAGCGCCATTTTTCTTTCTTCATAGTCTCCTCCAAGCCTCTTTTGAACTTGTCTTCCCCCATTCCAAGAGGTTTTATACCTACGCAAAGGCACTGCTATCCATTTCACATGCTTACATTGAGGGTCCATCTGGCAATTTACTCCCAAATTCGTAATCGATTCCGAATTTGGGGTGAGTCTGACAATGCAAGAAGAGCGTAAGCCGGCATGCCATCCGTTCTTACGCTCTTATCTTTCCCTGAAACATTTTACATGAATTTCTTGCATTTGACACTTTGGAGAGAGACTAGAATTTCATCATCTTCATACCCTTACGCATCATAGACGCAGCTTTATTCTTTGGACGCATCATATAACCAACGGTCATACCTAGGATACTGCCTGCTACGATTCCTCCAATAACTTGTCCTGACCTCAAGGTATATCCCTCCTTATTTTCTTTTACTCCAATGCAGCCTCACTGAGTTCTTCACCGATTGCCGGGTCATTCCACGCAACTAAGGAACCGTCTTCAGCCAAATCGTAGATGACGACTTTGTCCATAGCGCTGGTGAATTCCACGCAGCAATCCCAGCAATAAAACTGACCCACTCCGACTTTACCGATAGCACGACCACCACATACTGGACAATTCATGATAGTGAACCCCCTTCATTTCCCTGGTCCCAGGGGGATACCTGGTCTTCAACGATTAAGACATCTTTCCCATCTACCATTACGTCCGCTTGCAGAATCGCGCCGCGGCCATCTAAAAGATCGGAAAAAAGGCCGTCCGAAACCTCGAAACCCACAATGTTCTCTGCTGAATCATCAAGAAAGACATCCTCAATCGTGCCCTTTGCTTCCCCGCCTTGGGTAAAAACTTGATTGCCAACTTTTTGTGACCATTTAACCCCTTGAAGTCTTTGAACCACATGGTCTCTTACAGTTAAGGCGTCTTTACCAACAGCAGCTACAACTTCCCGCGGCAAGCCCTTTTCGGAGTGAAAAATGTGAGCGTTTTCCAAGAGAATACCGCTAATCTTCCTGCTGCTTTCATCGAAAACCACATCCTTTACCCAACCAATCTGGTTTCCATTTTTCAAACATAATACAGGTAAACCAACGATTTCCCGTGTTCGTCGCATTCTTCCCCTCCCTTTCAAAAAACTTTATGGTTCTATGCTACTTTGCCCATTTTTCATCCTATTCATTCACAAATTTTTGTGAACATGAATCGAGAGAATACGGCGTTCTTTATTAAAAATACCGTTGAATAACGGTACTGTCCCTGTTATTCACGTGATGATTTTGCCGCCGCCCACGACGAGCTCCCCTTGGTAGAAGACTACGGCTTGCCCTGGAGTAATAGCCCGTTGCGGAGTGGTGAATTCTACCCGCACTACAGGGCCGATGGCTCCGGGCAATGTTTCAGAATCCTTGAGGGGGATAATTTTCGCTTCAGCGAGAGGCGCCTTGTAACGAATTTTCGCTTGGACTGTCAAGGGCCCCTCCAGCCCGGTAATAGCTATCCAATTTAAATCTGTGGCCAACAGAGTATGTGCATATACTTCTTGATCCTCACCTAAGATCACTTCATTGCCTTCCACATTAAAGCCGAGGACAAACATGGGTTTACCGAAAGTTACCCCCAGACCTTTCCGTTGACCGACGGTATAGTTGATCAGGCCTTGGTGCCGCCCCAGAATATTCCCTTGCCGATCAACAAAATTCCCCGGCTTAATCTTCTCCGGAGACCGCTCACGAATGAAAGAGACATAATCATCATCGGGGATAAAGCATATTTCCTGACTATCAGGCTTCCGGGAGACCCGGAGCAACCCCCGCTCAGCGGCCATCTCGCGAATCTGTTCTTTCTTATAATCCGCCAGGGGAAACAAGGTGTGCTTGAGCTGATCCTGAGTCAGGTTGTAAAGCATATAGGTCTGGTCCTTCCATGTATCCACCGGCCGGCTCATCAAGTAACGCCCGCTCTCCGGGTCCTGAAGGATTTTAGCATAATGGCCTGTGGCCAGATAATCGGCCCCCAAAGCCCGGGCTTTCCACAGAAACTCTCCCCAGCGTACAACCCGGTTGCACATGGTACAAGGATTAGGCGTTTCACCGCTGAGGTAGGCGTTGGTAAAATAATCGATGACATTTTCCTCAAAAATAGTGCGAAAGTTCAGGACATAATGAGGTATGCCCAATTGATGAGCTACCCGCCGGGCATCATCGATGGCTGTAATGGAACAGCACCCTCCTACATCATCCGGTCCCCCGGAGGGCATGGTTTGGAGGGTTATGCCAATGACCTCATACCCTTCTTCTTTAAGCAAAGCGGCGGCCATGGAACTATCCACACCGCCGCTCATGCCGACCACTACCTTTTTCTTTTCGGTAAGCGTCATTTCTTCATCCCTTATACCTTTAGAGTTTTCTCATGATAATTTTTAATGGCCTCGTGCAAGGCATCAGCAGCCAGATTGGAACAGTGCATCTTAGCCGGCGGAAGTCCGTCCAGAGCTTCAGCTACAGCAGCATTGGTAATTTTCAGAGCTTCTTCTATAGTCTTGCCTTTAACCATTTCCGTAACCATGCTGCTGGTGGCTACCGCAGCTCCGCAGCCAAAAGTCTTAAACTTAACGTCTTTAATGATATCGCCTTCAACATCCAAATAGATACGCATAATATCGCCGCATTTAGCGTTGCCTACTTCGCCGACACCGTTAGCATCTTCAATCTCACCCACATTGCGGGGATTCATAAAATGATCCATTACTTTTTCCGTATACATATCTCTTCACTCCTTCTATTGCGCTTTGGCGCGACTGCATTGACTATGTTTGGCTTGGTCATAGAGAGGGGACATCATCCGCAGCCGTTCGACAATTTTGGGTAATTGCTCCAGGACATAATCCACATCTTCTTCCGTGTTCTGAGCTCCGAAAGAGAACCGTAAGGAACCATGAGCAATCTCGTGGGACAGCCCCATAGCCAGCAAGACATGGGAAGGATCCAAAGATCCGGATGTGCAGGCGGAACCGCTGGAAGCAGCAATTCCCATCATGTCAAGGCTTAAAAGCAATGCTTCACCTTCAATAAATTGAATACTGACATTTAAGTTGCCGGGGAGCCGTTTCTCCCCTCCTTGGGGGCCATTCAACTTGACATAATCTATCTTTTCCATAATGCCCTTGAGAAGCTTATCTCTCAGCTTGGCTTCCCGGACAGCCTCTTCTTCCATCCGCTGGGCAGCCAACTCACAGGCTTTGCCAAAACCGATGATGCCAGGAGTATTCTCTGTGCCGGAGCGGCGTTTCTTCTCTTGGCCGCCGCCATAGATGCGGGGAATAATCCTGATACCTTTGCGGATGTAAAGAGCTCCTACCCCTTTGGGTCCGTAAATCTTGTGGCTGGATACGGTCATAAGATCCACGTTCATAGCCACCACATCAATCGGAATCTTGCCGAAAGATTGTACTGCATCCACATGGAAGATAATGCCTTTATCCCGGGCTAATTTTCCTATCTCAGCAATGGGCTGGATCGTTCCCACTTCATTATTGGCATGCATGATGGTAATCAAGATGGTATCGGGCCGGATAGCTTTTGCTACATCTTCAACTGCCACAAGTCCTTCTTCATCTACCGGAACGATGGTGAGTTCATAGCCATTCTTCTCTAAGAATTCACAGGCTTCCAGAACTCCATGGTGCTCAACTGCTGAAGTGATGATATGTTTCCCTTTTTTACTCTGAGCTTCAGTCACGCCAAAGATGGCAAGGTTATCTGCTTCCGTGCCGCCGCTGGTAAAGGTGATTTCCGTAGGCTGAGCACCCAAAAGCTTGGCAACAGACTCTCTGGCGTTCTCCAAGGCTACTTTGGCGTCTCGTCCAAAGCTGTGAACACTGGAGGGATTTCCATATTTCTCTGTGTAATAGGTCATCATAAGCTTGGCAACTTCAGGATCGACTGGAGTTGTGGCGCTATGGTCAAGATATACTCTGCGCATTTTAGTTCCTCCTAGTAAACTTGATTAATAAGTAGTCACTGATTAAACTGCAAGCTTTATTATCCAGGGTCTGCAATAGTACACATAGTTTGAGGATCTCTGACCAGATCAGCCAAGCTGATGGAGTCCAAAACATCTTCAATGGGATCACGAACCTTCTCGCGAATACTCCGTGTCACACAATAATCCGACTTCTGACAGCATTCAGGATCGCCATTGGCCTCGCACTCCACCGGCGCTATCGGTCCCTCTAAAACCCTGATGATATCACCAATTCTAATTTTTTCTGCTTTCTTACCTAAGACATATCCACCTTGTGCCCCTCGAATGCTTTTCACCAGCCCGGCCTTGCGCAGCCCGGAAATCAGCTGTTCGAGATAGTGCTCAGACAATCCCTGTCGATCAGCTATACTTTTTAGGGAGATTGGCCCTTCGCCCGAATTTAAAGCTAGATCAACCATGGCCGTGAGACCATAGCGGCCTTTCGTAGAAAGCTTCAAACCTCCCACTCCTTTTCACCCATTCTATCGTCCATTAAGTAATATGGAATATCGCTTTTCAAGGATATCTTACAAAAACACTCGGGATTTGTCAAGTCAATCCCGAGCAATTTGCTCAGATTTTTTTATAAAATATTATCAGTTTCCATTGCTTTGCTCGATTTACCTATATATTTCCATTTAGTGATCAGCAGATCTTATGCTATACCTCTTTTTTGATTATAATCAGTTGTAGAGGTTTGGCTATGTGCTGCTCATTCATCTTTCTTTAATTAAACCAGGAAACAAAGTATACTAAGGTTAGGTCAATCTGCTCCCTTTATTTAGTACATACCCAGAGACACATTGTTTTCAATGTTAATATAGAGTTCAGTTTCAGAAAGGATTGTTACGCATGGACTTATTTTCAGCTTCTTTTAACCCTCATCAAGTCGCTCCACTGGCCGAGCGGATGCGCCCCCGAACTCTTGATGACTATATCGGGCAATCGGAAATCATCGGCAAGGGGAAGCTTCTCCGCCGGGCTATCGAAGCGGATCGGGTCACTTCTCTCATTCTTTACGGCCCCCCGGGAACAGGTAAAACTTCCCTGGCCCAAGTCATCGCCAATACAACCTCCTCCGGCTTTGTGCGCATTAATGCCGTGGCTGCCGGTGTCAAAGAACTCCGGGAGATCATTCAGACGGCTACGGAGCAGCTGCATCTCTATGGCAAGAAAACCCTTGTCTTCTGTGATGAAGTTCATCGTTTTAATAAAGGCCAACAAGATGCCTTGCTCCCCGCCGTAGAGAACGGGACTATTACTTTTATCGGGGCGACCACCGAAAATCCTTTTTTCGAGCTTAACTCCGCTCTGTTAAGCCGTTCCACTCTCTTTCGCCTCCAGCCTCTCACGGCAGAGGATATTCGCAGCGGCTTGACACAAGCACTGGCCGATAAGGAACGGGGACTGGGAAATTACTCGGTAAGCATCGATCCGGAGGCCTGGGAGCATTGGCTTAATTTCGCCAACGGGGATCTGCGGCGGGCCTTGAACGCTTTGGAATTGGCCGTACTTACCACCCCTCCTGAACAGGGCGTGCGCCACATCACTTTGTCCGTAGCCGAAGAATCCATACAACAAAGAGCGATGCGTTTTGATAAAAATGGGGATAATCACTACGATATTATCTCAGCCTTTATCAAAAGTATGCGCGGCTCCGACCCCGATGCGGCTCTTTATTGGCTGGCAGTCCTGCTGGAATCGGGTGAAGATCCCCGTTTTATCGTGCGCCGGATTATCGTCCATGCTTCCGAAGATGTGGGCCTGGCGGATCCTATGGTAATGCTCCAGGCTCATGCGGCAGCCAATGCCCTGGAATGGGTGGGTCTTCCTGAGGCCAGAATCCCAATCGCCCAAGCCGTCCTGGCCATCACCACAGCACCTAAGAGCAACAGCACTATTATGGCCATCGACAGGGCCATGAACTATGTCCGCTCCCATCCCACCGGTCAGGTTCCTGAGCATCTGCGGGATGCTCATTATCCGGGATCCCAAAAATTAGGCCATGGTAAGAACTACCTTTATCCTCATGACTATCCCAGCCATTGGGTAGAGCAAGGGTATTTACCTGATGAGGTCCAGGGAGAGAATTTCTTTACTCCTTCCGGAACGGGACAGGACCGCGATAACCGCGGCAAACCTCAGGTTATTCCGCCCTCGGAATGACATGGAACTAAGCCTGATGATAACAAAAGCACAGCAAAGGAGTCTGATTAATACAAAAACGGTGCCGAATGGCACCGTTTTGATCTTCCTTACCCCAGTTACCCAAGGCAAGAATCCACTTATTAGGCATGTTTTTCAATCATTTTGACGAGGTCAGCCTTACCGCGGAACCCTACACTCTTATCCACCACTTGTCCGTTTTTAAAAACAGCTAAGGTGGGAATGCTCATCACCTGGTATTGTCCGGCAATGGCCGGTTCCTCATCCACATTAAGCTTGCCGATGATGACTTTTCCCGCCATTTCATCTGCCAGTTCCTCAATGATGGGAGCAACCATACGGCAGGGTCCACACCAAGCCGCCCAGAAATCTACCAATACGGCTTTGTCGGAACCCAAAACTTCTTCATTCCAATTTGCTGTTGTAAAGGTCTTAACATTTTCGCCTGCCATGAATATACCCTCCTCAAATTAGTTTGAATTATTCAGCTGCTATGCATTACATAATGGATTAACTATGAGCTACTTAATGAATTTCGCTAAAACGGCAATTAATTCATCGATGGATTCATCCTGATGGTTTTCTACTACAGCTTTTTGCAAACACTCCCGCGAATGGTTTTCAAAGATTAAAACGCCAACTTTATTAATGGCTGCGCGTACAGCTGCAACTTGAATTAGAATATCCACACAATATTTTTCATTATCCACCATGCGCTGAAGACCTTTAACCTGGCCCTCAATTTTCTTCAAACGACGGATAATATCTTCCTTTTGTGCTAAATCAGAGTTTTCCTGCACTACACGTTCCCCTCTCTGATACCCATAGGGGGTACATCCTTTATTATAAAACAGAGTCCCTTCCTTTGTCAAAGGTTTTGCTATTTAAAATTCAGATGGAATGTATTGTTCCATTTGATATCATTATATTATTTTGTTTTACCCGGCAGAATATCCCTTTTGATGTGCAATTCTTTCAATTGCTTTTCGTCAACGGAAGATGGAGCTTGAATCATGAGATCCGATGCACTTTGGGTCTTGGGGAAGGCGATCACATCCCGGATATTATCCTTGCCCGTTAAGAGCATGGTCAAACGGTCTAAGCCAAAGGCAATCCCACCATGAGGGGGCGTACCAAATTCAAAGGCATCCAGCAAGTAACCAAATTTAGCCTTAGCCTCCTCAGGGGTAAGACCTAACAGGTCAAACATCTGCTCCTGAACTTCTCTTTGATGGATACGGATGCTTCCTCCGCCCAATTCTGTTCCGTTAAGAACCATGTCATAAGCTTTAGCTCTGACTTTACCGGGTTCAGTTGGCAAGAGGGGCAAATCCTCGGTCATAGGCGAGGTGAAAGGATGGTGAATCGCTACAAAACGCTTATCTTCTTCATCCCACTCGAGAAGGGGGAATTCCGTAACCCATAAGAAATTCAAGGCGTCTTCAGGTATGAGTCCCAGCCGTTTTCCTAATTCCAGTCTTAAGTGTCCCAGGGCATCGGCGACGACAGCTTCCTTATCTGCTACAAAGAAGAGGATATCCCCTGTTTCTCCTTTCAGTTTGGCAATTAAGCCGTTAAGCTGTTCTTCGCTAAAGAATTTAGCAATGGGGGATTTGATTCCCTCTTCTGCTAAAACGATATAGGCCAGACCTTTGGCCCCATAGATGCTGACAAATTGAATCAAGCCATCCAACTCACGGCGGGGCATTCCTGCACAGCCTTTGGCGCAAAGGGCTTTGACCCGTCCGCCTTTGGCTAAGGTATCTGTAAAGACCTTGAAATTGGAATCCTTGACGCATTCCGCCACATCCACCATTTCCATACCAAAACGGATATCCGGTTTATCTGAGCCATACAGCTCCATGGCTTCTTGGTAGGTCATCCGTGGGAAGGGACGGGGAATATCACGGCCGATGGTCTCTTTAAAAATACGAGCCATCAGCTCTTCCATCATGGGCAGAATGTCTTCTACTTCGGCAAAAGACATCTCCACATCCAATTGGGTAAATTCCGGTTGACGATCGGCCCGCAAGTCTTCGTCACGGAAGCAGCGCACAATTTGGAAATACTTCTCCATACCGGAAACCATCAGAAGCTGCTTAAAAATCTGGGGAGATTGGGGTAAAGCATAGAATTCTCCGGGATGAACACGGCTGGGAACGAGATAGTCTCTGGCCCCCTCCGGTGAAGATTTAATCAGCATCGGGGTCTCAATTTCATAGAACCCCTGGCTGTCGAAGAAATTCCGCATGACTTGGGTAACCTGATGACGAATCTTAAAGACCTGCTGCATTTCCGGACGGCGCAGATCAAGGTAGCGGTATTTAAGGCGAATCATCTCATCCACATCCACATCATCCTGGATATAGAACGGCGGCGTTTTGGCTCCATTTAAGATAGTCAACGATTCAGCCACCACTTCGATTTCCCCGGTCTCCAGATTGGGGTTGGTCGCTCCTTCAGGACGCGGGCGCACTTTTCCTTTAATGGCTACCACATATTCTGAGCGCAGGCGTTCCGCGGCAGCAAAATCAGGCATATCAGGATTAAATACAACCTGTACAAAGCCTGAGCGATCGCGGAGGTCTACGAAGATAACTCCCCCATGGTCCCGGCGGCGCTGTACCCAGCCCAAAAGATGAATCACTGCTCCGGCATGGCTTAATCTCAAACTTCCTGATTCTGTTCGTTCAGCTAATAAGGTCATTAATTTCCATCCTCCTTATATCTCTTCCACACAACCTCTTCAAAGTCCTGAAGCGGTAATTCAACCTGTTCTCCCAGTCTGAGATCCCGTAGAATAATGATTCCTTTATGGAGTTCCTCTTCCCCGAGAATGGCAGCATAGTGGGCCTGTACCCGATCAGCTGCCTTAAGCTGGGCTTTGAGACTCCGGCCCAATAAGTCAATACCGGCAGGTATTCCCTGCTTCCGCAGACGGCTGACGATGGCGAAACCTTCCCTTTGGGCTTGGTCCCCTAAGGCCACCAGCATCACATAGTCTTTTCCTTCCACTTCCTGCTCTGCCTGAGCAAGCTTCCGGGCTGCCAGAACCCGCTCCATTCCCATGGCAAAACCGATACCAGGGGTCGGAGGCCCGCCTACTTCCTGGACAAGGCCGTCATAGCGGCCCCCTCCGCAGATGGCGCTTTGAGCGCCAATGTCCTCTACCAGAACTTCAAAAGCGGTCTTACGATAATAATCCAGCCCCCTCACCAGACGTGGATCGACTTTATAGACGACTTCAGCAGCACTCAGTAAGCTCTGAAGTTCCTTAAAATGCTCTGCGCATTCCTCACATAGAGTATCCAAGGTCGTAGGTGCTCCCTGGGTGATCTCCTGACACGTTGGGTTCTTACAGTCCAGTATCCGCAAAGGATTCTTTTCAAAGCGCGACTGACAATCTTTACAGAGCTGCTCTTGACGGGGAGCCAGGAATTCCTGAAGTTGCTTCTTATGTTCCGGACGGCAACTCGGGCAGCCGACGGAATTCACATGAACTTCCAATCCCTTCAGCCCTAAGCGGCTGTACAAATCCCACACCAGGGTAATGACCTCCGCATCCACCATGGGTTTATCCACTCCCAGAACCTCTACCCCAAACTGATGGAATTGCCGAAACCTTCCCGATTGAGGACGCTCATAACGGAACATGGGGCCAATGTAGTAGAGCTTTACGGGTTGAGGTCCGCCATGGAGCTTGTTCTCTACATAGGCACGACATACGGAGGCTGTCCCTTCCGGGCGCAGGGTAATGGAACGATCTCCTTTATCAAGAAAGGTGTACATTTCCTTATTGACGATATCTGTGGTTTCACCCACCCCTCGTTGAAACAACTCGGTGGCTTCAAAGATAGGGGTACGGATCTCCTGATAGCCATATTCCCTACAGATCTTCCGGATCTGTTCTTCAAGGTCCTGCCATTGTTCCACCACTCCGGGCAGTAGATCTTGTGTTCCTTTCGGACGTTGAATAGCCATAATTTGAAACTCCTTCCTGGAATCTATTGCAACTTATCTGTACGCTAAAGAAAACCCCGCAAGCACTGCTTGCGCACTTGTTGCTTCTGAAAGTGCAACAATAAAAAGCCCCCTCCCTTGCTGTAAAGCAAGGGACGAGAGCTCCCGTGGTGCCACCCTTATTGGCGGATTCTTTCGAGTTTCAATCTCTACTCCACTCCGCCCACTTTTACAGTCCATAACGAGACCAAACGCTTTCCTTTCCGTACTTGGGGTGTCCTCCTAAGCGTCTCCCAGGCTGGTTTCAGTCCAGGCCAGCCTTCCCTGCTGAGAGATGATGCACAGTCTCTTCCCAAGAATTCCTCAGAAATTTAAGATTCTTATATTATAATGCTCTATTTTTGGCCATTTGTCGATGATGTAAACCTGTTATATTACAATATCTTAACGAGAGAAGGAACATTTGTCAATGTGTTAAAACGGTTTTCTTATTACAGTTTATCCAAAGAAAGACCACGGTAGTCAAAGTCCCTGCCAAAGCTTTCACTATGAGCATCATATAAAGTGAAAATCATCTAAACGTTTGCATGTCCAAAGCACTTCCGGGAAAACCTAAACAACAAAGATAGGAGGTCATTGATTATGTCTGACAAACAAACGGACAGAACCCGCACCCATGCCCCCAATGCTGATGATAATACTCCCAGCCCCAACAAATCGGATCGCTGCATTGATAAAGCAACAAAGCAGAAATAAGATCGGAGCACTCCGATCTTATTTTTATATGTCTTTATTCCCCATACCCGCCCTCACTGAATTAGCAAATTAGTACGCGGTGGTTACAATAACAATAAGTTGTACCGGTGTCACATTACTGGGCTTAACTTGTTAAGCGTGGAGTCGAACCACCAGTATTGCCCCAATACTACCATCAACCCAACTCACCCAGTTGGCGGGTTTATACTCACCTTTGCCAAATCAGCTACCACTGAGATTATTCATTATAAATAATCATTCTATGAGATCAATAGTCCAGTTCATGCCCTGGATCCGGGTATCCAGTTCTCTGAATTCCCTCGACAATTGGTCCGCCTGCTTTTGGATCTCTGCTACATCAATGGTGCTGATAAACTTCACTTCGGAGCGGCTGAACCGGTCATGTTTGATAGAGGCATTCTCGGCAATGTGAGCAAGAATCCCCCTCTTATTAAGCAATAGATCCCTTTCCACCAAAGTATCGGCCAGGGTCCGCTTCTCATCAAAGCTCACCTGGCAATTGGTTCTGTTAATCCTTTGAATAAGTCCCGTTAACTCCTTGAAGATGGCGTCAATCTCACTTAACAACACCTGAGGATTCTCCGCCGGCTCTTCTCCCTCCTGAACCTTAACACAATGCTCCAGCCGGTTTCTCAGCTGTTGAATTCTTTTTTGATAATCGGCTCGTAGAATCAGTGCTTCTGCCAGTTTCATAGCTTATGGCCCCTTTCTCTTAAGCTAATAATCTATTAAGGCAAAGTCGATAGGATCTTCCACCTCTTTGATGGCTTTAATACTGTAGTCATTACTATCGCTATTGCTCCTTTGGAGCTTGATAAGATATTGATAGTTGAGTTTTCTACCCTCTTCCGGATACTCAAACAGATAATCCACTATAGCGTAATAGATGTCCGGATTTTCTTTATCTCTCAGCAATCGCTGCAGTTGAGGGTATTCTATTACCCCACCCAAGACGGCCACACTGTATTTCCCATTCACATATGTACCGATTGCACTGGCCCTGTGCTCTTTTACCGCAGAGTTAAAATACATTTTGCTTATATCATTCAGCACCGATTCCTCAAGGACGATATCTGCTCCCTTAACCACTCTATCCCCAAATGCGCTGGAATCAATGATGCCTAAAGCGAGGCTCTTGCAGGCGAAATTGATCATAATCTCATCTGTCAAAGCATCTTCCTCAAAAGGCACCATAATAGTTTTTGCCGTGGGACGCAAAAAGGTTTCCAAGTCAGCTTTCTCTTGTTCAGTCACCTCTACCCTTTCAGTAGCCAATGCTCTGACAAAGACAAATTCTCCTTCCGGTATTCCCCACATAGAGGGTTCAGACTCATCTCTGGTAATCTTGGCCACTATCTGATCCTCTTCAAATTTCAGCTCCATAGTTCCGGTATATTCCCAGGCAATATCTTCGTAAGCGGTGCGCAATATCCCCTCTTCAATGACACCTGAAAAGGATACCTCAGCCTGTCGATAACTGGGAGCTCCCTTTACACAATGGATGCTTCCTTGAATTTCACTCTGATTTACTTCGGCAATATGGATCCCTGTTGAGCCATAATACTCTATCAACGTTGTCATGCGATAGAGCTCTTCATCCTGGTCCACCTTGATTTTCCAATCTCCTCGGTACTTGGAATAATCGTTTAAATCTTCCTCATTGAAATCGGCTTGAGTCGAGTTCTTGAAACTGGCTCCTTGACCGTTTTGATCTTCTTGGCCAGGGGTGGTGCTCGCGGGATTGGTTACTGTCGTAATTCCTATCATGTTTTCAGTGTCATTGCATCCAACGGCCAAAAGCGCAAAGGCTAAGAGCAAGAGTGCCCCAAACAATCTTTTCACTTTTCTACCACCAAACATCCCTCCTATATAGGGATAGTTTACCAAGGTTCTTCTGTTTGCTCAAGTTCCTTGTTTCGCTTTCTTTACCATTCAAACCAGAAACACACCCCTGCCTCCGTATTTTCCGCCCCATATTGGAAACCATGAAGCTCCATGATTGAACGAACGATGGAAAGCCCAAGACCGGAGCCGCTGCCCGTTCTCGACTGATCCAGCTTATAATAGGCCTGCCAGATAAGGTCCAGCTCTTCCGCCGGAATGGGGAAGCCGGTATTGGTAACACTCCACCGTTCTTCCGTTATGCTTACCTGCACAGTACCACCCACCACTGTATGGGCAGCGGCATTACTGATGAGATTATCCAGGACCCGCTCCATAAGCTGCCTGTCCACCCTTACTTCGGCTGTACCGTCTACCGTTAAGGTGATTGCCTTTGCAGTAAAAACATCCTCATACCTCGACAGCATCTCCTCGGTAATTTCCCGTAAAGAAACCTCTTCTAAAGCAAGAATAACCCCGCCGCTCTCCATACGGGAGAGTTCCAGCATGTCTTTGACCATACGATCGCAACGCCGGACATTCTCCTGAATCCCTGCAGCATAATGCTCCCGCTTTTCCGTGTGGACATTTTCGGCCAGGTTCTCAGCATAACCGGATATAACAGCCAGAGGAGTCTTTAAATCATGAGCGATGGCATTGGTCATATTCCGGCGCTGTTGCTCCATCTCCTCACGGCTCCGGAAAGTTTTCCAGGTCTGGGTCGAAAGGATTCCGGCGGTAAAGCTGAAGATTAGAAAACAGCTTACCCAGACCGGAATAAGAATGGGCAGAGCTCCGGTCAAAATGTTAAACTCATTGGCGGTCAGGACCCAATAGTCACCGGTAGTGATGCCATCTTCCCGGAGTTTAGCCGTGCCTTTGTAAAGATAAGGGGTGATAAAACGGTAAATGAAGCCCTCCCTGACCTCAAGGGCCGGTGGCTGCGAAAACCCGAGGTTAGCCGCATTTTCAGGCGCATAAAGAACATGAAATGCCTCAATGGCTTCTTCAAAGACATGTTTATCGAGTAAGGCCTCCCGCAAGGCGAGCTGCCGCTCGTCGCTGCGGAGTCTCACTTTTCCGTCGGGATAGAAGACACTATTCCCCTGTATGGCTCCCTGTTCATAGTAGGGCAACTCACCGGCATCCACATAATCGGAGTGGTAGATCGGTTCTTCTAACCTTTCCCCGCTACCGGAAATAGCCTCTTCTTGCTCATTGAAGTCGTTCGCCAAGACTTTCGACACTCTGATCATATTCGGAATGACCTCGGCCCCGTCAAGCCAAAATCCCTCGATATGCAGCCAATAATACCAGGGATCCCCGGCCTTTACCGGATATACGCTATATAAATATTCCTCCATTTCCCCAATCTCCTCAGCACTGAACCACTTCTTAGGATCAAGCACAGCATAGCCGATATAGTGGGTATTCCCTTCCCGGTGGGAAGTATATTGGCAGGTCCAATACTCATTGGTGCTGGAGATCAGCCCCCCTTCCTTAGTGTAAACAGCGGCCTCATACCCCTGATAGTCAGTATAGGAATTAAGCGTCCGGCTGAGTTCTTCTCGGATAGCAGTCTTTTTATCCTCACTGTCCTGGTAATCGTTAATCGTACGCTCCACACCCACACCGATGGTCCTGGAACGCGCCATAAACTCTTCCTCAATTTTGTTTTTCTCCACGGATAAAACATAAACTGAAAAACCAATCATAAAAACCAGCCAAATCCCCATTAGCCAGCCAAACGTACGTAAATAGATGTTCTTTTTCATTTCCTCTCCTCCAGACGGTAGCCGCTTTTCACCACGGTTTTAATCTGTTCCGCCCCTGCTCCCAGGGTCTGCCGGAGCTTTTTGATATGGTTATCCACCACCCGGTCGCTCCCGGAAAAATCATACCCCCAGATCCTCACCAGTAAGGTCTCCCGGGTAACGATCTTCCCGGCGTTTTCCATCAGCAATTTCAAGAGGGCATATTCCTTGGGGGCCGGCTCAACTTCCCTTCCCTCCACAGAGACCGTCCCCCGGTAGGGATCGAGGCTTATTCTCCCCACGCTCATAACATCATCCCGTATCATACCCTTGGCACGTCGGATCAAAGAGTTGGCTTTGGCATAGAGTTCCGCCAGAGAAAAGGGTTTTACCATGTAGTCGTCACACCCAAGACCGTAACCGTGAAGTCTGTCCGCTTCCGCCTGGCGGGCCGTCAGGAACATTATGGGGACATCGCTATGTCGCCTGAGTTCCCGGCAGATGGTGAAGCCATCCACTTCCGGCAGCATAACATCCAGCAGCACCAGATCATAGTTTTTTTCCTGAGCATGGTACAACCCATCGGCTCCGTTGGCCGCACAGACCATTTCGATTTCACCGGTGCTTTTGGCGGTGAAATAATCCCCGATGATCTCTTGTAATTGCAGGTCGTCCTCCACCAAAAGGATCTTGATCATCCATCTTCCCTCCTCAGGTATAAGTGTAGCAAACCTATCTATCTTTTCTGTGTCCTTACTCGATAACGGACCATTAATATTAAAAACCAAAGCGATCTGCAATCAAAAGAACCCCCGCCCTTGCCCTAAGGCAAAAGGCGAAGGTTCTCTCCCCTTGATTCATATTTTGATCTTATTCCTATTGGTTCAGTTCATGTGCTTCCGCCAAAGCTTGCAAATAATACTGAGGAACACATTCTTCCTTGATACTGAACTTATTGAGCAATCGGTTTACTATAGACCAATTCCCTTGTTCATAAGCAACGATCAGCTCCAGCAGATAACGATACCCATTGGGTTGCCCTAAAAGAGCATTTTTCACCGGCGCTTCGATGGGAAGCTCTTGAAGAATCTCGGCCAGGGGACGATCCAGGCAGGCATCGATCAAGGAGAAAAGCCCTAATAAGAAAGCATTGGAACCCATACCCCCTAAGCCAACTTTCGCGGATAGTTTTTCGGCAAAACTGGCTCTGACATAGGATTGAATGGCAAGGGCATCGGGTTTTCCATCGGTGATTTTACCCATCACGATGACAGATGCCCATTTTTTCACCTCTTTAGGTCCTAATAGGGTTAAGGCTTGCTTAATGGAGGAGATCTGAGAGTTCAGACCAAAGGCGGAGGAATTAATAAATTTCAATAATTTATAGGTAAGGGAGATATCCGCCCTTATGATTTTTTCCAGTTTGTCTATGTCTACATCCGGAGAATTGACCTGCTGCAACAATCTCAAGTAGTTCAATTTATTTGAGGAAATATCTTTACCTTGAACAATATTCGGCTTGCTGAAGAAATACCCCTGAAACAATCCATAACCAAAATCCTTGGCCTTCTCATATTCCTCCAGAGTCTCTACTTTTTCAGCTAAGAAACGTATATTGAGTTCATTCAATCGTTTAATCAAAGCTTGCAATTCATAGCTCTGAGTGGCTTGAAAATCCACCTTAATAATGTCGGCCAGTTCAATCAAAGAGCGATAATCCGGCCGGAACACAAAATCATCCAAAGCGATTTGATAGCCCTTTTCCTTAAGACTCTTACAGGCTGCTACAACTTCCGGATCGGGATCCACATCTTCGAGGATCTCGATGACCACTTGGTTCTTGGGAAGCAAAGTGGCCATCCCTTCCCTGAGCAAATTAGCTGTGAAGTTGATGAAGGCAGGTTTGCCCATGGTCAGCTTATTAAAATCCATGAGAAAAAAACTGCTGGAGATCAGGGAGCTGGTGGCTGAGTCCCCATCACCGCTCTTAAAATAATTGTCCATGCTTTCCCTGAAAAGAAGTTCATAAGCGTGAATATGACCCTGGGAATCCAGGATTGGCTGACGAGCTACAAAAACATCCATGAGCTCCTCCATTTTAGCAGTAATATTCCTGCAATTATACCAAATATTCACTTATTCTAACTCTAAATCCTTAAATCCTTTATTTTTAGACTAACATTATGAAATTAACTCATTTACTATCAAAGCCCAGATTTTTAGTCATCTTTAATCTCAATTCCTGCCAGACGTATCAAGTATAAAGCATTGCGTGTGGTGGATATTCCCTCTCTGAGGGTATAATCAAAGTGGATCTCCTTATTTTGGTAGTACTCCCTGAAGTGGTAGTTTTTGATCCTGCCCTTGCTTTCCTTCTCCAGCTCGCCCAGCTCCAGGTCATGGGTCGATACCAGTCCCAATGCCCCTTTCTTCTGCAATTGCTGAATTAATGCGATGGCTCCTTGGTGACGATCATGGGAGTTCGTTCCCTTGAAAATCTCATCCAATAAGAAGAACACCGGTTCATTCCCTTCCGCTGCTTCCACAATTTGCTTAATCCGCAATATCTCGGCATAGAAGGAGGAAATGCTTTGCTCAAGATTATCGCTGACACGCATACAGGTCCATATCTCCACTATAGAGCAGCGGAACTTTTGGGCACACACCGGAGCACCCGTATAAGCAAGCAGAAGATTCGTCCCCACAGTACGTAAAAAAGTACTCTTACCTGACATGTTGGATCCAGTAATAAGAGCGATTCCCGAGGGTTCCCTTAGGGTAAAATCATTGGTCACCCGTTTACGGGTAAGAAGAGGATGGCCCATTTGGCGGGCAGCTATTCCCCGTTGTTGTTCATTGTCTTTCTCTACGATCTCAGGGACTACCCAATCCGGATTCTCGAAAGGTATGGTAGCCAGGCTGGATAATTCCTCAAATTTCGCTATAACCTCCAGCCAGCTACGCAAAAGGCCTCCGGATTTGCTCTTCCATTCCTCAAGAGCAATCATGCAATGATAATCCCAAAGCAAAAGAATATTGATAAAGATAAACATCGCATTGTCACGATTAGAGATCCGCTCCACTATCTTGGAGAGCTTCTGAATCTGCTTATAAGCAGATTGCCCTGCTTGGTCACGCAAAATGTTCTGAAGCTTCTGAAGTTCCTCGGAGCGGAACTTCTTTTTCTCAAGCTGCTTCAGCATATCGGCATAGGTCTTTAAACTGGCCTCATGCTTATACACCATGGCTAGAACCTTGGAACGCTCTTTATTATATAACTGGAGCAGCAGGATTTGGACAGCAACCAATAGTCCGGGAACCTGCCAGGGAACGGCACTCCCAAACACATAAAGGGCTCCCATGATGCAGGTTATGGCGGGAAGAACCGTTACGGCCAGCTTGAGAACAGGCTTTAAATAAGCTTCTTCTCTTTCCTTTGCCCAATGGATAAAGGGCTCCACGGCCTGAAATTGCTGGGAGGCAACGATCCCTTCTGTCTCAAAACGCTGACGCCATCCTAAATTTTGGGCCAGCTCCGCGATGGCTTCTTGACGCTTTAGTATTTCCTCATGGTTCTTAGCTGGAGTTTTGAGGACTTCGCTTAAAGCAATTCTCCCCAAGGGAGTTTGGGCAGAATTAATCCATTGAAAAATTGAAGCCTGTCCAAAAAGATCCAAATCAATAGCATAGGGATGTTTTTCCTCAATAAATTCCACCCCCTGCTCCTTAAACTTTACCCATTCTCCTTGCAACCGCTGGATGCCTTTCTGATTAAGGCTGGTGAGAATCTCCGCATAGCGCAATTGGGTGCGGACAGAGCGATGACGTGAAGCTAAGTACAGGAAAACTCCCAGGGTGAGAATCCCCACCACGATTCCTAAAACGCCACTGACTTTTAGATATAGTAAAACAGCGACAGAAAAGCCCAATAAGAAAGAAAACAATCGATAATTGCTTAACTGATTCGCTGTTTGCTTCTGTTTTTTACTTAAGTCTTCGTAGGCCTGTTTTCTTTTTTCGTAAATGATTTGCGGCTCCTTCTTCACACTATGCCTCCCCGTCTTTTTCCAAAAGGAATTTTCATAGTCATTATATCATTATCAGGTGGAAAAAGGATCCTCCTTGACCTAAAGTCTCAGACGATCCTTGATCTTTGATCAGCAGACTACTTTTTACAATGAAGCTGCCAATGAACGCCGAACTTATCTGTAAATTTCGCATAGAGAGGGCTGAAGAAAGTTTCCTGGAGATCCATCTCGACTTCTCCTTCTTGGGATAGAGCGGTGAAGATCCTGCGAGTCTCTTCTGCAGTAGGCAATTCCAGGGCAAAGGAAATAGCATTCCCTTGGCTAAAGGGGGCGCCGGGAAAATTATCTGCGAACCGGATCACATGCCCTTCTTTTCTGAGTTCGGCATGCAGGACCAGGTTTTGGATATCCTCATTGATAGGGAAATCCGGATTAGCCGGGGCATCTTTATAGTGGAGAATTTGTGCTTCTCCACCTATTGCCGATTGATAGAACTTCACCGCTTCTTCGCAATTGCCGTTAAAGTTGATATAGGGAATTAACCAATCACTCATTGCCAAACCTTCTTCCATAAAGATTTTTTACTGAACAAAAAGAGACATCCATGAGGAGTTCCACCCATAGTATGCCTCTATAATTACCAATTTACAATAATCAATTAACCTGCCCAGTCATTGCTGGACAATCGACTCATACGTTTTTTATCCTGGCTGCGAATTCATTTAGTCTAAGGGAATATCGATCACTTTATTGTAGCTCTTGCTATAGGTCATCCGCCTGACATCCAGTTGGAGATCCTTCCCCGTTCCCAAAAAGCGCAGAGTTCTTTGATGCTTAATCGTACCGTCTAAGCTTTTTTGATAGTCATCATTGATGGTTTCTTCTAAAGCAATCTCCTGCCCATCGGCCAGGAGATAGACTTTAGTCAGAACCACACTCTCTTCACTGGTTAAGGTGAGCAAAGTCTCTCCATGGGTTTCCTCAAGCTTATTAATCTCTACCTGCTGTCCGAGCATATCCAGGACTTGAGGCTTCTCCTCCCTGTTTAAACTATACTGCTGATTCACATCTTGATCCGCACTAAAGCTCACCAATTCCAGCTTTAGCTCCTGCAAAGAGGCAGGCAGAGCATCAAAATTAGTATGGAAGGTGATGCCTTTCATATCTGTACTCAGCCCTCTCCCTTTGACTTCTATCGCTTCGCCATTGGCAATTAAGCGGAGATTGATATCCGTTGGCCTAAAGCGTTCACCACTAAGGGTATCCATGGCTAAACTCAAAATGTTCTGGGCGGATCCCTTAATCACCGTCCGGGTAGGGGAAGCCACAATGGACTGAAGTATTAGTTCCGTTTGATCCACAACAATGGTTTGATTAAGCTCTTTCTTTAAAGTGTGTCCCATAGCCGTATTGCGGTCCAAGGAAAAGGTGATTTCAGCAGGAGTACTTACTCCTTGTCCATTGAGAGCAAAATTAAGGGTAAGTTTTCTTGCCAATAGAGACGGCGGTTCAAAGCTGGCGATATAGTTTACCTCCGACTCCTCTTCGTTGATTCTCCCTTGGGAACTTATACACCGGCTCTCTCCGAATAAGTTCTGCAAAGACATAAAGGGAGATAAGGCATTGGTTACATCTCCTGCAGGAGCTTTTACCGTATAGAAAAGGAGAAGTTGGTTTTCGTCCAGCATCACATAATCCACCGTTAAGGACACCCCATTAGAAAAGGTATGGCTTTTACCGATCAGCTGTCCCTTGCCCAGCTCATTCAGTTCCCTTAGGGTTCCGTCCATGACCTGATCATAGCCGAAAAGCTGCTTGCCGTAGGAGGCTATGACATTATAATTAAAGCCGATGAGAAGAGCGAGAACGAGAACCAGCGCGATCTTGAACTGTCTGGCATGACGTTGATAAAAGGACAGAGGCTTTGGCTTTGGTTCCGCCTTTTCCAATGCATTGCGCAGTCTCATCTCCAGTTCATCGGGCACTTGGATACGGTCCATTTGAGCCTTGCCCTCCTCGAACAATTCTTCAACATTCTTCATACCTGCTCCACCTCCATCCTTTGTTTTAGCTTTTGCAATCCGGTGTGCATTCTTGATTTCACCGTACCCAGAGGGATTTTCAATAGATCGGCGATCGTTTGATAATCCATATCCAGTAAAAACCGCAGCCTTAGAACCTCCTGATAGTGTAAGTTCAATGAGGCCAAATGGGCTTCAAAGGCCATCCGCTCTTCGTATACACCAAAGGCTTCTTCATAGGTTTCTTCAGGCAGCTCCTGGAGCAGGATGACTTTGTTCTTCTTCCGCAAATTCTGCTTGCAGCAATTGACTAAAATCGTTTTGCTCCAGTTAAAAAAAGCTTCGGCATTTTTAAGCGTCCTGATATTTTCAAACACTTTCAGAATCATATCTTCCAGCGCATCCAAGGAATCTTCCTGATTCTTCATATAAACATAAGCCAGGCGATAATAGTCCTCCTTCTGACTCATGATCAATTGAATCAAGGCTTCTTTATCGCCGTTTTGGGCCTGTTTCACCCTGTTCATAACCTCTTGTTCCACTCTGCCACCTCTCTTTCTATAGATAAGAGTATTTACCCAGGCAAAAAGTTCGCATACGCTAAAGAAAACCCGGCTTCGCCGTGCCTTCTAATCACGCATCCAGAAAGGCGAAGTCGTTGGTTGCCCTTATACTGGAGGAAAGTATGCAACGAAGTTATACTTTCTGAAAGTGTAAAGAAAACCCGGCTTCGCCGAGCTTAATTTTCACACCCTACAAAAGGCGAAGTCGCTGGTTGCCCTTATGCTTAGAAAATATATAGCGCAAGCTTATACCTCCTGATAGTGCATATGAAAAACAACCCCTGCCCTGAATGATTCAGGGCAGGGTTGTCTGGCAGTTTATATAAGGCTGTTTATCTCTCCTCACTCATGTATTTGCCGTTCGTCTTTCCAATTCACTAAGCCACAAACGCATAAGTACAGCATGAGGTTTAATCGCTCCACACTATCCCCTCCTTATGGACTTTCTCAAGGAAAATCGGATCCGCATGAACCAGATTAATAATATCCACTCGGTAAGGAATCGTTGACTCCTCCACAAGATCGCGAAGTTGCGCAAAGAACTCCGGTCCGGGTGAAGCAGGATGAAAAATCCCGATATCTATATCTGAACTCCTTTTTTCAGTTCCTCGTGCCCAAGAACCCAATAGATAAACTTTGGCGCGCCGATCGCTAATAGCCGGGAGCAATAACTTCTTGAGATCTGTCAGCACTTCGCGGGTATTTGGATCAGCAGCCATCGGTTTCCACTCCTCATCATCAAACATTACATATAACAAGTTTATTATGCCATATATAACCAGATATGCAAAGTCTGCAGAGAAAACAGCTTAACTATCATTTTGTTGCTGCCTCCAAGAACAGGCAGCCCCAAGGCTGCCTGTCCAATCATAATTCTGATACATCCATCTGAAACCAAACAACTTCTATCCCATCAACAGCGCCGTTATCGTCCCCAAACCTGCACCGATCATAATGTCCGACGGATAATGCATGCCCAGATAAACTCTGGAGAAGGCAACAACTGAGGCAAAACCATAGAAAAAAATCAATAAGGATGGAACTGCCAAGGCCAGCACAGTGGCCATACAGAATATGGCGGTGGAATGTCCGGAGGGAAAGGAGGCATCTTTGAGAGGCTTGGTTCGAGTCAATACTCCGTCCAGGACCTGATAGGGACGGCGCCGGCGAACAAAGCGCTTGAGAATATTGGCAAGCAGATGACTTATAATCAGGCTGGACGCCAAATGAACACCGGTCTGATGCCAAAAGGGCGTTTTGCTCAAAAGCAGGAACAATGAACACAAAACACTGGCGGTGACTCCCCCCGCGTGGGTGATCTTAGGCATCAGCCAATCACAAAAAGAGGAACGCAGCACATGATTAATCCAATAGAAAGTGAAAAGCTCTCCCCCGCGCAATCGTTCAGTGACTCTATACACTATTATCCCTCCTATGCTCATCATTTATTTTATAGCTCTTTTGTAAATTGATCACGGACGCATTCTAAAGCTTCCGTAAATCTTTCTGAGCCCGCTGAACAAAACATAATTTAACCTTAATCTTACATAGCATTCATTAGAAGTTAATACTTCTATGTTAACCTTTTAATTGACAGCATTCTTCTACATTCTTCTTCCTACCTTTACTATAGATGGGAGCGAATCCGCTCTCGTCCTTGCAACCGCTTGCCTGAAGCGGTTATTTTTTTATGGTTGCCAATGAGTGGCTGCAAAAAAAGCTCCTGAAAATCAGGAGCTCTCCGGCAGGTTTTTGAGCATCATCAAGGGCTTGGCTACGGGAAGCAGTGCCTGAGTAACAAGCAGGTCGGTAATGCTCAGCGATGCGGCATAGATATAATGAATGTCTCTTTCCAGGCTCGGTTGACCGGAGAGATAATCTTGGCGGTAGCCGGTGAGCAGGTCATAGGGATCGTCATAATTTAAGCACTGAATTTCGCGGAACGATTCAAAGTGACGGAAGGCCAAGTCCAGCTTTAGCTCGTAGATCAGATGTTCCCACATATTTTCCCTCAGGTTGGGCAGGTTATGGGCGCTGCAGAAAAAATCGGCTGTGAAATGGAGGATTACCCCCAGCTTATCGCTGAAATTCCGGATGGAGCGTTTCTTTTGCTCCCCCAGCAGCTGAGCCACCTCCGCAAGCCAGGTGCTGGAACAGCTCTCATAATAATGAGATCCTTCCCAATATTTGGGCAGCAGGTCAGGTTTGATGCTGCCATACTGAAGCTGGTCAAGCTGCAAAGATACCTTATACTTTTCCTTGATATAACTATGAATTGACTTAGCCATGAAATAATGGGTTCGTATCCACATATTACCCCCAACACTATCTCTATTTTCTAATCATAGGTTACCTGAGGATTATTAAGATAAGGGGAGTACTTGGTAAAGTTCAGATAAAAGTTTTGTTAAAATTCAAGTCATTACAACAGTTCAGCCGTCCGGGTGGCCAGTTCACTGCGTTCCCCTTTAACTAAAACAACCTGACCATAGAAAGCCTGGCCTTTCAGACGGGAAGCCACATAAGCCAAACCATTGCTTTCCTTATCCAGATAGGGGTGATCGATTTGATCCGGATCACCGCAGAGTACGATTTTAGTTCCTTCTCCAGCCCGGGTAATGATGGTTTTGAGTTCATGAGCATTCAGATTCTGTGCCTCATCGATGATGATCAGCTGGTTGGCGATGCTGCGTCCCCGAATATAAGTGAGAACCTCGATCTCCAACTGGTCTTTTTTCCTGAGCATGTCAATGGCACTGTCTACTATAAAATCATCGTTCTTATCCCGCTGTTTGCTCATTTTGGGACGCAGTAAAAATTCAAGGTTGTCGTAGATTGGCTGCATATAGGGACGCACTTTATCTTCTTTCAGTCCGGGAAGATAGCCGATATCCTTACCCAAGGGAACAATGGGCCGGGCGCAGAGAATCCGTGTATAGAGTTCCTGATGAAGGGTCTGTTCCAGAGCGCTGGCTAAAGCAAGCAAGGTCTTGCCTGTACCGGCCGGTCCCATCAGATTGACCAGCTTAATTTCCGGATCGTTGAGCATATTCAGCGCCCAGATCTGCTCGATGTTTTTGGGAAAAATGCCCCAGGAACTACCGTTACGCTTATAGATATTGACCAGTTTGGTTCCGTCTTTGGCGACCAAGAGCGGAATCTCCATCTGATCGGTGAGAACTCCTTTAACGCAGCTATTGGGCACTTTCTTGTCCGCCAGGGGAAGCGAGCCTTTCTCATAAAGCTCGGCCGCTTCATCATCCTTAAGATTTATGACCATAACCTCTTCATCTAAAGGAGTAAGATTCTTTTTATCATTATAGAAATCCTCGGTCTGGATGGACAGGGCATCCGCCTTGACACGCATCGTGATGTCCTTCGTAACCAGGATAACCGGGCGTTCATCTTCATTGGCCAGATTAAGGGTCACGGCGAGAATCCGGTTATCTGGCAGGGAAAGATCGGAGAGGAGAGGCAGAATCGTTCCTGAAGAATGGTTCAGCTCAATTCTCAGTTTTCCTCTCCCTGGCAGAGCAACTCCCTGGGAAAGCTGTCCCCCTTCGCGCAATTGATCCAAATAACGGATGACCTGACGGGCCAGGCGCCCAACATCGTCCAGCAATCTTTTTTTATGCTCCAGTTCTTCCAGAACGGCATAGGGGATAACCACCTCGTTGTCTTCAAAGCAAAAAATCGCCTTGGGGTCATGGAGCAAAACGCTGGTATCCAATACAAATACTTTCTTCATATTATCCTTCCTCCCGCCTTACCGATTTTGATGTCAGGATTTATATGGAGTTGCTGGACTCTGTTTATTTGGAGAGCCTGTTGGCCACACTGGAAGCCATATACGAGTTGGGCTTAACCTCGCAGAGAAAGCCGCAGGACTTGACCCAGCCCACCACTTCATCCATAAACTGGGCGGTAGGGCCGTTGTAGCCTACATCCACATGGACGGCAATAGCGCAGAAGATGTTATCCTTCGCAAAGCGTTCCTGGAGCTTTTGAGCATACTCCAAACTCAGACCGGTCTCAAAGAGAATCTTCTGTTTGGTGTTGGTTATTTTCCTGACCTTTCTGATCTCTGAGAAGAAAATCCCGCCCCGGCCCACACCGTTGATGAACTTGTGCACCCCGATGGTGATCGGGACTTTCGTATAGGAGAAATTTTGACTGTCCGTCCCAACGGCAAGCTTGTATTGGATTTTGCTGCCGTGAGCCGTATAATTTCTGATCAGCTGATACATTTCCTCAAAGGTCACCTCTCCGTAAGTGATGCTGTACATAATCGCCCTCCTCACCGACTTGATCTGCGTGTTGCCCTATAAAAAATGAAAGCGAGTCCTAACTGCCGTCAGGAGACCCGCTTTCATTCTTTATAATAATGATACCGATACCAGGACATGGAGGCCCGGCCCTGTGAACATCTTTCTACAGACGCCCGCCTTAATTCTCTGTATCTGCTCTCTTGCCTGTCATGAAGCATAAATACCCCTCCCCTGCCAATTCACCGACTATGGCTGGTTTCTGTGATTTCCTTGGCGATAAAAGAATATTACACTATTAATGTTAATCCATTATTAAACTTAAGTAAATAAAAAGAAAAAATTTTTTACAGAATCCACTTTCCCAACAGGTGCTTTTTGCTTTCCTTAAATTAGGTTGAAGCCCATAAAAAAAACGGCCGGAGAGCCGGCCATCAAAGTCCGGTGCCACCCGGAGACTTAGTCAATCTTAAAATAGCACAATAATAATAAACTAAAAGTCCGATTAGATTAAGCCTAAGTAAAATCTGTTAAAAATCATATTCTTGCGGGCAAATTTCAACTCCAGTTTACAAATACATAAAACTCCTTTTGCACTTGCATTTTATACTTTTCATAAAAGGACTATAAGGAGGGAACGTTTTGCGAATCGCTTATTTTACAGATACCTACCTGCCGCAAATCAATGGTGTTACCAATACTCTGAGCAAGTTAGGGGATTATCTGCAAAACCGGCAAATAGAACACCTCTTTTTTGCTCCCCAATATGAAAGGGAGCCTTCCAGTCTCACCTATCTTTGCCCCTCCCCCGTGGCCCGTTTTAAAAGCGTGACCCTCCCTTTCTACCCGGAGTGCCGCCTTTCCTTGCCCAATTATACCAAGCTTGCAGAAATTGCCGACCGTTTTCGCCCTGACCTCATTCACCTGACCGACCCCTTGGGCATCGGGCTTGCCGGCCTGCGCTATGCTAAGGAGCGCCGGATTCCCGTGGTCTCATCTTTCCATACCAACTTCGATACCTATCTCAGATATTATAAAATGGAATACCTGGAGGGAATGGTCTGGGCTTTGTTCCAGTGGTTCCATAATTCCTGTGCGGTGAATTTCTGTCCTTCTCAAACAACCATGCAGGTTCTTGCTGCCAAAGGAATCGAAAATCTGGCCCTCTGGGCCAGAGGGGTGGACTCCGCCAAATTCAGCCCTCATCATCGCAGTGAAGAGATTCGCCGCCGCTTCATCAGCCGGCCCGAACAATTGCTCTTCCTCTACGTAGGCCGCCTTGCCCCGGAGAAAGACCTCGATATCCTGACCCAAAGCATTAAGCTGGTGAACCAAACCCACCGGGAGAAAATCCGCTTCATCATCGTCGGGGACGGCCCCTATGCCCAGGACATGCGTGAGCAGTCCGACGAGAATATCCTTTTTACCGGCTACCTTCAGGGATCGGAACTGTCCTCCCTTTATGCTTCCTGTGACGCTTTCGTTTTTCCTTCAAGTACGGAGACCTTCGGCAATGTGGTTCTGGAAGCCATGGCCTCCCGTCTGCCGGTGATTACGGTCAGAAGCGGCGGCGTTGCCGATAATGTTGTTGACAGGCAGAACGGCTTGCTGTGTGCCCCCCGGGATGAGGCAAGTCTGACTGAGGCGATAATCAGGCTGGCTGATCAGGACGAACTCAGAGCAACACTCGCCGCTAATGCTCTCGCCCATGCATCATCCCAGTCCTGGAACACTATTTTTGACCAACTGCTCAGGGATTATAAATTTGTGCTGGATAAACACATTGATACGGTTAAGACAGCCTAGGGAATTATTTTAGTGCGCATAAAAGCGTGTTGGGATTACATAGTGAGTATCCCCAACACGCTTTTACCATACAACAGATTAAATATATGAGCAGATCTCAGTTCCGAGCAGTCAGACTTTTCAAGTTCAACGGGCTGAAATCATACTTTGCACGACAGGCCACTCACTGGAAGAGGGCCGCTCGGGAAGGAAAAAGCCCGCCTCCAGCAATCTTTTCCGTTCAAAGAGATAACGCCCGTCAATAAATATAGGGGCATTCATGCTCCTTTGCAGACGCTTCAGATCAAGATCCAGGAATTCCTCCCATTCTGTCAGCACAATTACGGCGTCGGCGCCCTGGCATGCTGTATAAGGATTATCTACAGTATTTACAGAAATAGCATCAGGCAAGCTCGAACTATCCACAACGGGATCATAGACTTTCACCAGTCCCCCCAGTTTGGTAATCTGGGCAATAATCGTTACCGAAGGAGCATCCCTGAGATCATCTGTATTGGCTTTGAAGGCCAGACCCAGGATGGCGATTTTTCTGCTCTTAAGGTTGCCCAGCACCTCGGTCAGCCGCTGAACAACGTGTACCCGCTGCTCATAGTTGACCTCCAGCACATCCTTGAACATCCAGACATTGACACCATGAACCTCACCCTGAGCTATCAGCCCCTGGGTATCTTTAGCCAGACAGGAGCCCCCGAAGCCTACTCCCGGCTTCAGGTAAGCCTGACCAATGCGGTGGTCCAGACCGACCGCTGCGGCCACATCCTGAATATTGCCTCCCACAGCTTCACATAAATTAGCAATAGTGTTGATATAAGAAATTTTCAAGGCCAAAAAACTGTTGGAAGCATATTTAATCATCTCCGCACTATGCCAGTCGGTGAAAACTTTAGGACAGTTCAAGGGCTGAAACAGTTCCTTCATTTGTTCCCTGATTTCCGGTGACATACAGCCCACAACCAGACGGTCGGGATGAAGAAAGTCATGGACGGCTGTTCCCTGACGTAAGAATTCCGGTGCAGAGACTACGGAAAATTTATAACTGCCCTTTTCATTTAAATACAGGGAAACTTCTTCACCGGTTCCCACGGGTACAGTGCTTTTGATCATGACGATCACATCATTGCGCACATTCTCCCGGAAACTTTTGATTACAGCCCAAAAGTCTTCCAGATTGGGATGTCCGTTTTCGGCAGGCGGAGTTCCCACGGCGACGATGATCATCTCACATCCCCTCAGTGCCTCTGCCATTTCTGCAGTAAAGCGCAGATATTTCCCAAGCCTATTAAGTTCCACCAATTCCTGAAGCCCCGACTCAAAGATCGGCAGTTTACCAGCCAAAAGGTCCTCAATTTTTTGTTCATTGTGATCAACGCATACCACATTATGTTGCCAGTCTGCCAGAATCGCAGCTGAAACCAAGCCCACATATCCTGCGCCGACGACACAAATCTTCATAATCAAGCCCCCCTCACTTCTGACTCAGAACAAGCCATTAAGTCATAGTCTTGTTTTGATTATAGCGTCGGAATGTAAATGCTTGATTATAGCCCATTAATGACTTAGTAAAGCGGACGTAAATGTTTAGCCAAAAATTTTTCTGCTTCTTCTCTCTTCCTTTGGGTCTCCCGCCATCGGTTCAGGTAAACCTGCCAGTTAGCAGGATGATGAAAACTGACCAGGGAAAAATCCTTGGGATTAACGATTTTGCTGGAAGCCCCCGCTCCCAGGCCGATAACCGTTTGCTGCTCTTCCATGATCCCAATATTATAACGGCATTCCAAACCGGGCTTAGCGAAGCCAATGTTCTCCAGATTGCCGGCGATATGCTTTTGGCGGTAGAGATAATAGGGCTGCATTCCCATAGAGCGGGCAGCAGCCATGACGGCTTCCTGCATCCCCTCCAACTCCTTGCCCAGATTTTGTGTTGAACCTCGTTCATGCTCCTGGGAGCCCCGTTTAATGGCTAAGGCATGAACCGTAAGGTTATCCGGTTCCAGCACCTTGATCTTCGCCAAAGTCTCCCGGATATCCGTAATCCCTTCCCCAGGCAGCCCGATAATTAAGTCCATATTAATAATCCAGTCTGGAATCCCACGGGCAAGTTTATATACTTTAAGGATATCCTCCACAGTATGGGCACGACCAATCCGTTGTAGAGTTCGATTATGCATGGTTTGAGGATTGATACTCAACCGATCGACACCGCTGGCACGGAGAGCTGAAAGCTTTTCCTGCGACAAGGTATCGGGCCGCCCGGCTTCCACTGTGAATTCTCTGGCCTCTCTATGGGGAATATAGGTCATCATTAAGGCGATCAGGCCTTCCATCTCCGGAATCGTGAGTACAGTAGGAGTTCCTCCGCCCAGATAAAGGGAGTCGGCTGTAAGTCCTCTAGCCTTCATCCATGCTCCTGCCGCCCTGATTTCTTCACCTAACCCCTGCAGATAATGCTCCAGAGGCTCTCTGCTCTGCTGTAATGAATAGGCAGGGAAGGAGCAATAGGAGCAGCGGGTAGGGCAAAAGGGTATCCCTATATATACTGCTACATCCTGGGGATGGTTTTTCATAGCTTCCAGAAAGGGCTGCTGAATGTCCACCACTTCCTGAAGCAATTGTGACTTATTCTCACGAATGGCATACACTTCCCGCAGTGATGCCGCTCTCTCTTCGGAAGAGTATCCTGCCTTTTTTAAGCGATGAAGAATTTTACTGGGGCGAATTCCCGTTAAGATTCCCCAAGGGGGAGTGTGCCCTGTCACCTGGACAAGGAGAGAGAAAAGCCCCCTCTTTAGCAAAAACTTCCGCTTATCTTCTTTTCCTGCATAGGGATGAGACAAAATAAATTTTATTTGGTCCTCATTGAGAACAACCGAGCTTTGGGCAGACCTTAACTTGGTCTCGCAGCTAAAACCCTTAAAATTCCCTTCAATCTGCCAGGGAGTATCGGGATAATGAATATCAAGGTGAATAATCCCCATCTCGCAGTCGGCCCCCTCTACCTCAAGCCCGGTTTGAGCCTCAGAGAAAAAGGCCCGGCTTAAGGAAAGACCCGCTTCCAGTTCGGAGCGGGATAAAGTATGGCTTTGTAAACTAATTTTCATTGCAAAAACGGGTTTTCCCGCTTTTCCCTCCCGATCGTGGTCTCCGGTCCATGACCAGGGTACACCCTGGTGTCCTCCGGCAGCACAAGCAGTTTCTTCACCACGGATTTTATCAATTCTTCATAAGATCCGCCGGGAAAGTCCGTTCGTCCGATGGAGCCGTCGAACAGAGTATCGCCGCTGATCAGCCCTTCAGAAGTCAGGAAGCAGACCCCGCCCAGGGTATGTCCAGGTGTAGCGATCACGGTAAGATTCAGATTCCCCACCTGCAATATCTGACCATCTTCCAGCAGAAAATCCGCCGGCTCAAACTCATAGGATCTTCCCAGCATTCGGGAAAGATTATGGGCTCCGCTGGTCAGCATCACAGCATCTTCTTTATGAATCCCTACCTTGGCCTGATAAAGTTCACGCAATTTATCCACCGCACCAATATGATCAAAGTGTCCATGAGTAAGCAGAATATATTCCACCTGAACCCCTCTCTCAGCCACCCATTCCTGAATTCCGGACCCATTGGCTCCCGGATCGATAAGGGCTGCCTTCTTGGTCTCAGGGCAGCTCACCAGATAACAATTAGCCCCCATAGCTCCTACCGCGCGACACTCAATCATGTCCATCCCTCCATCCTAATCTGTGCTTTCTCATTAAATTTAAATTCAAACTCAAAACTTCCCTAAACTATCCTGAACCGAATCAGAAATTCTTCGCACTGTCGATCAGCAGGGTCACCGGTCCATCATTGACCAGGGCTACCTGCATCTCGGCTTGAAAAACCCCTGTTTCCACATGAAGCCCATAACTCCGCATTTTGGCCACGGCCTGCTGGAAAAGCTCTCTAGCCATCTCGGGAGGTGCTGCCGTGGAAAAGCTGGGACGTTTGCCTTTGCGGCAGTCTCCATAAAGAGTGAATTGAGAGACCATGAGAATTTCGCCCCCAACATCCTGAACCGAGCGATTCATCTTCCCTTCCTCATCTTCAAAAAGTCGAAGTCCGGCAATTTTATCCATCATCCAGCTCAGATCGGCTTCCGTATCCCCCTGACCCACTCCGAACAGCACCAGCAATCCGGCCCCAATCCGGCCAACGACCTCTCCCTCCACCGTAACGGAGGCCTGGGTCACTCTCTGAACAACACTGCGCAAACTTAACGCCCTCCTAAATGTACCCGTTCCACAGATGTGACATCTTTAACCCGCCGGATTTTCTGCATCACATTATACAAATGTCCCAGATTGCGAATCTCAATACTCAGTTGAATATGGGTATTCTTATCTTTGGCCACCCGGGCATTGATCCCTAAAATATTCGTGCGTGTCTCCATCACCACATTCATCACATCGGTAACCAACCGTGGGCGATCTAAAGCAAAAATCTCCAAATCCACTGGATAAATGGATTCTACTTCCGTATCCCAGATCACTTCAACCATCCGGGCTTGCTCCTCCTGGGAATGGGCTTTGACATTATCACACTCCCGGCGATGGATGGAGACCCCCCTGCCCCGGGTAATATAGCCAACGATATCATCTCCAGGCAATGGATTACAGCAACGGGAAAAGCGCACAAGAATGTTGTCCACACCCTTGACCCTTACCCCTTGGCTCGCCTTCCCATAGCCACTGGAAGGCTTGCCTTCGCCTTGCTGCAGGGCCTCCAGCTGAAGCCGTTCCCGTTCATCCTTGGTCAAATCTTCCTTTAGGCGCATCAGAACCTTATTCACGGTAACGGCGCCGTCTCCCATGGCAGCATAGAGATCTTCCACATTAGTTATATTGTAAGATTTACCAATCTTTAAGAGAAGATCGGATTTAAGCACTTGAGCCGGATCCAGGCCAAGCTTCCGTACTTCCCGCTCAATCCCCTCCCGGCCGCGGGCGACATTTTCTTCCCGCTTTTCCTTCTTAAACCACCCACGAATTCTGTTTTTCGCCTGAGATGTTTTTACGAAAGACAACCAATCCCGGCTGGGTCCATTGCTCTGCTTTGACGTCAGAATCTCCACAATATCCCCATTGGCCAATTTGGTTTCCAGCGGTACAATACGGCTGTTGATCTTAGCCCCTACACAGCGGTGCCCTACATCCGTATGAACCCGGTAGGCAAAGTCAACCGGGCAGGAACCAGCCGGCAGTTCCACCACATCTCCCTTGGGAGTAAACACAAAAACCGTATCGGCAAAAAGATCGATTTTGAGTGATTCCATGAATTCGCCTGCATCCCGGGAATCGTGCTGCCACTCCAACATCTGCCGCAGCCAGGACAGCTTCTGCTCAAAATTACCGCCGACGGGTTTGCCGGCACCTTCTTTATATTTCCAATGGGCGGCAATACCGTATTCCGCAGTGCGATGCATCTCCCAGGTGCGAATCTGGATCTCAAAGGGTTCTCCATGGGCTCCCACCAACGTGGT
Source organism: Desulfitobacterium chlororespirans DSM 11544 (assembly GCF_900143285.1). Lineage (NCBI taxonomy): Bacteria > Bacillati > Bacillota > Clostridia > Eubacteriales > Desulfitobacteriaceae > Desulfitobacterium > Desulfitobacterium chlororespirans. Next base: position 282,136 of record NZ_FRDN01000009.1, read on the forward strand.
ATGCAAAGATTGATACATATTGGGCTTGGGCATGGCAATATAGTCCTTAAACCGGCCGGGTAAGGGCTTCCACATGGTATGAATGATTCCCAGAGCACCATAACAATCATTCACAGAATCGACGATCACCCGAACCGCAGTTAAATCGTAGATTTCGCTGAGTTCTCTGTGCTGATTGATCATTTTTCGGTAGATGCTGTAAAAATGCTTAGGGCGGCCTGATATATCCGCTTTGATGCCTACTTCAGCCAGACGCTTGGATAACTGGCTGATGACTTCGTTAATCTGCACTTCCCGCTCTGCCCGTTTTAAAGCGATTCCTTCCGATAGGTCATAATATTCCTGGGGCTTTAAGTAGCGAAAAGATAAATCCTCCAGCTCCCATTTAATCCGGAAAATACCCAGCCGGTTGGCCAAAGGAGCAAAAATCTCCAAAGTTTCCAGAGCGATTTCCTTTTGCTTTTTTTCGGAATGAAATTTCAGCGTCCGCATATTGTGGAGACGATCCGCCAATTTGATCAAAATCACCCGAATATCCCTAGCCATAGCCAGGAACATCTTGCGCAGATTCTCAACCTGAAGCTCTTCCTTGCTTTTGTACTCGATCCGCCCCAGCTTCGTGACGCCATCGACCAGGATAGCTACTTGAGAGCCAAACTCTCTTTCTATATCTTCGTTGGTATAATGAGTATCTTCCACCACATCATGGAGGAACGCCGCCGCAATAGTGGCTTCATCCATTTCCAGTTCCAATAAGATCTTGGCCACTTCCAGAGGATGCTGAATATATTCTTCTCCTGAATTGCGAAGCTGCCCACGGTGAGCTTCTTCAGCAAAGGAATAAGCTTTCTCCACAAGCTTGATCCCTTCTGGAGACGCTTTATGCAATTTTTCCATGAGCTCGCTGATCGACATTACCCTGCTCCTCTCTAGTGACCTCTTTTTTAATACTTAATTAAAGAAAATACCTTATAGCCTTCCAGCTTCTTACGGCCTTCCAGAAAGCCTAATTCAATCAAAAAGCTCATTCCTGCCACCTGGGCACCGGTCTTTTCAATTAAGCGAGCCGTGGCGGAGATCGTGCCGCCGGTCGCCAGCAAATCATCGACAATCGCGATCCGCTGTCCCGGTTGAATGGCATCAGCGTGAACTTCTAACGTATCACTACCATATTCAAGTTCATAGGTTTCGCTCACTGTCTTACCAGGAAGTTTGCCCGGTTTGCGCACCGGGACAAAGCCAATGCCCAAGGCATAGGCTACCGGAGCCCCCAGCAAAAAGCCACGGGCTTCCGGTCCCACAATCAGGTCCGGTTGAGATTCCCTGACCTGCTCAACGATGGCATCAACCGCTGCCCGATAAGCTTCTCCATCCTTTAACAGGGTAGTAATATCCTTGAAAGAAATACCCGGTTTGGGGAAATCATCAATAACGCGTATGTACTTATCAAAATCCAATGCCTTCACACCTTTCACTGCTTAGTTCTCTACTATTAGTACCGGCCCAGCCTTTTCTTAAACTCCGGCCACGGCATCGTACAATATTCTTCTTTAAACGCCATGGCTTCCTCCCAGCGGCTTTTGGCCCCGCGAAAACGCAGCGCTCCTTCCAGGTCCAGCTTCTTTTGGGCCGGGATCCACTCGATATGGATGGTATCGGAGCTATAGCGCAGACAGCGGAACAAATTCAATTCTTCGAAGATCTTTAATCCAGCCTGTGCTTGCCATAGGGGAATTTCCTCTGCCACCCAGGTAAACGGATTATTCTTAATAGCCAAATCATATAATACTCTGTACATTTGGACAAGATCTTCCCGCGCTAAATAACCCGTTCGCTCCTTCAGAACCAGCGGATCAATCTGACTTTCAGCCAGGATCACTCCTTGTCCACCGCTGTTCCGCACCTGCCTGATGATATCCGCGACCCTTTGCCACGATGGAGGAACCCCTATGATTACCGCCCATGGTGCCTGGTGATCGGCATCTGGCTCTTGCGGGCTTATCCCGGTAAAATCCCAAAAAGCAATGGAGTCCCCCCGGCTTTCCAGGGTTTTGCTCCATTCTTCCCGATTTTTGCTTCGCCAATCCATAATTTCCACTTCTTGAGGATATGGGCCACCTGCGGCAACCTCCTCCTCACCCAAGGCAATCTCCTGCCCGGCCAGGGAGCGGTCATGATCCTCCTGCCATGAGGCTTGGGGCTGAATATCTTTGATCATCAGCTGAATACTCTGAACGCCACGAAAGGTATTCCAATCCAGACCAAAAGCAACATCCACCGTTGCCGAACCCAAAATATTGGCTAACTCTTCCCCTTTGCGAAAGGCTATTCCTTCCCATTCCCCTTGGGGTCCGAACATGCACTTTAAATGAGCATGGTCTTTGCCCACCGTGTCGGCCAGATAGAGAGGGTAATCCCTTCCGGCCAGCACCGGGCTGGGGTTGCCAAATCCGAAAGGTGCCAGATGTTCCAAATCATGCAGCAAAGAAGCATCAAGAACTTCCAAAGGGACGCATTGGTCCACACGAATCCGTTCATAAAACATCTCCTCAGGAAGGTGTAAGGCCGCCTGATTCAAAGCCTCGCGCAGCAGGGGGATAGTTTCCAGTTTTAACGAGAAGCCGGCGGCCTGGCTATGTCCGCCGAATTTCTCCAACAACTCTGCCTGAGCCTTGAGCTCATCTAATACATGATAGCCCCCGATCCCTCTGGCAGACCCTTTCCCCATCTCCTCTTCCTCAGCAATAAGGAAAACAGGGCGATAGTAACGCTCCACCAAGCGGGAGGCTACGATGCCGATGACCCCATGGTGCCAGTTCTTCCCTGATAAAACAATGACCCGGGGAATAGGGGCTTTCTCCAAAATCTCCACCGCTTCAGCAAAGATTTCCTTTTCGGTGTCCTGACGCAAGGCATTTTCCCGGCTCAAAAACCGTGCCAGCTCAACAGCCCGTTCTTCATGACCTGTGAGCAACAGCTCCAATCCGGCCCGGGCACTGTCCATGCGGCCTGCAGCATTAATACGCGGCGCCACCATGAAGGCGATTTGCCCGGCTTTAAGCGGTTTTCCCCACAAACCGCACTCCTCAAGAAGAGTACGCAGTCCCAGATGAATGGTATTCTCCATCTGGCGTAAGCCATAGGCCACAATGGTGCGGTTCTCATGGGTTAAGGGGACAAGATCAGCAATGGTTCCTAAAGCTGCTAAATCTAAAATTTCCAGGACCGCATAAGCACCTGATTTTCCCTCTTCTAACCTCTCCAACAAGGCCTGAGCCAGCTTAAACGCTACTCCTACTCCGGCTAATTCCCGAAAAGGATATCCTGAATCCTGAACCTTGGGGTTCAGAATGGCATAAGCCTGAGGCAGACTATCCGGCGGCTCATGATGGTCGGTAAGGATAATATCTATCCCCTGAGACCGAGCATACTCCACTTCCTCTACGGCGGTAATGCCACAATCCACAGTGATCATCACCTTCACATTGGCTTGCAAAGCTTTTGTTATAGCATCCTTATGTAATCCATAGCCTTCGTCCATCCTGCTGGGAATATAGGCGACCGCCTTAAACCCTAAATCTGTCAATACTTTATAGAGCAAAGCCGTGCTGGTTACCCCATCAACATCGTAATCGCCGTAGATAAGGATTTTTTCTTCTTGAGCCCGTGCCTGCTCTAAACGCTCAATAGCCTTAGCCATTTCTCGAAAAGCAAACGGAGAATTTAAATTAAGCAAAGAGGGTCTGAGAAATTCCAGGATTTCTTCCTCTGCCTCAATGCCCCGCTGCCTGAGAATGTCTGCTACTACCGGAGTAATCCCTAACCGTTGGGGGAGCGGGCTTCTACTATCTTTAAACCCAGGAAGGGGTTGTGGTTTTGTCCATATTCTTTTAGTCATGCTCCACCTCCATAGGCAATATTATAGCTTATCCCTGCCACTTTTGTGCATATTTTATTAATATAAAAAGGACTTCTCAGTGAAGTCCTCCATTCGAGCCGCTGTCAGTCCAAACAATTTTGACATCAACTTATTTCAGAATAACAAAATTGATTAATAATGACAAGAAAAAATATACCCGCCTTTTCAAATCATCAGATTGCCCATGACAATACACAATATCCCCAGCAAGGCACGCCAGAGCATCGGCGAAACTCCCCATACCACTTCCTTCAGCTTAATCTTAGGAATTAACCCTGTACCTACAACTAAAGCCCAAACTATTACTGCCAAAAGAGGGGTGAAAAAAGCGCCAAAGATGACCAGGCTGGCTATCCCTCCGGCTAAACCCGCCACAATGCTGCTTTGACCCGCTTTTTTTACAAAATACAAAAGCACACCTATGCATATTGATGCTCCGATTAAAAAGGGGACTTCCAGCGACCAAAAATTATCCGGATGTGTATACCAAACTATTCCGCTTAAAATGACCGCTGCAACCAAGGCCCCCCGGATTCCACCCATGAATATCGATGCAGCCGCCAGCAGGAGCAACCATTCCAATAAGATCAGAACCACAAAAGCCAAGGCTTGCCCCCCTTTCTAATCAGCGTTTTGAATTAGTATCTCCCGTATTATGGTAAATAAACCTGACAGGAAATATATTCCTGGACAATTGGCATATTACACCATTTATGCATATCTTGTATTGACACTGTTGCAAATTTTTTTAAGGGAGGAATTGGACTATGTGGGGTTGGTGGGGTTTCCCCTGGTGGGGCTTTGGTTTCGGATTCCCTTGGTTTGGTTGGTTTGGTTGGCGGCGTCGCTGGTGGTGGTAAACCGCTCCAGGGCTCAGCCTTCTTAGTGTTTCTCATTTCTTGTTCATCTTATAAGCTTCATTATAAGTACTATCAAGAAAGGCCGCTGGATATCTCCACGGCTTTTCTTGCCTGCTCAGCTTATCCCATGCCCCGCGCCGCTCATCGGCCGCAGAGCGCGAAAAAGCCCCCTCGAATGAGGAGGCTCCCTGTGCAAATATGGTTTTTATTAGTTGAAGATTACGCCCAAAGCGATAAGAATCAAGATAGCAATAGCAATTATGCCTGCGCCAACACCCCAGTTTCCGCCACCGCCGCAAAAGCCGGCGCCGCCGCCAAAACCTGCTCCATATCCTAAACCGTACATAAAGTACCCTCCTTTAATTCATAAAAATCTTTAGAATACAATACCCATTGCGATCAATAAGAGAATGATTACTACAACGACCGCGATTCCTTGTAAATAGTTAGGTCCGCAACCTCCACCTGCTCCGAATGCCATATTCTTATCCCCCTTTCGAGTTGGTAATATCTGGTTACATTACAAGATATGTCCGCTCACTAAATATGTGAGATGTCCGTCAACTTATTTTGTAAAATTTCCCATCATTTTTTGAGTCATTATTTAAACTAATGTCAAGCTGCCGCTCTCCCCTTTTGGGGACAGCGGCAGCTTGGCAAAGTTTCGCCAGGTGCTTCATGCAATTTTAATAATTGGCATTTTCAACCCTTCTCCTGAACTCATCAAGGCCCATCTGAGCATAGCAATAGACGCGCTTCATTCGAAAGGGATCCTCTGGGCCGGCCCACCCTCTGTCTGTGGTCAGCCCCATTTTATATCCTGTTTCCCGGCATAATTCAATAATGGAAGAATCATATACTCCATAGGGATAAGCAAAAGCAACTTTTGGCTTACCGAGCAACTCTTCCAGAACCTCTTTTGAAGTGAGGAGCTCCTCTTTAATTTGTTCTGTAGAAATATTATCCAAATAAGGATGAGTCACGGTATGACTTTCAATCTGCCAACCGTCCTGATTCATTTCCAGCAATTGTTGCCGGTTTAAATATCCCTTTCCCCCAATCCATTCTGTCACGACAAAAACCGTTCCACTGTATCCATACTTCTCCGCAATAGGAAAAGCGTGAATATAATTATCTTCATAACCATCATCAAAGGTTAAAACAAAGGCCTTTTCCGGAAGGTCCTTCCCTGCATAAAAATACTGATAGAGATCATCCAGGGTAACACTCTCATAGCCGTTTTGGGAAAGGTATTCCATATGAGCTTCAAATTCCTCAGGAGGTACTCTCAGCTCATTGCCCCCTTCATAGTCGATCGAATGATAATAAAGTATAGGAACAGACGGTTTTAGTGTTGGTGAAAGCTGTGCAGGCGATAAAGGCTGTGTAGGCTCCAAAGATTCTAAAGGATCATTTCCTGACTCTAAAGGATTATTGCCTTCAGGGGGGTTCATATCCTTATTGTTCTTTGCGATGGGTTCTTGTTCTTCCCTTGGTTCTTGGTTTTGAATTTCCTCATTGATGCCAGGTTTTTGCGGTACTGACGCTTCGTTAGGCCTTGCCGAACAGCCAAGGAGGACTAGAGTGGTTAGAACAGTAAAAACAAAGAATAAACGTATAAATTTGCTCTTCACATGATTCATATCCCCAACTCCTCTGAGCATTATAAACTAGCCGCCACTCTCGCTTTCCACTTGATTGAATATTCTCTATAGCCACTCGATCCACCTCTTTTTTCGACATTTAAAAAGCCAAATTACCAATCGATTGGTAATTTGGCTTAACTATCATTCCGGGTTATCCATGTTTTGCTGGGATAGGTCCCCGTGATAAAGCGATTTTTCCAGTCCGGACAATTTCAATGATACCATAATCTTTAAGGACTTCGCAAAGAGCGTCAATCTTGGTTTCTTCTCCTGTCAATTCAATAACCATCGTCTCACGGTTCACATCGACAATTTTGGCACGAAAAATATCGACAATGTCCACAATATCAGAACGGGTTTCGCTGCTGGCCTTCACTTTAATCATAGCCAGCTCTCTTTGAATGGAATCCGCTGCGGTTAAATTCGTTATCTTAATCACATCAACCAGTTTGGAAAGCTGGTTGACCACCTGTTCCAGTTCCATTTCATCAGCCTGAACAACAACCGTGATGCGTGTGGTATCGGGTTCCTCCGTATATCCTGCGGCAATGCTTTCAATATTAAAGGCCCTCCGGCTGATTAATCCTGAGATATGAGTCAATACTCCGGGGCGATTCTCAACCAACACGGCTAATGTATGTCTCATAATGCCTTACCCTCCCATAATCATTTGGTCAAGACGTCCTCCCGCCGGAACCATGGGCAGTACATTTTCGTCAGCAGGAATCCGAATCTCCACGACTACAGGTCCTTTGATTGCGAAGGCCTTTTGAATGGCCATGTCAACATCCTGTGGTTCGGTGACTCTCAGACCGGTGACACCCATCGCTTCCGCCAGTTTCACAAAATCCGTACGCCCTTTCAGGGTAGTGTGGGAGTAATGTCCGTTATAGAACATCCGCTGCCATTGGGCTACCATACCGAGGACCTGATTATTAAGAATAAATACCTTGACCGGCAAGTCCAAATCTGCTAACGTCGACAACTCCTGACAGTTCATCATAAAACCGCCATCACCCGAAAAACAGACAATCTGGCGGTCGGGGCATCCCACTTGAGCTCCCAAAGCTGCGGGCAGCCCGTAGCCCATGGTTCCCAAACCACCGGAGGTGAGCAACGTCCGGGGACGTCTATACTCATAAAATTGGCTGGCCCACATCTGATGCTGTCCGACATCTGTGACGACAACAGCATCCTCTGCCGCAAAATGGCTGACGCGCTGGATTAAATGCTGAGGCATAATCATTCCTTCCCGGGGAAGATAAGTCAGAGGATTATTCTCCCGCCATTCATCCAGTTGCTTTTCCCATTCCGTATTGGACCCCATCCATGTTTCCGCAGCTCTCTCTTGCACTTGATTCAACAGAGCCGGTATGGACCACTTTAAATCCCCTACGACACGAATATCGGCGATAATGTTCTTATTAACCTCAGCAGGATCGATATCGAAATGAATCACTTTCGCCTTTGAGGCGAAATCCGCCACAAGGCCTGTGACCCGATCGTCAAATCGCACGCCCAGGCCAATCAGCAAATCCGCATGGGTGGTCGCCATGTTGGCGGCATAGGTTCCGTGCATGCCCACCATACCGTAATTCTGCGGGTGTTGATCAGGAATACAACCCAGGCCCATAAGACTGCTTATGACAGGGATACGGGTGTATTCTACAAACTCCCTCAAGGCTGGAGAAACATCGGCCAGATTCACTCCCCCGCCGACAAACAGCAGCGGTCTTTGGGCCTTGCTCAGCTCCTCCGCGACCTGAGCAATGATCTGAGCGTCCCCTTCAAAAATCGGGCGATATCCACGCAAGTGGACGTTATCAGGATAGTGAAAGTCCAGCTCTTTAGCAAACACATCTTTGGCAACGTCGATCAGCACCGGACCAGGCCGGCCTGTCCGGGCGATATGGAAAGCCTCTTTAAATACTCTGGGCAATTCATCGGCATCTTTGACAAGATAGTTATGCTTGGTAATCGGTGTGGTAATTCCTGTTACATCAGCTTCCTGAAAGGAATCCCGTCCGATCAGAGAAACCGCCACCTGACCTGTGATGGCCACCATGGGGATGGAATCCATATAAGCTGTGGCGATCCCGGTAATTAAGTTCGTAGCTCCCGGTCCAGAGGTGGCAATACATACCCCCACTTTTCCAGTCGCTCGGGCATATCCATCCGCAGCGTGGACCGCACCCTGTTCATGTCGAGTCAATATATGAGGAAACTGGGTCTCATAAAGCGCATCATAAAGCGTCAAGACCGCACCCCCAGGATATCCGAAAACGATTTCCACATTTTCTTGCTTCAAGCATTCAATGACAGCTTGAGCTCCCGACATCCTCATGCCCACTCCTCCTTTATTTTCTATTTAGAATGTATTATAGTACAGAATAGAAAAAAATGCACTATATAATATTATAAATTTATCAGAACCTTCTGCCGGTGTAATAAAAATTCCGGGAGCCAGCCCGGAATTTTTAGGTTTATATTAGATTATGCAAAAGCCGAAGATTATGCTTTAGTGCGGGCAGCCTTACCGCCCCTTTTCGGCTTCATTCTGTTTTTAATTTCGACCAAAATCTGGCTAGCATTAAAAACGGAAGAATAAGCTCCGGCTATGACACCAATCAGCATGGCTAAGGCAAATCCTTGGGTTGATTCGCCACCGAGGATATAAAGTGCCAGCAGGGAGATGAGAACCGTCAGGACGGTTTTGATCGAACGCCCCATCATCTGCCAGACGGATTTATCCACCATGTCCTCATAGCTGTCCCCTCGTTTTAAACGAGGTTCATTTTCTCTGATTCGGTCAAAAATAACTACCGTATCATTGATGGAATATCCGAAGATGGTCAGAATAGCGGCTACAAAGGTCGCATCGATTTCCCATTGGAAAAGGGAGAATATCCCTACGGTGATGATCACGTCATGCAACAGAGCCAGAATTCCTGATACCGCATAGGCAAATTGGAAGCGGAAGCCAATATATATCAGCATTAAGACTGCTGCAATAGCCAGAGATAAGAAAGCGTTCCTGGTCAGCTCCTGACCGATGGACGGTCCGACCTTGTCTTCCTTAAGAGATTCCCTATCAAAGTCTCCTACCTGAGTCTGCAGGGCGGTGAGCAATTCGTTGCGCTTATCTTCTTCCAAGGCAGTGGTCCGGATCAAAACCGCCGTATCATTATCGGAAAGCTGTACCACCGGTCCTTCCAGGCCTACGGATTCCATAGCCTGGGTGATCTTTTCCTGGGTAACCTGCTGACTGAATTTCATATCAAGCATGGTGCCGCCGATAAAGTCCACTCCTAGATTCAGCTTCTGAGTAAAGAGGGAGCCAATACTGACGACAATCATAATCAGGGATAAAGCAAACCAAATATACCGGCGTTTCACTACATTGAAATAGAAGGGCATCGATGCCTTAACATCTTCATAGGTAGCCGCCTGAGTCGCAGGGGTTGCCTCCCCGGTTTTCTTTCCAGGAACATCGTTTTCCCTCTTCACACCAAACCAAGCAGTATTCATGCGCGGATTAATACCTACTATCCAGCGCAAAAGCATCCGGGTAAAGGTTACAGCAGTAAAGAGGCTGGCGAAAATACCGATACCCAAGGTGATGGCAAATCCTTTAATGGAACTTGTGCCCAGGAAAAAGAGGGTTGCCGCCGCAAATAAGGTGGTAATGTTCGAGTCAAAGACGGTCAGAAAAGCGCGGCTGAAGCCGGCTTCCACAGAAGCGCGCAAGGATTTGCCCAGACGCAGCTCTTCTTTGATCCGCTCATAAATAATGATGTTTAAATCCACCGCCATGCCGATGGAGAGAAGAATCCCCGCTATACCCGGCAAGGTCAGAACAGCGCCGAATCCCTTCAATGCCCACAACACGATTAAGGTAAAGACAATTAAAGAGATATTGGCGACGAGTCCGGGGAGACGATAGAGCACGAGCATGAATAAAAGAATAAATACTAAAGCTACAATTCCAGCGTTGATACTCTTATTCAGGGAATCTACACCCAGTGAAGCTCCCACAGTACGTTTCTCCGCGATGCTTAAGCTTACAGGCAATGCGCCGGAACGAAGCAAGACTGCATATTGAGCAGCTTCATCCAGAGATGCATACCCGGTGATTTCAGCTTGGCCATTGGTAATGGCAGACTGTACTACAGGATTTTGCAACAGCTGATCATCTAAGTAAATGCCGATCTGCTGTCCAATACTACGGCTGGTTACATCGGCGAATTTCTTTGTTCCTTCTGGAGAGAAGGTGAGATGAACCACATAGCTGGACTGTCCTTGTCCTGCACGGGCATCTTTCAAATCCCCTCCTTCAATGACCACATTGCCTTGTGCATCTTTAAAGGTGAGCTTGGCTGTCGTCTTTAAGGCTTCTACCGCTTTATCCGGGTCCTGAACCCCGGCTAAATCCACAATAACCCGCTTCTTATCTAAATCAGCCTGAATGACCGGCTCAGACAGCCCCATCTCATTGATCCGTTTATCAATGATGCTTTTAGCCTTTTCGACATCATCTGCCGTGATGGCGGCACCGTCAGGACCCGGTTCAGCTTGTAGGACGAGGTGAACTCCTCCGCGCAGGTCAAGTCCTAACGAAATTCCCCTTTCTGAATCCGTAAGGGGCTGAATTGAGAATACTACAGTGATGGCGATCAGCAATAAGGTTGCTGTTAATTTCAGGATACTTCCCCTTTTCATCATACTTCCTCCCTTAATTGTTACCTGGGACTTGCCCATGCCAAACATAATTATAATCCTCGCTTATTCGCGGTGTCAATGAAAGGTAGTTTTTAGGGTCGTTTTTTAAAGAAGCTTAACTTCATTGATTTTAAGTTCAAATTCAGTGTCTAAAAAACTGGCTGCCCTACGACAAAGGAGCATGCGGGCCAAGAATATTTCGAAATAATCCATAACGGGGCAAATTTCCGTATTGATGGTAATCTCCAACGCAACTCTATCTTTAGGGTAAACCCGTAGAAAAGAATGCTCCACAGCATAATTGACACGGTCATGAATATCAAAGGTTGCCGGGTCCTGGTTTCTTACCCGCGAGCGATGCACGTCGGATTTGTCCGCTAAGATTAATGCTGCGGAGATATTGCTGACAGGATTGCCGTCGCTTTCGTCGTGATTGCCAATGGCACCAATGACGATGGCAATTTCTTCAGGGGCCATGGCGTGACGCTCCAGAATATGAGCGGACAGCAGCGCACCCGTCTGAGCGTGTCCGCTTCGATTGATGACATTGCCGATATCATGAAGATAAGCGGCTACTGCCGCAAGTTCGCATTCTCGTTCCGAGTAACCCAATTTCTCCAGGATATTATAAGCAATACTGGACACTAATCCCACATGTCTCAAGCCATGTTCCGTAAATCCGATGGCTGCCAGATTTCTGTTGCCCACTTCGATATAGCCTTGAACGATTGGGTCCGCTTTCAAATCAGCTATCGTAACCGACTTCATGAAAATTCCCCCAGACTGTTTGCCTCTGTCTTATCTAACCTACTTGCTTATAAATCCACTTGGATAAGTCCTTCTTCCTGAAGAATCCTTAACCGGTAGCAATTCATGCCCACATGGCCCAAATCCTCTAGTAAACCATAATTGGCTACAGCACCAACCACCGCCCCGATTCCCGGCAGCATTTGGAGCATTTTTCGCAGATCGATGGCATCCCGATATTCCACCTGGAACTGCTCCCAATCGAAGAGTTCCATGGCTTTTAACTCCGGATACTCTTTGACTGTTTCCTCCCAATGGACCAGTTTGTAGAACACCCCCGGGCGTTTCTCCTGGCTGGAAAAGGCCAATTGGAAAACAAACAGCAGGTATAACCGTTCTTTATAGCTGACCGTGGAATACCCATAGATATGAGCAAGTTCGAAAAGAAATTTCATTTTAATAGCGATCAGAGCGGGAAAATCCGCTATACCCAGTATGATTCCCCCAGCACCTGTTCCAGCGCCTTCTGCTGCCGCCACTCGTTTGTAATTCTTGAGCAGTTCCAAGGCCTTCTGATCCCTTTCCAGGAGAGCGGCCTGTTTAATGGGCTTGCCTTTGGGTATAAATTCAAGACCAAAGAGTACCCCGCGAACCAGTCCTTTGATGGTGGCCGTCAGGGTATCAAAAAATTTCTTAGGGTAGAGTCCGTTGACTTTACTTTGAATTGCTTTCGATCCCTTTTCCAACAAACCCGGTGGGCGCAATATTTTCTTTTGCCACCGCAGTAATTCACTTTGGATATGCTCTTCGTAAGTCACTTCATCCCCCACCTGACATAAAGATTTATTTTGAACCAAACCAAATTCTTACCAACCAATGAAATAAGCAAGTAGATACTTCCACTTGCTTATTCGTTCCTCTATATTGTACCCGTAATTAGGTCGGACATTCTTGTGGCCTTATTCTGCGGTCTGCTCTTGCTCAACGACCTCTTCATTTTTCTCTGCTTTATCCTTTTTCTCTGCCTTTTTCTCTTTTTCCACGACAATTTCACGATTTTCGACGGAACCTATACCGTTCTTAGTCACTTCGATTTCTACTTTATCAGCAACTTGGATAATCACAGAATCATCTTTGACTTTGCGGATTTTCCCATAGATTCCACCGGCGGTTATGATCTTATCATTAACACGTAAGCTATCCAGCATAGCTCGTCTTTGTTTCGCTTGTTTTTGTTGTGGGCGGATCATGAAAAAATACATTATACCACCAAAAACCACGACGTAAATAAGAAGTGTCATTGTACCTTGATCCATAAATTTATTGTCCCCCTTTTAATATTGTCCATCATTCTAGTGTACCTTATTCCTCATAGCGTCCTATAAATCCTGCTTATTGAACGAATTATTTCAAATATCCATACTCATAAAAAAACTTCTCCCGGTATTCAGGCAGGCGGTTTTCCTTAATGGCTGCCCGAATCTCGCTCATGAGATTGGTTAAGAAACGCAGATTATGAATGGTCATCAGGCGCAACCCCAGGATTTCATCCGCTTTGATTAAATGCCTTAGGTAAGCCCGGGAGTAATTTTTACAGGTGTAGCAATCACAGGTGGGATCGATGGGTGAGAAATCATGAGCTGATTCAGCGTTTCTTACCACAAGCTTGCCATAACGGGTAAGTGCGGTTCCGTTGCGGGCAATTCGTGTCGGCAGAACGCAGTCAAACATGTCTATCCCCCTCATGACTCCTTCAATCAGGGCATCAGGTGAACCAACCCCCATCAAATAACGGGGCTTATCTTTAGGCAACATCGGAACCGTATAATCCAGAACTTCATACATCAGTTCCTTAGGCTCGCCAACACTCAGGCCGCCTACGGCATAGCCCGGCAAATCCAATTCAGTAATTTCTGCCGCACTTTGCTTGCGCAGATCCTCATACATACTTCCTTGAACAATTCCAAAAAGAGCCTGCCGGTCTGTGGTGGTCAAAGTCTCTTGGCAACGCTTAAGCCAGCGGGTCGTACGCTCCAAAGAAGCTTTGGCATACTCCCGTGTGGCGGGATAGGGTGTGCATTCATCAAAAGCCATGACGATGTCGGAGCCTAAAGCCATCTGAACTTGTGTAGCAATCTCCGGACTTAAAAATTTCTTTGAACCATCCAGATGGGAACGAAATTCCACTCCCTCCTCAGTAATCTTACGCAAGTCACCGAGACTGAATACTTGAAAGCCGCCGCTATCGGTGAGAATTGCTCCATCCCAATGCATAAAAGCGTGAAGGCCGCCTGCTTCACGGATGAGCTCATGACCCGGGCGCAAAAAAAGGTGATAGGTATTGCTTAATATTATGCCCGCTCCCAGGTCCTTTAATTCCTCGGGGGTCATAGTTTTTACCGTGGCCTGGGTTCCCACGGGCATGAAGACGGGAGTTTCGATCACTCCGTGAGGGGTATGGAGCTTGCCGAGGCGGGCACGGGTACGGTTATCTTCTTTGAGAATTTCTATACGAACTGCCAAGGTGGTCACTTCCTTTATTACAATATCATCATAGCATCGCCAAAGCTATAGAAACGGTAGCCCTCTGCAATGGCGATCTGATAGGCTTTGAGGATCTGATCTCTGCCGGCTAAAGCACTGACCAGCATAACCAGGGTGGACTTGGGAAAATGAAAGTTCGTGATCATGCCATCAAGAATTTTGAAGGTGTACCCCGGGTAGATATAGATATCTGTCCACCCTTCCTTCCCTGCGATCCGGCCATTTTCTTCAGCCACGGACTCCAAAGTCCGGGCAGCCGTGGTTCCCACGGCGATAACCCGGCGCCCCTGGCTTTTGGCACGGTTGATCCGCTCGGCAGCTTCTGGGGCAACCCGGTAATATTCCGAATGCATCGTATGCTCTTCCACATTGTCCACTTTGACCGGTCGGAAGGTTCCCAGCCCTACATGGAGCAGGATCTCAACGATTTCAACGCCTTTATCCTGCAAACGCTCCAACAGCTCCGGCGTAAAGTGGAGACCGGCAGTAGGAGCAGCGGCGGAGCCACTCTCCTTGGCATAGATGGTTTGATACCGCTCCTTATCCTTCAGCTGCTCCGTAATATAGGGGGGCAAAGGCATATTCCCTAATCGATCAAGGACCTCTTCAAAGATTCCCTGATAATCAAACCTCACCAGCCGATTGCCATCAGGTAAAATCTCCAGGAGCTCTCCCCGCAGGAGACCATCCCCAAATACTACGGTCTGCCCTGCCTTTAAACGTTTACCAGGCTTAATCAGAGTCTCCCACACATCTTTGTCCCGGCGGGTGAGGAGCAAACACTCGATTTTGGCCTGTGTACCCTCTTTTTCACCAATTAACCGAGCAGGGATGACCCTGGTATTGTTGACCACCAAGACATCTCCCGCTTGGAGCAGCTCGGGGAGTTCTCGAAACACACGATGCTCAATCTCACCAGTCGAAGGATTCATCACCATAAGACGGGAAGAATCCCGGGGTTCCACCGGATGCTGAGCAATACGATCCTCGGGCAGCTCAAAATCGAAATCTTCTAATTTCAAAATGATTCTCCTTCTTCTCTTAAAGAAAACCCCGAAAGCACTGCTTTCGCACTTGTTGCTTCGCCGGTCCTTATATCCATACTTACAAAGGAGGCGAAGTCGCGGTTGTCCTTATGCTTAGAAAGTATACAGCGCAAGCTTATACTTTCTGATAGTGGAACAAAGTCACAGCGAATCTTATAAATAATATTTGATTAAATCCGTCTGCTGATAATAAAAAGCCAGAATTTCTCCGTAAGTATATCCCCGTTGAGCCATGTGGTAGGCTCCCCATTGAGACATACCCACACCATGACCCCAGCCCCGGCCATTAAAAACAAAGACATCATAGGCAACGGGAATATCCCGAATCCCTTGATTCGTACTTAGAATACGGTTCAAACGGGGTCCGGAGCCGGCTTCCCTGACCTTCTGCTGATCTACAAGCCCGCTCAGACGGTAGGGGACACCCAATTCCCCTAAATCAAAAGAAAATAAAGGTTCCTCACCAGCTATCTGCCGGACCGTAAATAGATTGCCCAGAAAGGCCTGGACGGTAATCGGCCGGCCATAGGGATAAAATTTCTGCACAAAAGTCCTGCCGCTCACTTCATGAAATTCACCATGAATGTCCTGCATCCTTACCTTTTTTACCCTACCTGAAGGGAGTTTGTCAAGTTCAATTTTGGCAATGGGGCCCATTTCGAAGGCTTGCCCCAGAATATCTGCGCCGATGATAAACCGCCAGCGATCAGCCGGGCCTCCGATTCCCTGAGAAAAGGGATCCGGCTGAGAGATAAAATGAGGATCCGGGTTGGACCACACATTTTCCGCAAGTTCCGTATACCCGCCGTTATGAGAAGAATAAAGAGCATCAATGGGCTGATAGGTTGTGGAATCCACCAGGATTTCTCCCCGTGTAGACTCTACGGCTTGGTTGGCCGCACCCTCTACATTCCTTCCCGAATACGCCTGATCATAATCAGGAGAATCCGTAATCTGAGCCGTAGTACGGGTTTTTCTCACCATATAGGTTCTGGCCGCTACCGCTTGTGCTTTAAGGGCCTCCAACCCGTCGACCGCCCAGGAGTTGCTCATTTCAATGGGGACGACTCCTTTGAGATACTCTTCCTGATCCACCCGGTTGATAAGCTTACAACCGCCATTTTCCCAGCGGATCTTCAGGCTCCCCCGATAGCTTATCTTTTGACCATCCGGAGTTTGCACGAGAAAGGATCCGTATTCCCCCTGGCGATTCAACTCCAGCTCTTTTCCGCCCCATATCCGAAAAGGATCATAGTTCTTCTTCAGCGCGGGGGACCAGCCTCCCCAAGTGAGCTCAAGGTTAGAGCCCGCCGGAAAAGGCATGGCTGTCTGTTGATCCTGACCTGTTTCTTTAAGGGTATAATTCCCTTGTTCCACCTCAACTTTAATCCAGCCGGCCTCTTTAAATTTCCATACTAACTCCACATCGATTTCCTTGGCTTGACAAGGAGCAGCCTGCAGAGCTAAGAACACTATGAGAAAAAAGAACACTTTCTTTACGGAAAAAGACAATCTGTCTGACAAAGGCAGCACATTCAACCACCTCACTACTCTTTTCAAACAGATTGCCCGTTTCAGGTTTTATCTATTCCTGTGCTTCAGACTTATCACTGAAAGAAGTCTCGTTTAATCCTCCGCTGCGTCAAACAAACTGTCACCCTGCCCGCCTTCTTGGTGAGAAGGATTTACAGGAATGTTGAGATGCTGATAGGCACGGACCGTAGCCACCCGTCCCCGGGGTGTTCTTTGAATAAACCCTTGCTGCAAAAGATAAGGTTCCACCACATCTTCGATGGTTTCAGCCTCTTCGCCAATCGTCGCCGAAAGGGTCTCCAAACCCACCGGACCTCCCGCGAACATCTGGATGATGGTAAGGAGGCACTTTTGGTCAATTCGATCCAGTCCGGCGGGATCGACTTCCAGCCGATCGAGGGATTTGCCGGCCAATTCCTGAGTAACCCTGCCGTCTTCCCACACCTGGGCATAATCCCGCACCCGTTTCAGGAGGCGGTTGGCTACCCGGGGGGTCCCCCGTGACCTTCTGGCAATCTCCGCCGCTCCCTCCAGGGTAATCTGCAGATTTAGGATTCCTGCGGCCCGGGTTATGATCTTGATGAGATCCTCCACTTCGTAAAACTCAAGACGGCTGATAACCCCGAACCGATCCCTTAAAGGGGAAGCCAGCTGCCCGGCCCTGGTGGTTGCCCCCACCAGGGTAAAGGGCGGCAAGGTAAGACGGATGGATCGGGCACTGGGACCTTTGCCGATGACAATATCCAGACACCCGTCCTCCATAGCGGAATAGAGTATTTCTTCCGTGGTACGGCTTAAGCGATGAATTTCGTCGATAAACAAGACATCTCTTGGTTCCAGGGAGGTAAGAATAGCCGCTAAATCTCCCGGTCTCTCAATAGCCGGCCCTGAAGTGGTCCGAATGCTGACCTCCATCTCTGTGGCGATAATATTGGCCAAGGTGGTTTTCCCCAGCCCCGGCGGGCCGTAAAGAAGGACGTGGTCCAAAGCTTCCCCTCTGGCCAGGGCAGCCTGAATAAATATCTGCAGGTTATCCTTAACCTTGGTCTGACCTATATAATCCGCCAGCCGGTGGGGCCTGAGAACCTCTCCTTCCTGGTCCCCCGGAAGCTGCTGAGGTGTGATCATCCGTTCTTCCATAACTTTTCTCCTCTATCTTCATCATCCTTCAAGGGTACTCATCATCCCGCAAAGGGCGATCGCTTTTACTTTGTGGCGGCCAGAGAGCGCAGTGCCAATCGTACCTGCTCCTCCGTACCTGCTGCTTGGGCTGAATCGGGAAGAGCCTGGAGGGCTTTCCTGGCTTCTTCTTGACTGAATCCTAAAGCCAGCAGGGTTTCCATGGCTTCTGAGTGTGCAGCAGCCTGGGGCAGGATCTCTGAACCCTCTATCCCATCCACAGCTATAGCCCGGCCTTTGAACTTCTCTTTCAACTCTAGAATCAGGCGTTGAGCTGTTTTTTTACCGATACCGGGCACCTTGGTCAAAAGGGTAATATTTTCACCGGCAATAGCGCTTTCTGTCTGGCCGGTGCCTAAAGTCGACAGGATCGATAAGGCTGCCTTGGGTCCGATGCCCGATACGGAAAGCATCAGCAAGAAGAGATCTTTCTCCGCCGCTGAAGAAAAACCATACAGAGCCAGCTCATCCTCCCGCAAAATCACATGGGTATACAGGATAAGCTCGTGACCAGGATGGGCTTTGCCTAATAGTCCATAAGGGACAGCCAGCTGATAGCCTACTCCCTGAACATCGAGAATCAATTTATCGGCTTGAATCTCCCATACTTTTCCTCTCAGCATTCCTATCAAAGAGCTCCCCCCGTTCTATTGAGCAGATTCACACTATGGGCATGGCAGATAGCGATGGCTAAAGCATCTGCCGTATCATCCGGTTTCGGTATCTCCTGCAGGCCCAGCAGGGCTCTGACCATCTGTTGAATTTGCTGCTTATCCGCTCTGCCGTACCCTGCTACGGCCTGTTTAACCTGCAAAGGGGTATATTCATAGACAGGGATGCCAAATTGAGCTGCAGCCAGCAAAACAACGCCTCTGGCCTGTCCCACGGAAATAGCGGTTGTGGTATTGCGATTAAAAAAGAGCTCTTCAACAGCCACATAATGAGGCTGTTTTTCCTTTATGTAGGCCTCTATCTCCTGATAGAGCATCAGCAGCCGTTCCGGCATGGGGGTATGAGCCGGTGTACGCCAACAAGCGTAATCCATGGGAAATAAACGATTTCCCTTTTTTTCAATCAATCCATAACCCATAATCGCGGTCCCTGGATCAATACCTAATATAAGCATAAACGCCTTCCTTTCTCTCCTCATTTAAGATTCGACAGGAAGACGATGTATTCCTTGTGGGGGATTTTATTTAAGGAGGCATGAAGATCACCTTTAACATTAGTTTAAACTACAGATCAACGACATATCAGACTACATAAAGGATCGGAATCCCCTTTAACTTTTCCGCCAGCTCTTTCCGCAGGAACTCTTCACCACTCGCCCGGACTGTTTCTTTGTACCAGTACTTCCCCCGGCCTCTCCCCGTCATGAGGGATTGATCATATAGCTCCACTGCTTTGGGAAAAGCCTCTTGATTGATAGCCCGGTGGATAAAGCTATAGGTCATGAAGATGACTTCGATAAACAGTTTTTTCTTGGCTTGCGGAGTGATCAGCTCGGCCAGCTGTTCGATCAATCGGGCGTAAAGCTCCTGCCAATGATCCACCAGCACCACAGGGGCAATGAGCATGCCCACTCTGTATCCTGCCTCAGCCATTTGGTTCAGCGCCTGGAGCCTGGCCTTTAATGGCGATGTTCCCAACTCTACTTTTTGAATGATCTCCTCAGGGTTTACGCTCATGCGAAAGATAATTCTCTCCCGATGATTTAAGGCCAACAACGGTTCAACCCTATCAAACTTGGTGGGAAAGGTCAGATAACCTCTTTCCTTTTTGGCAAACTCTTCTATAGTCCACTCCAGGTTCCCTGTGATGGTATTTTCCAAAACGAGATCGCTGTTGCTGCCAATCTCAAAAACCAGTTCACCCTCTCCTTGGTCAGCTGTCTTGATCAGTTTATCCATCATCTGTTCACGATTTACAAACAAGCGCAGGTAAGAGCACTTATTATAATTGCATACCAAGTAGCAATAAAGGCACATGGCACTGCAGCCGGAGGACGTATAAGGGACAAGAAAGTCGGAAACCTTTTGATTTGGAGTGTACTTTAAGGATTTTCTAACGCCGAGAATAAGCAGGCGCTTCATACGCGGAAATTCGTGATTAGGATTCTTGCGCAATTTCTCAATATTGTTATGGCTCTCGATGGGCTCCCAGGGGACAGTGGCGTATTTAGCTTGGAGTTGCCTCCCTAGCTCATAGTTCAGAACCGCCGGCTCAAAATAGATCCTTTCAGGGTGCATAAAGCTCATCTCCCTTTCCCTCACTTTGTGGCATCAGCAAAAACAACACATCTCTGATCGTGTTTTTTTAGTATGTCCTATTCAGGGAAGGAAAGTCGTAAGAGAGGATTTTAAGCTATAAGGAAAACAAAGAGTTCTGCACCGATGACACAGTGCAGAACTCTTGATCACTGAAAGAAGTCTCGTTCAATCCTTCCAATCAGTCAGTTAGTCCAATCAGTCCAGTTCCTCTTCGTCAATTGAGTCTGCAAACTCAAAGTTAGCATAGACTCCCTGGGAATCATCGTGGTCTTCCAGAAGTTCCATCATACGGACCAGCTTTTTCGCCTGCTCCAGATCAGCGATCTCAATGGTATTTTGGGGAACTTGGTTAATCTTTGCTTCCTCGATGGCAATACCTTGATCGAGCAAAGCCTGCCGCACTGCTTCCATATCAGCGGGAGCCGTATACACCACAAAACTCTCTTCATCCTGCTGCAAATCCTCTGCGCCGGCTTCGAGGACAAGCATCATCAGTTCATCTTCATCACATTTTAGATCTTCTTTAAGCATCATCAGTTGACCCTTTTCAGTGAACATCCAGTTTACACAGCCTGTTTCTCCCAGGTTTCCACCATGCTTGGAGAAGATATGGCGCACTTCACCGGCCGTACGATTGCGGTTATCGGTCATGATATCCACCATGATGGCTACTCCGCCCGGACCATAGCCTTCATACCGGAGTTCCTCATAGCTTTCTCCTTCGCCGCCGCCCACACCTTTTTGGATCGCTCTTTGAATATTATCGTTCGGCATATTAGCAGATTTAGCATTATCAATCGCAATTTTCAAGCGGAAATTATTATTAGGGTCTCCACCGCCGGCCCTTGCAGCCACAATGAGCTCTCTGCCAAGCTTGGTAAAGATTTTTCCTTTTTGTGCATCAGCTTTTGCTTTTTTATGTTTAATATTCGCCCATTTAGAATGTCCAGACACAGTGACTCCTCCTTTGTTTAGTCCAAGGCTTATTGTACCATAGAGAATTTTTGCCTGTAAAGCTATTTGAAGGGAATGAAAAATCTGCCGGCACCTCATACTAAAAACAAAAACAGAGAGGAGGTTTTGTTTTGTCACCCATACCACGCAAATATAAAAAACTTCTTGTCATCAGTATACCCGTCCTGGCAGTATTCGTCGGTTTTATAGCCTACATCTATGAGTACACTTCAACCACTCATTATTGCGGGACGACCTGTCACATTATGGAAGAGGCTTATGAAACGCAACTGCACAGCGTTCATCGAGAAGAACTTGTGGGGTGCGGCGACTGTCATCTTTATCATGGTCCTAATATAGCCTATTCCCTGATCTATAAGGGATATTCCGGAATGAAGGATGTTTATAAAAACACCTTTGCTCAACCGGTCGTCTTACATACTTCAGAATGGAGCCAAGATGTCATTCAGAAGAACTGTCTACGCTGTCATCAAGATGTGGTAGCCAACATCCGGATCTCAGATGGTCCTCAGTGCTTTGATTGTCATCGAAATACTCCTCACGGACAAGGGACTCAATCCTTTAGCATACAAACCATTTCCACACCACTTCACTCGATTGGAGGCTCATAAATGCGTAAATCTTGGAAAAGCTTTTTACTTGTCTCATTGTTCTTAGCCGTTTCATCTGTGCTGGCCTTCGGCTGTGCTTCGCAAATTACTCCTTCGCCGCGGACCGCCGCCACTATCCCGGAAGGAGCCCTTGATTCCGAGACCTGGGGAAAGGTCTATCCCGATCAATACGCCAGCCAAAACAAACAGAAGGAAATGACCAAGGGCAACTCCAAATATGGAGGTTCATTACCGGAATCCCATCTTGAAAAATACCCCATCGAAAAAAGACTTTTTGCCGGTTATGGATTCTCGGAAGACTACAATGACGAGAGGGGTCATGTCTACGCCCTTGAGGATGTAACAACCACACTGCGGGTTAATGAAAAAACCATCAGCTCCTGTTGGAACTGCAAAAGCCCTCAGGTTCCCGGATCAATCGAGCAAATGGGGGATGACTTCTGGTCCACGCCCTTCTTGCAGCTCAAAGATCAAATCACTATGCCCATTGCCTGTGCGGATTGCCATGATCCTGAGACCATGAATCTGCGCATTACCCGGGTTACCTTGCTCAATGCCCTCAAAGAACGCGGCATCGATCCCAACCAACTCAGCCGCCAGGAAATGCGTACAATGGTGTGTGCCCAGTGCCATGTGGAATACTATTTTGAACCTGAGACCAAAAGAGTGACCTATCCCTGGAAATATGGCCTCACCGCCAATGACGCGGAAAAATACTACGAAGAGATCAATTTCAAAGATTGGAACCATGCCGAAACCGGAGCGCCTATGCTGAAAGCCCAGCATCCTGATTATGAGCTGTTTTCAACAGGAGTCCACGCCGCTAACGGAGTAGCTTGTGCCGACTGCCATATGCCCTACGTTAAAGAAGGAACATCCAAGATCTCCTCCCATCATCTGCAAAGCCCCCTCAACAGCATCAGTGAGTCATGCCAAACCTGTCATCGCCAAAGCGAGGAATACCTGAAAAATCAAGTCATAACCACTCAGGATAAAGTCTTTGCGACACGGACGGTTCTGGAAAACGCCCTGGCTGACGCCATGGATGCTATCAAGGCTGCCGATAAAAATGCCACTGCCAAAGCCGATGCCATGAGTAAAGCCCGGGATCTGCACCGCAAAGCTCAGTGGCGCTGGGATTACATTGCCGCCGAAAACAGCATGGGCTTCCACAGTCCTAATGAAGCCCTGCGTGTGCTGGGTGAAGGAATCGACTTTGCCCGTCAGGCCCAGCTGCAGGCTAATCTGGCCGTTAGTACTGCTGCCGGTGGTGCGGCTAATCCCGATGCCGGTCAAACCCCGGGCGCAGGAACTGCCAATGAAGCCTCAGGCGGTGCTACACCGCTTCCAGACAATAAAAACAATGATAAGAAGCCCACAGATTAGGGTCACGTAGCTTTACGCACAACGGACCTTCGGGCGTGATCTCAAGAAACCTTCCACCGGAAGGTTTCTTGATCGGAGACTCACGTACTCCATAGCTCCTGAGCTAGTCAACTCGCTTTGTTGACTTGACCACCCCTCCGCTAAATCCGTTCCCTCTTGTGCGTAAAGCTACTGCTTGCAGGTCTTTTTTGGGGGTCTTTTTCAAAGTACAACAAAGGGAGGCCGCAACTGCTTAGTCAGCGGTCTCCCTTGTTACTTCCTTTTTATTCCTTCACCCTTGCGGCCACCTCATCCACCAATTGCTCGACATGATGGGGCAAAGGCATACGGGTAACTCCTGTGAGCATTGTATTGCTTCTTTGGATAGGTATGAGAAGCTTCAGAGCCGGACTTGAGGATATTGCTCCGGCTATCCCTGGTGTAATCTCACCCAGCAGACCATGAACTGTGGCAATAGCTAAAGAGCCTGCTATAATATCCACCCGATGGGCATTATAGCAGATGGCTGCTTCACCGGAAGCGCCTTCTGTAGCACCTGCTTTGAGCATAGCACCTGTGGCTAAAGCATTGGTTCCGAGGGCTAATATCTCCAGATCCGGCATGCGTTTACGCAATTGTTCCACGATATGCTTCCCCATTCCTCCGCCTTGTCCATCAATAACCGCAATTCTCATCCCCAACCTCCAACATTTCTTTGTTATGTCAATATTCTCTTTCCTCAAGGCGCGATTTCCCTGAAAAATGGTACCTGTCCCCTTGATTCAGCAAATCCTTGGCAGGTGCTCACCTTCAAGCATTCCTACGATTCGTTTTCCTCCCAGGGGAGTCTCCAGCAGGACAAGTCCCGGATCGGCTTCTTCAACCCTGCCGATAACTGCGGCCTCTTTGCCAAGGGGATGAGCTCTCATCTGAGTTAAGACCCTTTCCGCGGCTTCCGGTGAAACGATCACCAGAACTTTCCCCTCATTGGCAAGGTAGAGAGGATCCAATCCCAGCATTCCACAAGCTCCGGCAACTCCAGGGTTGAGGGGCAGCTTTTCTTCTTCAAGAAGGATGCTGACCTGGGCCTGACGGGCCAGCTCATTCAAAGTTGTACCGACACCGCCCCGGGTAGGGTCACGCATGCAATGCACTCCCGGCATATAAAAGCTATCGATAAGATGATTTAAAGGTGCACAATCACTGATGACAGGGGTCTCAAATTCCAGCCCCTCCCGATCGGCAAGAATGGAAATCCCATGATCGCCAAGGGTACCGCTGATCAGGACATAATCCCCCGGTTTGATACAGTGAGGTCCTACCAACCGCTCTTGAACACTCCCTATCCCCGTGGTATTGATGAAAATTTTATCCGCACTGCCCCGCTCTACGACCTTAGTATCCCCGCAGACAATGGCTACACCGGCCTGACGGGATGTCACGGCAATGCTCATGACAATTCTTTCGAGATCGTCGATCGGAAATCCTTCTTCCAGGATCACTGCCAGGGAAAGGTAGCGGGGCTGAGCCCCCGCTACGGCCAAGTCATTGATGGTGCCGCAAACAGCTAACTTACCAATATCTCCCCCCCGAAAAAAAATCGGTGAAACCACAAATGAATCCGTGGTTATAGCCAGTTTTTCACTTCCGGGCAGGCAGGTGGCATCATTCATCTGATTAAGGAAATCATTGCTCAGATGTCTTTGAAAAATCTCCTGAACCAATTGATGGCTTAAACGTCCCCCGCTGCCATGAGCCATAATAATTCGCTCCATTTATATCCCACTCCTTTGCGCATACCGGTAATAAGCTGCACAAGACCCTTCTGAGGAAACCATGCAAGGCCCTACAGGAGACAAGGGGGTACACTTACGGGCAAATAATGGACACTCGGGTGGAGTAATCTGCCCCTTAAGAACGTTCCCACAGCGGCAGCCGGGGATTTCCACAGTCTCAAACTCCGGGAGCGCAAATTTTTTCGCCGCATCCCAATCCGCATATTCCTTACGCAGTCCCAGCCCTCCCAGAGGAATGATACCGAGTCCCCGAAATGCTGCATCAACCGGTTCAAAGATCTTATGGATCAGAGCCTGAGCTACCCGATTGCCTTCCGGTTTCACTATCTTATCATACTGTATTTCTATCTCCGCGCGACCTTGGTCTCTTTGCCGGAGGAGCATGACCAACCCCTCCAGAATATCCAGAGCTTCAAAACCAGTAACCACTCCAGGCATGCCATAGTCCTCAGCCATGAAGGCCAAGGCTTCGCTGCCAATAATAGCGCAGGCATGACCGGGATCCAGGAACCCATCCACTTCTGTCTCCGGATCCTCTGCTAAGGCACGCAGCACAGGGGGCACAAGCTTATGCATAGATAAAATACTGTAATTCCTGATATCTTCCTTTTGAGCCTGTTCAATGCTTACACACACCGTGGGAACCGTGGTCTCAAAGCCCACGCCGAGAAAGACCACTTCTTTGCCAGGGTTCTTCCGGGCCAGGTCCAAGGCGTCCAGTGTAGAGTAGACAATGCGGATATCCGCACCTTCGCCACGCAGCATCTGCAGACTCTTTTGCGAGCCGGGCACCCGAATCATATCGCCAAAGGTTGCGGTAATGACATGAGGCTGAGCCGCCAGATAGAGAAACTGATCAATATCGCTGCTGTCTGTAACACATACAGGACACCCCGGCCCGGAGACCAAGCGAATCTGAGCCGGCAGCAAATCCCGCAAGGCATTCTTGGCAATGGCCACAGTATGGGTTCCACATACTTCCATAACCGTATAGGGGACTGCGGCCAATTCCCTAATTTCTTTTAGATAGCCTGCCGCCACTTCTTTGACAGATTGCTTTGAATTATAATTATTCACGTGCATTCGCTTCCTCTATCAGTAATTCTTCTGTCTCTTTAGCATACTGAGGGTCAACGATTTCAATAGCAAACCCGGCGTGAACCAAAACATAATCCCCCACCTGCACATCTGGTACCAAATGGGTTCCGACAATACGTTCGTTGCCCATCATATCAACTTTGGCCATCATTTCATCCACGGATACCACCCGGGCAGGAATAGCTATACACATTATGAGCACCTCTCATTTCCTATCAATATTTGACCTAAGGCTAATCCCCCATCACCCGGCGGCAGCTCCTTGGCACGGATGACTTGGATCCCGAAGGCTTTGCATAGTACCAATACCTTTTCCGTTAAAAGTTTATTCTGAAAAACCCCACCTGTCAGAACAAGGGGACCTTCACCAACCTGAAGCTTAAGCACCGTCCGAACAATCCCGTGAGCCAGAGAATCGTGAAAATGATAAGCTATAAAACCTGGCTCTTTCCCGTCAAGTACATCCTGAATAATACCCCAATAGAGTTCCTTCACCTTTAAGATTAAGCATTCCCCATCCTCAGCCCATTCTATAAGGTAGCGTGGCTCAAGGTCATCAATCTTTGGGGAGATTTTGCTATATGAAAGCTCATCTTCACTGTTTTTGCAGAACCACTGTGCAGCCTTGCTCTCTAATTCAATAGCGGCCTGCCCTTCATAGGTAACGCTTGTACAGATACCCAGCAAAGCGCTCACAGCATCGAATAGCCTGCCTCCACTGGATGTCTCAAAGATCTGAAGCCTTTTCTCCAGCTGTTGATCGAGGATCTTCTGTTCAGCCGCAGCAAGCCTTTCCCATAATCTTTCCGTCATCAGCCACTCCTGCTCAGAGAGCAGGGTTTTTCCATAGGCATAGGCAATCCGCAAGGGATGTTTGGCTCCGGCATCTCCTCCAGGTAAGGGCAGATATTCCAAATGAGCCAAACGCCGGTATCCTTCAGCATTTCCCTTCAAAAACTCAAATCCCCAGATTCGCCGATCTTCACCCCAGCCTGTCCCGTCACACACCACACCTAAGGCAGGGGCTGTGATGCCATGCTCTCCCAAGACACTCACTAAATGGGCGTGATGGTGCTGCACTTTTATTTTCTGTGGCCAGGAGCCTGCCAAAGCAAACTGTGTGGTCTGGAAATCGGGGTGGGCATCATAGGCTACCACCTCAGGCACAATTTGCACTACTTTTTGGAAGGAAGCCAGCTCCTGACGAAAACGCTGAAAATTCTCGTACCCTTCCATATCTCCGATATATTGGCTGGTAAAGGCTCTGTCTTTGGCTCCCAGGCAAAAGGCATTTTTTAATTCTCCGCCTACCCCTAAGATTGAAGCCTTGAAATCCTGAGGACATTTCTGAGGGAGCGGAACATAACCGCGGGCCCGCCGGTGCAAGACGGCCTCATCTCCAATGACTTGAACCACAGAATCATCACAGGGATGAAAAATATCCCGATTATGAAGGAGAAAATAGTCGGCGATCCCTTTAAGCTCCCGGACAGCCTCTTCATTAGTATAAATCAAGGGACGCCCACTGAGATTCCCACTGGTCATCACCAAAAAATCAAAGGCTCCATCGAAAAGCAGGGCATGGAGAGGAGTATAAGGGAGCATCACTCCCAAGGTATGAAGCCCTGGGGCCAATTCATCAGGAAAATAATTCCCGCTTTCCTTTTTTCTTTCTAAGACAACGATAGGAGCTGCTGAGCTCTTTAACAGCTCTTCCTCTATTAAAGAGACTTTAAGATATCTGCCAATGACCTCAAGATTGCGGGCCATTAAAGCAAAAGGCTTAGCTCCTCTTTCTTTGCGCTGACGCAAGCGTTGAACAGCTGTCGGATTTCCTGCATCACAGACTAAATGAAATCCGCCTAACCCTTTGATAGCTATAATTTCTCCCCGGGCTATCTGTTCAATGCCCAGACCTGTGCAGATATCACCTTGAGCATTCAAAAGCTGAACCGCAGGACCGCATTGGGAACAGGCTACAGGCTGTGCATGAAAGCGGCGGTTCAGGGGCTCTTCGTATTCCTGAGCGCAGACAGGGCACATGGGAAAGGCTTGCATCGTCGTCTGGGCCCGGTCATAGGGTACATCTTGAATAATTGTGTAACGGGGTCCGCAATTAGTGCAGTTGATAAAAGGATATCGATAACGCAAATCCTTTGCATCCCTGAGCTCAGCCAGACAGTCTCCACAGGTAGCTATATCCGGAGAAATGAGCACATCGGCTTGCCCTTCCTCCTGGCTTTGCAGGATTGCAAAGTCTGCATAATTACCAAAGGCCACTTCACGGTATTCTTCATGAGTAATCTTGGCTAAAGGGGGCACTTCTTGAAGCAAACGCCTATAGAAAACCGGAACGTGTGAACCTTCAGCATGAATATAAACTCCATGACTGGAATTGTTCACCCACCCTTTAATTCCCATTTCATGAGCTAAACGATAGACATAGGGTCTAAAGCCTACACCTTGAACGATGCCATTGAGATGTATAAAATAAGCTGTCGTCATAAATTTACCCGCTTTCTGCCCTGCCTAATCATGTAAATACATTCTACACTCGAATGAGGTATTAAGTAAATAATTTTAATATTCGGAAATTTTAAAAAGGGCTAGCCAAGGATTGCGAAATGGGTTACAATCTAATTGTGAAATGCACATCAATCTAATTTTGTGTGGTACATTAGTTACCTTCTCATTTCACTCCTCCTCAATCTAACCCCTCTGCTCTATGCCCAGCAAACGCGTTGGGCTCTTTTTTTGTTATGTATAGAATTCTTCAATTTGGTTACTTTAATAATGACCCTTGAGAATTTCCCAATGTTCTATAAAAAAGGAGGCAGGTCACATGAGCAATAAAACGCCAATGGTTCCTGAATCCGAAAAACGATTAGATCAGCTTAAATGGGAGGTTGCTGAGGAACTCCATTTAGACGACGACATCCAGGAGAGAGGCTTTGAAAATATGACCACCCGGGAAGTCGGACAAATCGGCGGCAACATGGTCAAAAAAATGGTGGCATTTGCCGAAGATCAGATGGGTAAAGGGGCCGACATTAAGGATTAATGACGAATTAAATATTGGAAGGAAAGCATGACGGCCATCATGCTCCCCTTGCAAATGAGGTGACTCTTTTGGAGAGCACTTACAAGGAAAAGAAGCGAGTTGTCACTCGCTTCTTTTCCTTAATCCTATCAAAATTTCACAGGGCACTTTAAGCCTCCTTCGCTTGTTCTTCCAGTTTTTGTTTTTCTTCCTCAACTAAGAATCTTCTCAGGACTTTACCAACGGCTGTCTTAGGCAGATTATCCCTGATTTCGATTTGTTTAGGCACTTTATAGGAGGCTAATTCTTTCTTCAAGTAGTTAAGGAGCTCTTCCTCTGTGACTTGCTGTGCTTCTCTCAGCACTACATAAGCCTTTACTTTCTCTCCCCAGTATGAATCCGGAACTCCTGCACATATCGCTTCTCTGACGGCAGGATGAGCATACAATGCTTCTTCAATTTCACGAGGATAAACATTATAGCCACCGGTAATAATCATATCTTTTTTTCTATCGACAACATAAAAGTACCCATCTTCATCCATGCGGGCCAGATCACCGGTATACAACCATCCGTCCCGCAGCACCGCTCTGGTCTCATTTTCTCTTTGCCAGTACCCCAGCATAACCTGGGGGCCTTTAACGGCCAGTTCTCCTACTTCCCCTACAGAAAGCTCTTTATCTCCCAGCTCTATATCCACAATCTTGGCTTGGGTATTGGAGACAGGTGTGCCAATGGAGCCTACGCGGGCACTGGGGAAAGGATTAATATGGGTCACAGGCGAGGCCTCAGATAACCCATAGCCTTCCACAAGCTTCCCGCCGGTCAATTCCCCAAAACGCAGTGCGACTTCCACAGGTAAGGGAGCCGAGCCACTGACACATGCCCTTATGGAGGAAACATCATGCTCTTTAAGCTTGGGATGGTTAATCAACGCTACATACATGGTTGGCGTTCCTGGATAAAGGGTAGGCTTCTCATCATTAATAAGTTTTAGGATAAGATCCGCATCGAATTTGGGAACAGGAATCACGGCACTTCCCCCAAAAATTGAGGTACTCATACAGACGGACAAGGCGTAGATATGAAACAGGGGAATGACGCATAAGGATTTCTCTTGTCCTGGTGAGCCTTTAATCCACTCCCAAATCTGGTAAGCGTTAGCATAAAGATTGCCGTGGGAAAGCATGGCGCCCTTTGAGGTGCCCGTGGTTCCTCCGGTATATTGCAACACGGCAATATCTGTCCGGGGATCGATAACCGGCTTGGTCCACTCAACCTCGGAGTCATCATTGAAGCAACCGTGGAAGTCACACGTTCCTTCTCCTTCATCCAGACCCATGGCCTTTAGACCTTCTACAAGAACCCACTTAAGCGATGTTTCTTGACGGATTCCCTGAACTCTCGGGTAGAGAGGTGCAATAGTAATCATACCTATCGCACCGGAGTCATTCATAAGTGCTTTTAGCTCGCCTTCAACATAGAGTGGGTTGGTCTGAACTACGATGGCACCAACTTTCATGATGGCAAAGAAACTAATCATCCAGGTTGCAGAGTTGGGCATATTGATAGAAATTCGGTCCTTAGGCTTGACACCAAGTCTGATCAACGCTTTAGCTAAACGCTCGACATCCCGCTCCATGTCCGTATAAGTCCAGGTCTTGCCGCCAAAAATTATAGCCGGTCGCTGTCCAAAGTTTTGGGCGCTGCGTTCGAACATTTCGTATAACGATATGTTCTCGATCTCGATACTTTTAGGTACCCCATCTTCATAACAATTATGCCAGACCGGATCGTTCATAATCCCCACTCCTTTGATTATTCTCACTCCCACCTGAAATCCCTAGCATGATAATACTATGTTTTATCATAATATTATGAATTTTCTATCTATACAATGAATCACCCCTCAGTTGCTTTGAATCTCAGCTAAAATGCTTTATTCAACTTGCGAATGGTAGTTAAAGAAAGACACCCCTGATCGTAGTAAGAAATCCTCTTGCTACTTCAAGGGTGTCTGTATTGCCATATAATTTACTGTTTTATTTATTTTTTAGCGGCCTCTGGAAGTAATTTGGTGATCAAATCGATAGCTTCCTGATTGGTAATCTCAATCTCAGGTGTCTTTTTATCATCCCCTAATTTATCGTAGGGAAGGGCGCCAAAGCTATGGTCTTTAGTAAAGTGCCCTCGTGCGTCGGTTGGGTTCTTCCACATCATCTTATCAAGATCAAAGGATTTTCCTTCATGACACTTGGCACAGACGTCCTGCGCTTTATCTGCTTTTAAAAGCAAGCCGCTGGCATTGGGTTTATGGGAATCATGACATGCCATACAGTTCATCGAAGCGCTTTGTCCATGCTTGCTGGCAAAATAGTCCCGTGTTCCATAGTGAGTATTGGCTGTCCATACTCCTTTGTCATTCTTGCTCGGGTTGCTTTCGTGACAGGAATTGCAGGCGTTAACCGCCGCTTTAGGATCCATCGTCCCTGCTTTATTGGCAGCGGTAACATGGTTTCCCCCGGGGCCATGACAGGATTCACAGGATACGCCATAGTCTTTTGAATTGTGTTCGATGCCTGGTGAATGACAGCTGCCGCATGTATAGCTCTCTGCTGTATAGTCGGGTTTGCCGTCTTTATCAATATCTGCTTCTTTCGCAGGTTTGACGACATACTTATCTCCCGACTTTTCAAGAGATGCGACACGATATACCTTGTCTGTGAAACCCTCAGGCGCCTTAGCAACAATGTAGTGATCCATCATGACTCCATAAACTTGGTCCTTATTGGCCAGATCAAGGTTCCCTGTCTTATCCGTAGCCTTAGCATCAAAAAGCTTGATTTCACCTGCAGGCTGGGTTAAGGAGTAATCCGATAGGGGCTTAAAGGCCACGGCATGGTGGGATTTCTCAAAATTAGTATGATATTCAGCGTGGCAGGTTTTGCAGCTGTCGCTGCCCACATATTGGGCGACAGGCTGTTGATCCGTTGGCGGCGGTGTAACAGCTGTCCCTGGGCCAGGTTTTTGGTTATTACAACCTATAAGCACTGTAACAGCCAGTGCGAGCACCAGTAATCCGAGTAATATTTTTTTCCTGGAATTCAAGATACCTTCCTCCTTTTTTTAACCTTTTCCCTTTTGTATTCACAGATTGTGCTTGACATTGCTTAGTTTGTTCATTTTTCCTAACGAATAAACACGTTTTCATAAAAAGTAAAGAGAGCTTTAAACCGCTCTCTTAGTTTTGGATAACTATCTATTTTAATGAAATATAAATAAAGCAGGCTACCTGTTAAAGCCCAGGCAACCTGCTTATTCTGTACCATTTCATCCTAAAATGGTCCTTTACGCCCCTATGGAGTTAAACTGCCAAGCTGCATTGACTCCCATCACTGAATACCTGGTATTCAGTGACCATAAAGGTCACAAAGTCGTATTTCTTCGTTTGGAGAGCAGCATATCTTTCTGCTTCTTGTTTATTAAGAAAAATCTTATCTATTGAGCTGACAAAGTTGGTATCCATACATTTCACAACATAAACCTTCATCAGTATCACTCCCCTTTTTTCTCTCTCTCTTTGGTAGTTATATTGTACACCAAATCTTTTTAAATAATAAGAATATTCCCGCAAGCGGCACAATATAGACCTTTTCCTGTTCGAAATCGGGGGTCAACGGTTGATTCGTATCTCTTAATGGGGCTTGGCTTCTGCTGAATGGGATAGAAACATAGAACCTATAGGAAAGACATATCCACTAGATCCTCCACCAATTGGTCCGTGTTTACTGTTGGCTTGATAAACCCATTCTCTTGCAGAAACTGTGCCGATAGTTTAAGTTCATGGATCATTTCCGAATTAATCTCCGTGGAAAATATAAATTTCGGGTAAAGCGCTTCCACTGCTTTAGGCTCCAGCTTCAGTTGTTCACCGGCAACACTGTAAAACTGCTCTTTGTTCTGCTCAGCCCAATGAATACTTTCCTCATGGAGTTGAATAAAGCTTTTGACGGCTTCGGGATGCTCCAGGGCAAAGTCTGCTCTCGCTACAATAAAGGTTTGACCGGTTATCAGCCCTTCCGCATTCAGAACTAAAGTCCCTTTTCCTGAACTGACCACTTTCATCAGAAGGGGTTCAGGTAAAATAGCCGCATCAATTTGTCCGCCCATCAAGGCAGGAGCTGCATCTACAGATTCCATCGCGACCATTTCCACGTCTCCAGGGCTTAAGTTCTCTTTTTCCAGTGCCTTAATTAAGAACTCATGGAGCATCGTTCCCTTTTGCAGGGCAATTTTCTTACCCTTCAGATCAGCTAATGTTTTTACATTAAGCTCAGTTTGAGCGACGATGGCGATCCCTTTAGGAAATTGGGAATACCCGGCAACGACCTTGATATCGTTGCCATTAGCTTTGGCCAACAAAGCGGAAACATAATTCATAGAGGTGCTTATATCGATACTCTTGGAAGCCAGAGCTTCAAGCTGTGCCGGCCCCGCTGCAATCTCAGTCCATTTAAAAGCGATACCCTCCCCTTGAAAACCTTTTTCAAAATTATGCTGGTCGAGGGCAACGATAGCAGGAACGTTAATGGGCCGTGTGGAGTAGGATGCGTTAAGCTGAGTCAATGCCTGAGGCTTCTTTTCTTCCGGCTGACCCTGCTTTGCCGCACTGCAGCCCTGTGTTCCCAGCAAAAGCAGCAACAGGCATAGTAGATAAATGAATGAGGTTTTTCTTTTTAGCAATGGTAGTCCTTCTTTCTTTGCTTTTATTATAGCGTTAAGCAACTCATGATTTCTCGTTTAATCTCTGCCCGCTTCTCTTTTTCCACATCAAAGACGTGAGTGATTCGACCGGGGGAAGGGGAAAACAACAAGACCCGTTGTCCGAGATTAATAGCTTCATCGATGTCATGAGTTACCATAATCATGGTTTTGCCGGTAGCTCGCCAAAGTTGTAAAATCTCATCTTGCATGCGTCTACGGGTAAGAGCATCCAATGCTGAAAAGGGTTCATCCAAAAGGAGAATCTCCGGATCAATGGCCAGGGCCCGTGCGATAGCCACCCTTTGGGCCATACCACCAGATAATTCATGGGGATATACCTGGGCAAAATCAGTTAAGCCGATCAGTTCGAGCTGATAACCCACTGTCTTTTCCACCTCGGAAGCTGAAAGTCTTCCCTTTACTCCCACCCCAATGTTATCTGCCACTGTAAGCCAAGGGAAAAGTCGCGGTTCTTGAAAGACCATCCCACATTGGCGGCTAGGCTCCAGCACTTTCTTGCCCAGGATGGACACTGTGCCGGCTGTAGGCAACTCTAAGCCTGCTATAAGGCGCAGCAAGGTTGTTTTTCCACAACCGCTGGGCCCAACCAGACATATAAACTCCCCCCCTGCTACAGTCATATATACTTTTGCTAAGGCAGTTGTATTCGCTCTGGGGGTGATAAACTCTTTCCTTAACCCGTCAATCTCTAAAAGCGGCCTCATTTTTTCTCCTCTGTTATGCTTTATGCCAAGGTAATACTCTTTGTTCAAGGTACTTAATCCCGTAGTCAATCAATGCACCAAGGCTGCCGATAACAAAAATCGAAACAAAAATCAACTCCGACTGGGCTAGATTTCTACCCTCCATCAACAGATAGCCTAATCCCTTTGCGGAAGCAATAATTTCGGCAGCTACCAGGGCCCGCCAACAGTTGCTGAAGCCTAACCGTATACCCACAAAAAAATGGGGTGCTGCCGAAGGGAGATAAACATGAGTAATCCTTGCCTGATAACCTAAACTAAAAGCCCGGGCCACCTCTTTTAATTTCTGGTCTACGGATTGAATACCAAATAATGTGTTAATAAAGACAGGAAAAAACGCTGCGTAGACCATCAGAGCAATCTTCATCCCCTCGCCAATGCCCAGCCAAAGAATAAAGACAGGAATCCAGGCAATCGTGGGGATTTGCTGCAAGAATGCTAAAGTCGGAGTAATAAATTTCTGCGCCCGGCTAAAAAGTCCAATGAACAAACCAAGGGGAACGGCAAGCACCATGGTAATTGCCATCCCCACTCCCAGTCTGAAAAGGCTTGATTTGATATGGATAAAAATCTCCCCGGTGAATAAAAGTTCCGTAAATGCCCCTATAATATCACCCGGTGAAGGCAGAAGATAGGGGTTAACCCAGCCAAAATAACTAACGCCTTGCCATAGTATAATCAGTAAGGCGGGAAAAACCAAACCTTGAATTTTTCGAATGATCCGCTCGTTCATTATTACACCACTTCTAGTTTATTATAGCACCTCACCTCTAATTATATTTTAGATTTTTTCTTTTGCA
Source organism: Desulfitobacterium chlororespirans DSM 11544 (assembly GCF_900143285.1). Lineage (NCBI taxonomy): Bacteria > Bacillati > Bacillota > Clostridia > Eubacteriales > Desulfitobacteriaceae > Desulfitobacterium > Desulfitobacterium chlororespirans. The sequence continues at coordinate 317,812 of NZ_FRDN01000009.1, forward strand.
AAGTAACGAGTGTAGCTGCGGATATCTCTCAACTCCTTGAGCTTTAGTAAACTATAATACCAGATACCAGGAAAGATCAGCCCAGCCAATAAAAATAAATACCATGGCAAAGGGATAAACCTACTGATGATGATTCCGGTCATAATATGTAGATACATTATCTCCATGGTGGCCTGCCCTAAAAACTCCAGCACTGTGCGGATCACCTTAATGCGGCTAAGCAGCTTGCTTAAATATGCAATGATTATTGTACAGGATAAAGGGGTTAAGATAACCGTACCCCAAAAGTAATACTGGCGATGCTTTAAATCTAAGCCAAAGCGAATCATACCTTCACCATACAAATAGAAAAAGACGGCTAAGTAAGCTATCGATCCGAGCAACAATAATCGACCGGCCCGTTCTTTATTGAACCAATCTTTTTCATGAAATAAATGCCCCAAAGCGTAGAAGATAATTCCAAATAGAGCAACATCCACATTCCCTGGTACAAAGATGTGTTGGTAATTTGTCGATTCCCAATGAGCTATTCCATAGAACGCTATAATAATTAACCCTAAGAACCAGGAAGATTTCACTTTGCGTTGTAAAAAGTCATATAGAATTTGGACGGTAAATAAAAATGTTGCAAACCAAAACACACCATAAGCACCATTGAGCAAGCTGCCACCCAAGATCAGACTCCGCCAATCCAGATTTAATGCCTTAGGAAGAGACGCACCAGCAACTAGATTATAACTGCACATAATCAGCGTTATAAGCAGCATATAAACAATATACGGAACCATCAAATGCTTAAATTTTCTTTTTGAAGCTTCACACCATGACATATTAAAATTCTTTTTATACAAATAGCCACTTGCAAAAACAAATAAAGGCATGTGAAAGAAGAACATAAAATAGCCATTTTGATAACCTGAATGACCAAGCACTACAGCAATAATGCCTAGTCCTTTCAGAATATCTATCCATAAAACTCTTTTCACTAAGGAATTCGAACCTTCTCCAGCTATCATGCCTTTCATCTCCAATACATCTCATGTAGAAATCTCGACGCCAATGACTGTTTCGGTCAAGCCACACAGCCACTTTACAGGCCAAATTTCCAAACGTTTGGAAATCTGGCCGATATATGCAAGTTATGGTACTTTGCAAATCAAATTTCTCTCTTACCTGGCAACACGAAAGGCGAATGGGCCCTTCGCCACGCTGCCTCTCGAGATGAATGCTCCTGCAGTGTGGGTGGCTAACACCCGTACCTGTGAGGGATCAAATCACGCACTGGTGCGTGATTTGCCCCAAAGCAAAGAGACCATCGTACTCGATGGTCTCCTGCACTACCTGGCAACGACTTACTTTCCCAGGACCCTGCGGTCCAAGTATCATCAGCCCTGGAGGTCTTAACTTCCGTGTTCGGGATGGGAACGGGTGGGACCCCTCCGGTATAATCACCAGATCCTTTGAAGTTTCAGTGTTCCTCTCGGAACTCTGTTCCCTCAAAACTGCACAGATCTTCTTCCACTGTAATTTAGTCTTCCATCGTCCTCACT